>DBMN01000237.1 GCA_002298965.1 Rhizobiales bacterium UBA697 | reverse complement strand
GTGCCGGCGGCGGCCGGGTTCGCGGCCTGACGCGCGGCCTCGGCGGCCTGCTGCTCGTGGCGCTGGGCCTCCATGCGCGGCGAGGCGACGAAATACTGCCAGCCGAGCAGGACCATGATCGAGAGCGCGATCGCGACGATGTAGTTCTTGTTGTCGGTCATCCGGCGGATCCAGGGGTTTCGTCGCCGCGAGGAAGTGCGGCGGGCGTTTCGGCCGAGGCGGCCGGCGCGGAGGTCTCGGCGAGAGCTCTGCGGGATAGGGTCTTGCGGGCTTGGGCGAAAGCGCCGACCAGGTCGGCGCGCAGCGTCGCGAAGGAGAGCTCGAGGCTCTCGCGGCGTCCGATCAGGACGTGATCGTGGCCCGGCCGGGCCACGCGGTCGGCCTCGAGGCGCAACGCCTCGCGCAGACGACGGCGGACACGATTGCGGACGACCGCGTTGCCCACCTTCTTGGTCACGGTGAAGCCGCAGCGCGGCTCCGCCCTCTCGTCTTCGACCGCGAGGGTCTGCAGAACGAAGCCGCGCCGAGCCGACCGCTGCCCCTTGGCGACGGCCAGAAACTCGGCGCGTTTCTTCAATCTGCGCATCGCGTCCCGGTCCTCCGGCACCGAGCGCTCCGGCTCGAAGCGCTCAGGCTCGATGCCTCGCGCCGCGGCGGGCGGGCGCGGACGGTCCGCTCGGCCGGATCAGGCCGAGAGACGCTTGCGGCCGCGGGCGCGACGACGGTTGATCGCCAGACGGCCGCCGACGGTGGCCATGCGGGTACGGAAGCCGTGGCGGCGCTTACGCACGATCTTGGAGGGCTGATAGGTGCGCTTCATGGGTTGTCGCCGCCTCGAGAGCGGCCCCCTTCAACTTCGAGTGGCCTCGCCCGCCCCTGGGGGCGAACACGATGGGTTTGGGAGAGCCCTTCCGCCGCCGAACACCGCGCGGAGTGCGCGAAATCCGACCGCTACCGACGACGGTGACGCCGACGATGGACGCGCGCCCTTGCGCGGCCCGAAGGGACAGGTGTCCCGGTCGAGGGGGCTTATAGGTGGCGAAGGGCGATCCTGTCAACGCGGGGCGCGACCCGCGGCTGCGATTTCCTGCCTTTTCGCCGCCACGACGGGAGACTAGCATGTTCGCTCGCGAAGGACGAGGCGACCATGGCGCGCGCCGAGGAAGACGACACGACAGCGAAGACCGCCGCCGCGCGCCCGGCTCGCGGCGGCATGCGCCTGACCTCGAAACTGGTCGCCCTGACGCTGCTCTTCGTCGTCGTCGCCGAGATTCTGGTCTTCGTCCCGACCATCGCCCATTTCCGCGTCAATCGCCTGCAGGAGGCGATCCGTCGGGCCGATCTGGTGGTGCTCGCGCTGTCGGGCACCAGCGATCTCGACCGCGGCGTGCAGAACCGCCTGCTCGCCGAGATGAAGGCCTCGGTGATCTCCGTCCGCCAGGGCGCCGTCCGCCGCCTCGTCGCCAATTCCGAGACGCCGCCCGCCCGCATCGACGCCGTCGTCGACCTCGACAAACCCGACGTCCTGCAATGGTCCGCCGCGGCGATCAACATGTTGTTCGACGATCAGGAGGACACGCTGCGGGTGCTCGGCGCGCCGGGGCCGAACGGCGAGGTGATCGACCTCGTGATGTCCTCGGCGCCGATCCGCGCCGCGACGCTGCGCTTCGCCACCAACGTGCTGTGGGTGTCGATCGGCCTGCTGGCGATCGTCTCGACCGTCGTCTTCTTCGTGCTGCGCCACATGTTCCTGCGCCCGCTCGGGCGGATGACGCGGGCGATGGAGCGTTTCGCCGAGGATCCCGAAGACCTCGACCGGATCATCCGCCCGAGCCTGCGCGACGACGAGATCGGCGACGCGGAGCGCGGGCTCGCCGCGCTCCAGGCCCAGGTCGCCGGCTCGCTCGGGCAGAAGAAGCATCTCGCCGATCTCGGCGTGGCCGTCTCCAAGATCAACCACGACCTGCGCAACATGCTCGCCGCGGCGCAGCTCGTCACCGACCGGCTGCTCGCCATCCCCGATTCCACCGTCCAGCGCTTCGTTCCCAAGCTGGTCGCCACCCTCGACCGCGCCATCGGCTACTCCAGCGCCGTGCTCGAATACGGCCGCACCGGCGAGGCGCCGCCGGCCCGACGCCTCGTCTCGGTGCGCCGCCTCGCCGAGGACGTCGGCGAGATGCTCGGCCTCTGCCGCGAGGGCGAGGAATGCTGCGACGAGTGCGGCATCCGCTATCTGATCGACGTCGAGCGCGGGCTGGAGATCGACGCCGATCCCGACCAGATCTTCCGCGTGCTGCTCAATCTGGTGCGCAACGCCCGGCAGGCGCTGGAGGCCGACGACGACCCCGCCGTCGTCCGCCGCATCGTCGTCTCCGGCCGGCGCGAGGGGACGGTGGTGACGCTCGCGGTCCACGACACCGGACCGGGCGTGCCGGCGCGGGCGCGCGAAAATCTGTTCCGTCCGTTCCAGGGCGGCGTGCGCAAGGGCGGCACCGGGCTCGGGCTCGCCATCTGCGCCGAACTGGTGCGGGCCCACGGCGGCACCATCGAACTGGCGGCGGGCGGCGTCGGCGCGACCTTCGAGATCGCCATCGCCGATCGCGTGATCGATCTCGCCCATGTCGACCGGCGCCGGCGTTCGCCCTCGTGACATCGTCGAAATGCGGAACGAACTACCGCTCGAGGTGCGTAAGTCACCTCGAGGGAGGGCGAATGGCCGCGCCTCGAGCGGTGCTTACCCCTGTGCCGGCGCAATTTCGTGTGTTATCGAATTTCTTTCACATCACGCTTCAGAGACGTCATGGCCCGGCATCGAAGAGACGACGAAACGATTCTGCGCATCGCCCAGATGCGTTACGATCAGCGCCTTCCGCAGAACGAGATCGCGCGCGCTCTCGACATCTCCGAATCGACCGTCAGCCGCGCCCTGAAGGCGGCGATGGATCTGGGCTTCGTCGAGATCCAGATCTCGCCGACGGGCCTGCGCGACTTCGCCATGGAACGGCGTCTGGTGCACGGCTACGGCCTCGACTTCGCCGTGGTGGTGCAGCCGCGGGCCGGCGGCGCCTCGGTCGGAGACGTGCTCGGCCGGGCGGTGGCGCGGGTGATCGAGGACCGCATGGTGCCCGGCGCGGTGGTCGGCGTCTCGGACGGCGACACGGTGGCCGCGGTCGCGGCGGCGGCGCGGCGGGCCAAGTCCTCCGACATCGACGTGGTCTCGCTGATCGGCGGCGTCGGCGCGCCGCAGATCCCGTCGCATTCGAGCGAAGTCTGCCGCACGCTCGCCAACGGTCTCGGCGGTCGCGCCTGGCAGCTGCCGGTGCCGGCGATCGTCGACGGCGCCGAAGCGGCCGCCCACCTCAAGGCGACCTCGACGGTCGGCGCCGTCTTCGACCTGATGGGCCGGGCCAATCTGGCGCTGGTCGGCATCGGCGCCATCTCGCCCTTCGCCTCGGTGTTCCGCCACGGCGTCATCCCCGGCGAGAAGACCGAGGCGATCGCCGCCGCCGGCGCGGTCGGCACGATCTGCGGCTGGTTCTTCGGCCCGCGCGGCGAGCTGATCTCGACCGAATTCGACGACCGCACCCTGTCGGTCGCCCCCCGCGTGCTCCAGCGCATCCCGCTGCGCCTCGGCGTCGCCATGCATGCCGTCAAGGCGCCGGCGATCCGCGCGGCGCTGGTCGGCGGCTGGGTCAACGCGATCGGTCTGGACTCGGAGACGGCGGAAGAGCTGCTGCGGATCCGCTGATCTTCGGCACCTCGTCGACCAGCAGCAAACGCGGTTCGACGAAGGGGGCGAGACGCTCGACGAAGTCGACGAGCGTCACCGCCGGGCTCGCCCGGAAGAGCTGGGCGGCCGGCACGTCCATCCACAGCACGTCCGACCACGCCCAGACCTCGTGCGGGGTGTCGCCGACCCCGTCGCCGTCGCGATCGAAGCCGACGAAACCGTCCCAGGCATTGCCCCGCCAGACGGCGCGCCGCGCCGTGCCGCCGCCCTCCACCGCGACGTCGGCGTGATTGCCGTCGAAGCGATTGGCCTCGAAGCGGTTGCCGACGAGGTCGGAGTGGAAGGTGATCGCCGTGCCGTTGAAGGCGATGCGGTTGGCGAGGAAGACGTTCTCGGCCTCCGGATCGGTCGGCGAGGCGTCGAGATAGAGCCCGCGCGCCGAGGCGAAGAGGTCGTTCTCGATCACCCGAATGCGGTTGGAATCCTTGAGCAGGATCGCCTGGCCGGCGACGTCGCGGCCCGAGCGGACGGCGTTGCGGGCGATCGTCACGTCGTTGGAGCCGATCGCCATGACGCCGACGGCATTGCCGAAGAAGCGATTCTCGACGAGCTCGGTGCCGTCGCCGTAGAGGAGCAGCGCGCCGTAACGGCTGTCGGTCACCCGATTGGCACGCACGCGATTGCCCACCGCCTGGACGGCGACGCCGTCGCGCACGCCCGCGATGTCGTTCTCCTCGACCAGATTGCCGGTCGAGTACCAGATGCGCACCCCGTCGCCGCGGCGGGCTTCCGGCAGGTCCTGCGAGCCGATGCGGTTGCGGCGGACGATGTTGGCGTCGGACTGCTGGATGCGGACGCCGTAGAGACAGTCCTCGATCACGTTGCCCTCGACCAGCGCACGCTTCCCCTCGAGCGCGATCGCCGCATCGATGCCGTCGTTGCGGTCGCCGGAGCGGGTGAAGTTCAGCCCGACGATCGCCACGTCGTCGGCCCTGACCGTCAGGATGGTGCCCGAGCGCCGCCCGTCGACCATCGCCCCTGCCCGCCCCTCGATCCGCATCGGCCGATCGACCACCGCGGGACCGACGTGAAAGCCGGCCTCGAGCACCAGCGTGCCGCCGGTCGGCGTGGTGTCGATCAGTTGCTGGAGGCGGATGGGGGTGAGCGGATGCGCCCACGGCATCGCGATGCCGGCGGCGAGCACGAGGAGAACGCCGAACGCGATGCGCGCCGACGGTCGCGACCGATCGTTTCGTCTCTCTCGCATGCTCTTCCCTCGCTCGACGGGAAGAGTGGCCGGATCGACGGCCGCGCGCCTCGACATCGGTCAAGTCGGACGGGGAATGAAATTCCATGTCGGCCGGCTCGATCCGGCGACAGACGAAACGGGCGGCCCGAAGGCCGCCCGCCGCATGGATTCGTCGCTCGCCGAACCGCTCAGTCCTCGACGTCCGAGAAGTCCAGCGGCACGCCGGTGGCGCCGGTGAGATCCGAGATGGTGACGCCGGGCGCCATCTCGACGACCTTGAGGCCCTTGTCGGTCACGTCCATCACCGCGAGATCGGTGACGATACGGTCGACCACACCCTCGCCGGTCAGCGGCAGGGTGCATTCCGGCACGATCTTGTGCACGCCGCCCTTGGCGACGTGTTCCATCAGCACGATGACGCGCTGGACGCCGGCGACGAGGTCCATCGCGCCGCCCATGCCCTTCACCATCGAGCCGGGGATCATCCAGTTGGCGAGGTCGCCCGACTTCGACACCTGCATGGCGCCGAGGATGGCGAGGTTGACGTGGCCGCCGCGGATCATGCCGAAACTGTCCGCGGAGGAGAAGAAGGAGGCGCCGGGCAGCGCCGTCACGGTCTGCTTGCCGGCGTTGATCAGGTCGGCGTCGACCTCGTCGTCGGTCGGGAAGGGACCGATGCCGAGCAGGCCGTTCTCCGACTGCAGCCACACGTTCATCCCTTCCGGGATGTAGTTGGCGACCAGGGTCGGCAGGCCGATGCCGAGGTTCACGTAGAACCCGTCCTGCAGTTCACGGGCGGCACGCGCCGCCATTTCGTCACGCGTCCAGGGCATGGGGCGTCTCTCCTCAGGCGGGCTTGCGCGTGGTGCGCTGTTCGATGCGCTTCTCCGGCGTCGCGTTCAGCACGAGGCGCTGCACGAAGATGCCGGGGGTGTGGATCTGGTCGGGATCGAGGGCGCCGACCGGCACGATCTCCTCGACCTCGGCGATGGTCACCTTGCCGGCGGTCGCGCACATCGGATTGAAGTTCCGCGCGGTCTTCCGATAGATCAGGTTGCCGGCCTCGTCGGCCTTCCAGGCCTTGACCAGCGCCACGTCGGCGACGATGCCGCGCTCCATCACGTATTTGCGGCCGTCGAACTCGCGCACTTCCTTGCCGTCCGCCACCACGGTGCCGACGCCGGTCGCGGTGAAGAAGGCCGGGATGCCGGCGCCGCCGGCGCGCAGACGCTCGGCGAGCGTGCCCTGCGGGGCGAACTCGAGTTCGAGCTCGCCGGAGAGATACTGCTGGGCGAAGAGCTTGTTCTCGCCGACGTAGGACGAGATCATCTTCTTGATCTGCCGCGTCTCGAGCAGCAGGCCGAGGCCGAAACCGTCGACGCCGGCGTTGTTGGAGACGCAGGTGAGGCCCGTCACGCCGGTGTCGCGCAGCGCGGCGATCAGCGCCTCGGGAATGCCGCAGAGGCCGAAGCCGCCGACCGCGAGCGTCTGGCCGTCGGCGACGACGCCCGCGAGCGCGGACGCCGCACTCGGATGGATCTTGTTCGTCATGGAACCCCGTCTTCTCGTGTGATGGACCACGGAACGGACGCGGGACGGCTCGAAAGGACGAACGTCGCGGCCCGGTCGAATCGGTTCGACCCGGGTCGGCGCGCCTCCCTTCGCTCTCCTCCCCCTTCGTCTCCCGGCTCAAGATAGCCGGGCCTTCCGGCGAGCGAAACCCTCCACCGCCTCGAACTTCGGTCGGGGCCGAGGGCTGCCTCGTCGTGGAGAACGGTGCGGGAAAGGCGATCGGGTCTCGCCTCGTGACGGCGTCCGCCTTAAGTTCCCTGCCCGACCACAAGGAGACCGACCATGGCCAGTGCCCTCGACCCCGCCGTCGCGACCCGCATCACCGCGGCGATCGCCGCCGAGATCGGTTGCCGGCCGCAGCAGGCGCAGGCGGCGATCGATCTCCTCGACGAGGGCTCGACGGTTCCCTTCGTCGCGCGCTACCGGAAAGAGGCGACCGGCGGTCTCGACGACGGCCAGCTGCGCACCCTCGAGGAACGGCTCGGCTACCTGCGCGAGATGGAGGCCCGCCGCGCCGCGGTCATCGAGAGCATCCGCGCCCAGGGCAAGCTCGACGACGCGCTCGCCGCCCGTCTCGCCGCCGCCTCGACCAAGGCCGAGATCGAAGACCTCTACCTGCCCTACAAGCCGAAGCGGCGCACCCGCGCCGAGATCGCCCGCGAACGGGGCCTCGGGCCGCTGGCCGAGACGATCCTCTCCGATCGCTCGGTCGACCCGAAGGCGCTGGCCGAACGCTTCGTCACCGGCGAGGTCGCCGACGTCAAGGCGGCGCTCGACGGCGCGCGCGACATTCTCGCCGAGCAGTTCGCCGAGAACGCCGATCTCGTCGGCCGTCTGCGCGGCCACATGCAGGCGCGCGCCCGGCTGCGCGCCAAGGTCGTCGCCGGCAAGGAGGCGGCGGGCGAGAAGTTCGCCGACTATTTCGACCACGTCGAACGCTGGGCCGAGGTCCCCTCGCATCGCGCGCTCGCCATGCTGCGCGGTCGCAACGAGGAGGTGCTCGACCTCGAACTCGAGGTCGACGCGGATACGACCGATCCGGTGAAGCCGGTCGAGAAGATCGTGGCGGATGCCTTCGCCATCCCCGTGCCGACCGCGGCACGGGTGCTCGCCAAGGCCGACGCCTTCCTCTTCGACGTGGCGCGCTGGTGCTGGCGGGTGAAGCTGTCGCTGTCGCTGTCGGTCGAGCTGATGGGCACGATGCGCGAGAAGGCGGAGGAAGAGGCGATCCGCGTCTTCGCCGCCAATCTCAAGGACCTGCTGCTCGCCGCACCCGCCGGCACGCGGGCGACGCTGGGGCTCGATCCCGGCATCCGCACCGGCGTCAAGGTGGCGGTCGTCGACGCGACCTCCAAGGTGGTCGCCACCACCACGGTCTATCCCTTCCCGCCGAAGCAGGACGTCCAGGGCACGATCGCCACACTGAAGCATCTGATCCAGAAGCACCGCGTCGAACTGGTCGCCATCGGCAACGGCACGGGCAGCCGCGAGACCGATCGCCTCGTCTCGATGCTGATCGGCGAGATGGCCCCGCCCAAGCCGATCAAGGTGGTGGTGTCGGAGGCCGGCGCCTCGGTCTATTCGGCTTCGGCGCTGGCCGCCGCCGAGATGCCCGATCTCGACGTCAGCCTGCGTGGCGCCGTCTCGATCGCGCGGCGTCTGCAGGACCCGCTCGCCGAACTCGTCAAGATCGAGCCCAAGGCGATCGGCGTCGGCCAGTACCAGCACGACGTCGATCAGGCCCGCCTCGCCCGCGCGCTCGACGCGGTCGTCGAGGACGCGGTGAACGCCGTCGGCGTCGACCTCAACACGGCGTCGGCGTCGCTGCTCGCCCGCGTCTCGGGCCTCGGCACGGCACTCGCCGAAGCCATCGTCGCCCACCGCGACGCCAACGGGCCGTTCCGCAATCGCAGGCAGCTGCTCGACGTCGCCCGGCTCGGCCGCAAGACCTTCGAACAGGCGGCGGGCTTCCTTCGGATCAGAGACGGCGACGAGCCGCTCGATGCCTCCTCCGTCCACCCGGAGGCCTATTCGGTCGCCAAGCGCATCGTGAAGGACTGCGGTCGCGATCTGCGCGCGCTGATGGGCGACGCGACGGCGCTGAAGGCGCTCGATCCGCGCAAGTTCATCGACGAGACCTTCGGTCTGCCCACCGTGCGCGACATCATCGCCGAACTGGAGAAGCCCGGCCGCGACCCGCGTCCCGCCTTCAAGACCGCCGTCTTCGCGGAGGGCGTCGAGAAGATCGAGGACCTGAAGCCCGGCATGGTGCTGGAAGGCACCGTCACCAACGTCGCCGCCTTCGGCGCCTTCGTCGACATCGGCGT
>DBMN01000337.1 GCA_002298965.1 Rhizobiales bacterium UBA697 | reverse complement strand
GGGGGGGGAGCCGATGCGGCAGGCGGAGGGCGGCAACGCGCTGGTGCCGCCGCGCTCGGTCGCCGGCCGTGCGCTGGTCTCGGTGGTGGCGATCATGTGTTTCCTCACCTGCCTCGCGGTGGTGACGCTGGTCCAGGTCCGGACCGCGGCGCGCGACTGGCAGGTCGACGTCAGCCGCGAGGCGACGATCCAGGTGAAGCCGATCGGCGAGGTCGGCATGGAGATGCGTCTCGCCCGCGCCCTGTCGCTGGCGCGCGAGACGCCGGGGGTGCGCTCGGCCCGTCTCGTCGACGAGAAGGAGAGCACGGCGCTGCTCGAGCCCTGGCTCGGACCGGGGCTCGACGCCAAGACGCTGCCGATCCCGCGGCTCGTCGTGCTCGAACTGGTCGACCCGGCGACGGCGGATCTCTCGGGGCTCGCCAAGAAGCTCGCCGAGAACGTCGAGGGCGCGGTGCTCGACGATCACGCCATCTGGGCGGCGCGGCTGCGCACCATGGCCGGCGCGGTGGTGCTCGCCGGCGTGGCGGTGGTGGCGCTGGTGCTGGTGGCGATGATGCTGTCGATCGTCTTCGCGACGCGGGCGGCGATGGCGGCCAATCGCGAGGTGCTCGAGGTGCTGCATTTCGTCGGCGCCGAGGACACGTTCATCGCGCGCGAATTTCGCCGTCATTTCGTGGCACTGGGATTGGAGGGCGGCGTCATCGGCGGATCGGCGGCGCTGGCGCTGTTCCTCGTCGCCGGCTTCGCCTTCGGCGGCGGACGCGGCGATCCGGTCGGCGATCAGGCTCAGGCGCTGTTCGGCGGCTTCTCGATCGGTTGGGGCGGCCTCGCCGGCATCGCCGCGATGGTGGTGCTGGTCACGGTGCTGACGGGGGTGGCGTCGCGCGCCACCGTCCTCGGTCACCTGTCCCGCCTGGAGTGAGGACCGGCCATGCTGGGGATCGAGGTGAACGATCCGGATTCTGGTATGGTCGGCGGCGAATGGATTCGCTCCGGATCGGCGAGGACGATCGCCGCCGGAAAACTCGGGTCTGCGAAGCCGATGCGTTGGAACGAGACTCTGTCGCCGGGCGTGGTGGTCGCGTGGGTTGCCCGCGCGATCGGGCTCGCGGTCGCGACCGGGGTGGTCGTCTTCGGCGTCGGCTTCCTGGTCTTCGCCTTCGCCGTCGCCTCGCAGGAGGAGCCGGCCGATCCGCGCGCCGACGCCATCGTGGCGCTGACCGGCGGGCGCGACCGCGTCACCGAGGCGATCGAACTGCTGGTCGCCGGCAAGGGTCGTCGCCTGCTGATCTCCGGCGTCCATCCCCAGACGCGGGCGGCCGACATCAAGCGGTTGGCCGACGTCGGCGGACAGGTCTTCGACTGTTGTGTCGATCTCGGGCGGATGGCGCAATCGACCGCCGGCAATGCCGAGGAGGCGGCGCGCTGGGTCGAGACCCACGGTTTCACCAGCCTGATCGTCGTCACCAGCGCCTATCACATGCCGCGTTCGCTGATCGAGCTCGACCGGGCGCTGCCCAACGTGCGCAAGGTGCCCTTCGTGGTGGCACGGCCCGAACTCAATCTCGACACCTGGTATCGCCATCCGGCGGCGGCGAAGCTTCTCTTCGGCGAGTACGTCAAGTATATCGTGGCTCGGTTCGCGCATTCGGTGCCGCGGGTGACCGCCACGCAGGTGGTGCGGCTCGACGGAACGGCGGCGCATTGATCCCTCCAGACGGGTGCGCGCGTCCATGCCGGTCACGATCTTTCTCAGGTCCCTGGTCTTCAACGCCTTCTTCTACGTCCACACGCTGACGTGGATGCTGGTGCTGCTGCCGACCGTCTTCTTCCCGCGCTCGGCCATGCTCGCCGGCATCAAGCGCTGGGCGAAGACCAACCGGCAGGCGCTGGAGATCATCGGCGGCGTCCGCACCGAGCTGCGCGGGCTGGAGAACATCCCGCCGGGCGGGGCGATCATCGCCTCCAAGCATCACTCGACCTACGAGACGGTGTCGATGCTCGACCTCTTCGCCGACCCGGTCTACGTGATGAAGAAGGAGCTGCTGTCGATCCCGCTCTTCGGCTGGTACGCCAAGAAGGCCGAGCAGATCCCGGTCGATCGCGCCGCCGGGCGCACGGCGCTGGTGGAGATGTCGCGGCGCGCCCGCGAGGAAGTGGCGCGCGGCCGTCAGCTGATCATCTATCCCGAGGGCACGCGCCGGCCGGCCGGCGCCGAGCGGGCCTACAAGCACGGCATCGTCAATCTCTACGAGGCGCTCGGCGTGCCGGTCGTGCCGGTGGCGCTCAATGCCGGCCTCTATTGGGCGCGCCACGTCTTCACCCGCCATCCCGGTACGATCGTCGTCGAGTTCCTGCCGCCGATCCCGCCGGGCGGCGACGGCGAAGTCTTCTTCGCCGATCTGCAGGAAGCGATCGAGACGGCGACCGACCGGCTGATCGCCGAAGCCTACGCCGGGCCGAACCCGCCGCCGGTCCCGCCGGGCGGCGAGGCGTGGTCCGCCCGTGCGCCGAAGGTCTGAGGCGTCGTTCCGTCTTCGTTCCAGATTCCGCTTGCGTGATCCGCCGAAGTGTTCCATCTTTGTTCCTGACAAGGACGGAGAGACCGATGGACGGGCGCGGGATGGTCGGCAGTGCCGCGATGCGGCGGCGCGAATTCGTGGTGGTCGATCGGGCGGCAGGTGACCGCGCCTCCTCGGGCCGTGCCTTCGGCCGGGTGCCGGCCTTCGACGGTCTGGCGGGACCGGCCGGTTGGCTCGCGAACCGCTTCCTCGTCTGGCGCGGCGCCTCGGGCCGCGCGCATGTCTTCTCCCGTTGCGACGACGTCGACGACATCGCCGGCGACGCGCTGTTCCTGATCCCGCGGGTCGACGCGGCGGGCCGCATCGTCGGCGCGCGCGTCGGGCTGCGACCGGAGCCGGGATGTCCCGCCTGGGTCCATTTCGTCGGCGACGGCGAAGGTGCGCTCCGGCGCGCGCGGATGGATCTCGCCGCTGCGCCGCACGGGCCGGTGCCGCCGTCGATCGCCGATCGGGATCTGCCACGCGCGGCGTGAGCCCGCGATCCGGCCGGGCGCGCGTCACGCGGGGCGTCGAGACGATGCCGGGCGTGACGGCGGTCTCGCCGACGGGTGGACGTCCGCGGCGATGCGGCCTATCTCGAAGGACCGCCGATCCGATCGAGAGTGGACCCATGACCGAGACCACCGGAACCGACCATCCGCCGAAGCGCCGTCGGGCGCCGCAGATCGTACTCGGTATCGTGGTGATCCTCGCGGTCGCCTGGAGCGGCTTCTGGTTCTGGGGCCGCGGGCGGCTCGCCGAGGAGATGGATCGTCGGCTCGCCGAGCTCGCGACCCGCGGCGTCTCCGTCGTCTGTCCGAACCGGACCATCGGCGGCTTCCCCTTCCGCATGGAGGTCGGCTGTTCCGATCCCGGCCTCGAGGTCGTGGGACGCGGCATCGGCGGCTCCGTCTCGGCCCTGCGGGTGGTGGCTCAGGTGTGGAACCCGCGCCTGATCATCGCCGAGTTCGACGGGCCGCTGGTCTTCGCCGACGGGCGCGGCGTCACGGTCGACGCGACCTGGCGGGTGCTCCGGGCCTCGGCGCGGCTCGCGCCGGGCGGG
>DBMN01000338.1 GCA_002298965.1 Rhizobiales bacterium UBA697 | reverse complement strand
CGCGACCGAACCGACGAAGGCGGCGATCTGCGAGCGCGCCGCCGCGGTGCGGTCGGCGCTCGACGGGCGGCCGGGGGCGGGATGGGTGGTGATGCGGCCGCGCCAGGGGAAGGCCGCCTGTTCCGCCGCGCCCCAGGGATCGGGTCGGCCGTTGCCGGGGGGGATGTCCATGGCGAGGAAGGGATAGAGCGTCACCTTCAGCCCGCGCGCCCGGATCTCGCGGATCGCCTCGACGATGGTCGCGTCGGAGGGCGTGCCGCCCCAGGCGGGGCGTCCGTCGACGCGCGACACGATGCGCGCCTCGCCACGCGCGAGGCCGGCGACCGACCAGGCCGGACCACCCGTGACCGTCTTCGCCGCCACCTCGACGCCGGGGCGCAGGCGGCATTCGCCGGCCCTGAGATCGTCGCCGAACCACGCCACCACCAACGCGATGCGTTCGAGATTGGGGCAGAGTTCGATCGCCTCGTCGAGGGCGGCGAGGAAGTCGGTGCGGGCGGTCGTGACGTGACGGTTCTCGGCGGCCGAGACGCCGTCGGCGACCGCGGTGACGGGTGTCGTGCCGTACCCGTGTTCGGTGGCGCCGGGGATGAAGGTCAGCGCGCGGACCTTGGCCTCCAGCGTGTCGACGACGCGGATCACCTCGAAGGTCAGCTGTGGGATGCGGTTGCCCCATTCGTCGAGCGGCAAGCGCTCGAAGACGACATGGGCGAGGCCGCGATAGGCCGGCGCGATGCCGCCCTGGCGAGCGAGGATCAGGGCGTCGGGCTCCTGATCCTCGTGGCCCAGATGGACGCGCATGGTGACGGCGTCGAGATCGAGCAGCACGCCGTCGGCCCAGACGCGGGCGACGCGGGCGATCGGTCCCTCGCACAGGCCGACGGCGAAATTGGCGAAGTATTTCCAACTGGTCGAGGTCGACGAGCCGCCCTTGCCGCCGCCGGTCTCCTGCACCACCGCCTGTTCCTCGTGGCGCGTCGCCCAGATCACCTGACCGGCGATGCGGACGCGGCCGAAGACGCGCGGGATCGGCTCGCCCTCGGTCGAGGCCTGGACGTCGAGATCGGAGAGGCGCGGACCCTCGACGTCGCGCGAGGTCCTGAGCAGCGTGCGGTCGATCACCGCGCCGGCAATGGCACCGACCGCCTGACCGATGGTCGCGCCGATGCCGATCGCGCCGCCGAGCGCGGAGCCGGCGGCGGCGAGGAGAAGCGTGGCCATGGGATCACTCCGTGAGGGACGCGGCGTCCGACCCGTCGAGGCCGGGGAAGGCGAAGGCGCGGGCGAGGCGGCGCCGCCACCAGGGACCGAGCGGGCTCTCGACCACCGCGGCACCGTCGTAGGCATGGACGAAACGGGCGGCCTCGACGAGGACACCGACGTGTTTCGCCGGCAGATCGGGCCGCCAGCGGAAGAGCACGACGTCGCCGGGGCGCGCGTCGAGGAGGGTGACGGGCACGAAATGGCGTTCGCAGACCGCGGCGAGTGCCTCGACGCCGCCGGCCTCGGCCCATTCGGGCGCATAGGGCGGCAGCGCCTCCGGCTCGTCGCCGTAGAACTCGCGCCACAGGCCGCGCACCAGCCCGAGACAGTCGCAGCCGACGCCCTCGAGGCTGGCGCGATGGCGATAGGGCGTGCCGATCCAGCGGCGCGCCGCCGCGACGATCGCGGCACGGGTGACGGGCGGGCGTTCCATGGTCACGACACCCAGGCGGCACCGTCGTTGACGACGGCGCTGGCGGCCGGCGAAGCGACGAGGAAGTCGTTGCCGGGAATGTGGGGGAAGCCGCGGAAGGACCGCCAGTTGGCGAAGCGGTCGCGGCAGGTCTCGAAGCGGCGGTCGCAGCCGGGGCGGACGGCGAGCGCATCGCCGACGGCGAGGTCGCCGGCGATCGGCTGCCACAGGTCGAGCACGACGCCGCGGGCATCGACGCCGTGGAAACGGATCTCCGAGGCGCGACCCGCGGCCGGGCCGGTCGCGACTGTCGCGAGGCCACGGTCGTAGTCGCCGGCCGTCGCCGCATCGAGGCCGGCGACGCGGACACGATGGGCGTCGAGCACGGCGGCGACGGTGGCTGTCGTCGCGACGATCGAAAGGCCGCAGCGCGCATCGCCGAGTTCGGCGTCGCAGCGGTGCTGGAAGAGGCGGCCGCGGGTCTCGTCGAGGACATGGGCGAGCGAGCGGATCTCTGCGGTGAAGGCGCCGTCGAGCCGTGCGATCTCGCCGAGCACGCCCTTGCGCATGGCGACGCGGCGGGTGGTGTCGGACCAGTCGACGACGTCGATGGCGACGCGGGCGCCGTCCCACAGACCCGCCTCGACGTCGGCGACGTCGATGGCGGCGGAGACCAGCGCGCCCTCGACCTCGAGCCCGCCGACCGAGAGATCGGCCCGCGCCGTCGCCTCGGAGGCCGAGAGGCCGGTCGCGGCGGCGTGGATCACGCCGTCGAGGACGATGTCGCGGTCGTGGTCGGTGAAGCCGAAGACGGCACCGTCGGTACGCGTCAGCCGCCAACAGGTGGCGAGCGTCGTCACGCCGCCGGCGAGGGCCGCGGCGAAGTCGGGCGAGAGCGTCTTCACGACACCAGCTCCACGATCGGGATGGTCGGAATCTCGCCGGCGAGGAAGGCGGTCAGGTCGACCCGGATCTCGTCGGCGTCGAATCGGGCCGGCACCAGGAACCGGAACCCGGCGGTGACTGCGGCACCCATCGGCGGGATCCGGCCGGCGAGGAAGGTCACGCCGCCGTCGGTCTCGGAGACCGAGAAGTCGGTGCCGCGGGTCTTCTCCACCCCGGCCACCGCGACGCGCACGGTCGCCGCGATCGGCCGACCGATCGGGCGGACCCAGGGGCGCAGCGGGGCGCCGTAGGTCTTGGCGAGCTGGAATCGCGCGGTCGCCCCGTCGCCGGTGCCGATCGCCTGATCGAGCGGGCCGGGCGTGCGCGAGGGGAGTGAGGAGCGGTCGTCGAGCGGGTCGCGAAAGAGGAACCCGTGCAGCCGGCCGCGGCGTGCCTCGAAGAAGGCGATCACCTCGGAGAGGTCGTCGAGCGAGCGGACGCCGGAGCCGGCATCCCACCGCCTGCGGCTTCCCGCCCAGCGGGCGTTGCGCACTTCGCGGCCCGATCCCAGCGCGACGATCTCGGTGCGCCGCTCCGGTCCGCCGGTCGAACGCAGGGCGACGGCGAGCGGAAATTCCGCCGCATCCACCGTGACGGTGTCGGTCATGAACGTGTCCCTCGGAACATTTGATTTTCCTCAACGACGGTGTTTCGCGGGGCGGGTAACCATCGCGACGAGGAGGACGAGAGCGAGATGAGCGTTCATTCTACCCACGACCTCGCGGAGGAATTCCCCGAACATGCCGAGCGAATCCGTTCGCTCGTGCTGACCGACGGAAAGTTCTCCAAAGCTGTCCAGGCGTACGGCGAAGCGAACCTCGAGATCCTGCGGATCGAGAACGAGTTGGAGCCTGCCGCGGACGACTATCTCGAGACGCTGAAGAAGAAGCGACTTCATCAGCTCGACGTGATTCAGCAGGCACTCCTGCACCCGGAACGCACCGGAACCTGAGCCCCTCCTCGTTGGGTCCGGTGTCAGAGCCCGCGCCGTCCCCGTCCGACGGCGCGGGCCAACATACTCGTCATCTGAGCCTCCGACCGGCGGAACGACGCCGCGTCGGGGGTGGTGACGTTGAAGGTGACGTGGGTCGTCCCCGCCGTGTTCTGCGCGGCGATGCCGAGGCGACCGTCGGGACCGCGGGCGAGAGGCATGATGGCCTCCGCCCCGGCTTCCCCCATCAGCCCCGCTCCACCGCGCATCGGGAAATAGGTCGGCGTCGAGACGACGCCGCCGTCGGCGAAGGGCGTCACCCGTCCGGCCGAGAAGACGCCGCCGTGCGAGAAGCCGAGAGCGGCGACGAGCGATCCCGCCATCTTCGACAATCCGGTGCCGATTCCGTCGGTCAGCGGCGACAGCGCCGCGTCGAGCGCCTTGCTCGACAGCCGTTCGGCGACCGAGCGCAGCACGACGTCGAGTGCCTTGCCCTGGACCACCGCGCCCTTGAAGGCGGTGTTGAGCGACGAACCGACCGATTTCGACAGGCCGTCCATCTCGGAAAGTCGTTCGGACAGCGTCTTGGTGGTCTCGTCGAGCCCGGCGAGGGTGTCGGCGGCGTCATTGCTGGCCATGGGTCGTCTCCGGCGGCAGGTCGGGGTGAAGGCGCATCAGGCGGTCGAGGACGGTGCGGTTCGGCGCTTCGGACGCCCGGCCGGAACCGAGAGCGGCGGCGAGTTCGCGAGGGCTCATCGACCAGAAGGCGGCGGGCGACAGCCCCCAGCGGGTGAAGGCGAGGCGCATCATCTCGTCCCAGGGGAAGGCGGCTCGTCCGCCCCCGGGACCGAGAGAGGGGACGCCGCGGCGTCTCCGTCGGTCGGTCGGAAGGCTTGCGCCCCCTCCCCCTCCTCGCCGCCGAAGGTCAGCGCGAGAAGGTCGGAGACGACGGCGACGGCACCGAGGAGACCGCCATCGACATGCATTGCGAATACATCTTCTGACGTCGTCGGGGTGCCGCCGCCGGAGAGACCGGCGGCGAAGATCCGGGCGACGTCGCGGGCCGAGAGGCGGCCTTGCGCGAAACGATCGGCGAGGCGGGCGAGATCGTCGACGGCGAAGGCCGCCTCGAGTTCACAGAGCGCCCCCAAGGTCAGGCAGAGCGTGACCGGGCGACCGTCGACGATCGCCGCCACCTCGCCGCGACGGCGGTTGGCCATGACGACGTCCTCAGATCGCGGTGAAGGTCAGGGCGCCGGCCGATTCGAGCGTCAGCTCGAAGGTCAGCTCGCCGTCGTGGGCGCCGGAGAACTCCAGCGCGGCGATCTGGAAGGCGCCGGCGATCACGCCGAAGTCGGGGATCACCACCTGCCAGGTCTTGAGCGCGCCGGCAAAGAAGGTCGAACGCACCGCGGCGTCGGAGGCGGCGTCGCGGAAGACGCCGGAGCCCGAGACATGGGCGCGGCGGACACCGGCGCCGGCGAGCAGCTCGCGCCAGCGATCGACGCTGTCGGCGGAGGTGACGTCGACCGTCTCCTCGGCGAAGGCCAAGCGGCGCGAGCGCAGGCCGGCGACGGTGACGAAGGTGCCGTTGCCGGCGTCGTCGAGCTTGAGGAGGAGGTCCTTGCCTCTCTGAACGGCCATGGCGATCTTCCCAATCAGACGGGTTCGAGGAGCGCGACGAAACGCACCACCGCCCGGGCGGTGACGCGGTCGCGCAGGATGGAGGTCTCGGTCGCGTCGCGGCGCAGCAGCGCGATGCGACGGCCGGCGGGCGAGAGGTCGGCGGCGAGAAGCACGGTCTCGACCCGTTCGGCGATGCGGGCGGCTTCCGCCCTTCCGCCGGCGCGGGAGAAGATCTCGAGCGTCGCCCGCACCTCCTCGAGCGTCGCGTCGACGCCCGATCGATCCCGCACCGTCACGTCGGCGACGACGAGATGGGGGAAGACCGGGTCGCGCGGGGCGGCGTCGTGGATGCGGGAGCCGAGATCGGCGGCGAGCGTCGCGTCGGCACGCAGCGCGGCGAGCATCGCCGTCACGAGGCTCTGGGCGGCACTCATCGGTTCTCCTCCTCGGCATCGACGATCAGCCGGGCGCGGCGTTCGTCGAGATCGCGGGTGGCGTGGATGCGGAAGATCCGTTCGCCGAGGCGCAGGCGGTCGCGGCTGGAGAGATCCGCCCGCCATCGCATCTCGATGCGATGGGTGACGCGGCCGGTCAGACCGCCGCCGGCCTCGGCCGAGGTGCCGCCGCGCGGGTCGATCGCAGCGAGCACTGTGCCGCTCGCGGCCCAGGTGGTCGAACCGTCGGCGGCGGTCGCGGCGCGTTCGATGGTCAGGCGATGGCGCAGGGCGCCGAGGGGGGCGGGCGTCGTCATGCCAGCCTCAGCGCACGAAAGGGAGCGACGAGGGTCTCGACCTGATCGGAGACCGACGCCGGCACGACGCCGTAGCGCGCGCCCTCGCGGTTCTCGTACCAGCGGGCGACCAGCGTCATGATCGCCAGTTTCAGCGGCTGCGGCACGCTGATACCCGAGGGGCCGAAACCGGCGACGAGATCGATCTCGATGCCGTTCAGCACCCGTCCCGGCGTCGGGCCGGTGCCGAGCAGGGCGAGGCGGGCCGGCTGCGAGGCGGCGTCCAGCCGCCAGGCGACGGACGACAGCAGCTTCGGATCGCCGTCGGCATCGTAGACGGTGATCGATGCGATCGAGCGCACCGGGCCGACGGGCAGCTCGACCAAGCCGTCGCGCGGCCAGGCGTCGAGATAGACCCGCCAGGTCTGGTCGACCAGGACGCGGCGGATCGCGGTCTCGACGTGGAGACGGGCGGCGACGATCAGCGCCGAGACATAGTCGTCCTCGGCCGTGGTCTCGAGGCGCAGATGGGCCTTGGCGTCGGCGAGCGAGACGGGCTCGACCGCCGGGGGCGTGATCAGGAGAACGGTCATCGTCGACCTCGATCGGGGTGAGGAAGGACGAGACCCGGCGGCGGGGCGAGAGCGCCGCCGGGTCTCTTCGGCAGACCGGGCCGGACGGGCGGACGGGGAGGAGCGTCCGGCCGGCGACGGCGGGGAGACCCGCCGCGGGCCGTCAGGCCGTGCCGAACTTCAGGAGCTTGATGGCGTCGAAGTCCTGGATGCCGCCGCCGACGCGCTTGGTCGTGTAGAAGAGCACGTAGGGCTTGGCGGAATAGGGATCGCGCAGGACGCGGACGCCGACCCGGTCGACCACCAGATAGCCGCGGCGGAAGTCGCCGAAGGCGATCGGGCAGGCATCGGTCGCGATCGTCGGCATGTCCTCGGCCTCGACGACGGGGAAGTTCATCAGCGTCGCCGGCTGGCCCGCGGTCGCCGGCGGCTGCCACAGATAGTGACCCTGACCGTCCTTCAGCTTGCGGATCTCGGCCTGGGTCCGGCGGTTCATCACCCAGCTGGCGTTCTGGCGATAGCCGGCACGCAGGGCGTAGACGAGATCGACCAGCTTGTCGGACGGGTTGGACGACGGCAGCGCGCCGGCGACGCCGGTCGCGACGTAGCCGAGGCTCCCCCAGGCCCAGGAGGCGTTGTCGACGCGGCCGTAGGCCATGAAGCCCTTCGGCTTCGACACGCCGTCGCCGTTGACGAAGGCGGCGCCCTCCTGCTCGGCGAAGGCCTGTTCGACCTCGTCGGCGATCCAGGCCTCGACGTCGATGGCGGCATCGTCGAGCAGCGCGCCGGTCGCCGCCGGCATGGCGTAGAGCTCCATCGTCGGGAAGGCGAGCTGCTGCAGCGTCTGGGTGGTGGTCTGGGCGCGCGCACCGGTCTCCGCCACCCAGCCGACGGTCGCGCCGACCGGCGAATAGGGCTTGTTGAAGACGTTGCCGGAGACCTGGCGGTTGCCGGCGATGGCGCGGATCGGCGAGGCCTGCGACAGGCGCATCATCACCTGACGCTCGAGCTCGGGCGGGGCGACGTAGCCGCCGTCGGCGGAGGAGCCGGCCGACAGCGCCTTCTCCTCCAGCCGGGCGAGGCGGCCGGCGTCGCCGGTGCGGACATAGGCCTCGAAGGCGGCCTTGCGGTCGAGATCGACCACCGAGGTCCCGGCCCCTTCGAGGCCGAGACGGGGACGCGCCGCCTTCAGCGCCAGCGTCTCGGCGCGACGGCGGCCCTCGTCGACGGCGGCGTCGAGGCGGGCGAGCTTCTCCTCGATCAGCGGATCGACGTGGCCGCGGCGCTCGATCTCGGCGAGGCGGCGGTCATTCTCCTCGCGCCAGCCGGCGTAGTCGCGCATGAAGCCTTCGAAGGCGCCGCCGACGTCGGCGTTCGGGGTGCCGCTCGGGGTCGCGGCCTTGGTCTCCGGCGCCGGGCCGGTCTCGATGGGCATGTGGACTTCGGTCATGATTCACCTCTCGGGGTGGAAGAGCGCGGCGGCGCGCCGGATGATCGCCGTCAGGTCGGCGGCGGAGATGTCGCGGCCGAGCCCCCGTGCCGCCTCGACCGAGGCGACGCGAGCGGCGGGCTGCATCGGGAAGGTGACGAGCGAGATCTCCCACAGGTCGATCTCGGCGAGGCGGCGAATGCCGGAACGGGCATCGCGGCGACCCTTGACGGCGCGAAAGCCGATCGACAGGCCGTCGAGGACGCCGCCGCGCATCAGCGCCAGCGCCTCGCGACCGCGGGCGACGTCGGTCAGGATGCGGCCGCGGACGAAGAGGCCGCGATCGTCCTCGCGGATTTCCAGCCAGCGGCCGATCGGCTCGGCCGGGTCGTGATGCCACAACATCTTGACGCCGCTCGCGCCGCGGCGGGCGAGCGTGGCGCGGAAGGCGCCGGGCTCGACCACGTCGCGGGCGAGATCCTCGACGCCGAAGAGGCAGGCGTGGCCGGTGAAGGTGCCGTCGGCCTCGACCCGGTCGAGTTCGGCGACGAGGCGTTTCACCTCGGGCGCGGCGAGAGCGGTCGTCATGGTCAGACCTCCCGGACGCGCGGAAGGCCGACGCGGGCCGAACGGGCGGCGAGCGCCGCGGCGAAGCGGGAGAAGACGGTCCGGTGATCGGGGCACGCGGACGGGCGGCCCGCGGCGAGGCGAGCGATCCAACGGGGCATGGGATGAGGTCCTGTCGTGGAGGGGGACGAAGTGGCGGGCGGAGGGGCTCGCGGTCGCGTCGAGTGCCGTGCGCGATGCTTCGAGACGCGCCTTCGGCGCTCCTCAGCATGAGGCGCTTTTCATAGTCAAAACAAATACATGCGCCTCATGCTGAGGAGGCGTTCGCAGAACGCCGTCTCGAAGCATCGCGCACCCGATCACGGCGCCTCAGTCCGGGTCGGCGAAGAGCCGTTCCAGCCGGGCGATCTCGGTGACGAAGTCCTCGAAGCGGCGGTTGGAGGCGGCGATCTCCTTCAGCGCCCAGACCAGCAGCGCCGAGGCACCGCTCGCCCAGAGGAAGAGTGCCAGATGGCCGAGGTCGCCGCGTTCGGCGAAGGTGGTGGCGAGATCGGTCATGCCGGCAGCCCCGGATCGGCCGAGGCCCGCGGGCCGTAGCCGGCGGCGGCGCGCTTCTCGTCCTCGGTGAGGAAGGAGGCGGCGCCGATGCGGTTCCACAGCGCCTCGCGTTCCAGCGCCAGCGCATCGACCCGGTCGGTGTCGACGTCGAGGCGCAGCCCGTCGCCGAAGAGCGGCGCGAGCCACCCTTCCAGCGCGGCGGCGGTGCGGGCGACCAGCGGCATCACCGTCAGCCGCCAGAAGGCGCGATTGGCCTCGGCATAGTTGGAATAGGTGTTGTCGCCGGGGATGCCGAGCAGCATCGGCGGCACGCCGAAGGCGAGCGCGATCTCGCGCGCCGCCTCGCGTTTGGCTTCGACGAAATCCATGTCCTTGGGGCTGTAGCCCATCGCCTTCCAGTCGAGCCCGCCCTCGAGCAGGAGTGGCCGGCCGGCATTGGCGGCGCCCTGGAAGCCCTCCTCCAGCTCCTTCTTCAACCGGTCGAACTGCTCGTCCGACAGGTTGCCGCCGGTGTCGGCGCGATAGACCAGCGCACCGGAGGGCCGCGCGGAGTTGTCGAGCAGCGCCTTGGTCCAGTGGGACGCCTGATTGTGGACGTCGAGCGCGGTCTGCGCCGCCTCGAGCGGGGCGAGGCCGTAGTGGTCGTCGAGCGGGTGGAAGGTCTTCAGATGCAGGATCGGGCTCGGTCGGTCGGGATCGACACGGAAGCGCACCGCACCCTCGCCGGTGCCGTAGTCCCAGCCCTCCGGCCAGCCGTCGGCGCCGACCAGGACGCGCATGCGGTCGGGGCGCAGCGCATGGAGTTCGCGTGGGGTCCCGTCGACGGCGACCAGTTCGACATAGGCGTTTCCCGAGACCGAGAGGTGGCCATAGACCTCCTCCATGAAGGCGCGGCCGGCCTGTCGCGGGTTGGGCCGCGCCAGGAGATCGAGCAGCGGATGGGTGGCGAGATCGCGGTCGTGGTCCCACAGGAGCCACGGCACCGAGGCCGCCGCCTCGCCGACGAGACGTACGGCGCGGTGGACGATCGGGTTGCGCAGGTAGCCGGCGCGGGCGAGCGTCGCATAGTCGCGCGCCGTCCACACCGGGCGGCCGAAGCTCTGCCAGGCGACGAAGGCGCCGGTCGCGGACGCCCGCGTCTCGGGCGCGGC
>DBMN01000097.1 GCA_002298965.1 Rhizobiales bacterium UBA697 | reverse complement strand
GGCGCCGAGCAGCGTGCCGGCGACCGCGCCCTTGGCGGTGGCGTCGCCCGCCGCGTCGCCCGGGGTCTGCTCGAGATGGTTGTCGGCCCAGGCGCGGCACTTGCGTTCGTCGGCCGAGAAGGCCGAGAGGCTCTTGTTGGGGCCCGGCATGACCATCACGCGGCCCGACGGAGCGGGCGGCGCGTCCGAGGAAGTGGTGGTGCAGGCGCCCAGCGCCAGCGGCGCGGCGAGCAGCAGGAAACGGCTACGAAGCATCGAATTCATCCCGAAACGGGCAAGGCGGCGACCGGGGCCGACCGCTTGCCGATGACGTCCTGTGTCCGGGGCGAGCCCGGATCGACGGCGCGCAACCGCGCCGTCACGACACGCGGCGAACCATCCACCTTTCGCGGATTCGCGCCAAATGAACAATTCTTCATCGAAGGCGACGGCGCCGCCGTCGATCAGTTCGGGTTCTCCAGGCTGAAGGTCTCCGCCTTCTCGTCGTAGGCGAAGAGCTCGGCCCAGCGGCCCCAGGAGACGACGGTCTCCAGCGTCTCGTCGGCGTAGTCCTCCGACATGTAGTCCTCGAGCTCGTTGCGGAAACGGGCGGCGGGGGCGCGATGGGAAGGGCGCTCGTCGAGCACCCGGCGGATCAGGCCGACCAGCGGCACGTATTCGACCAGCTGCCGCGCGAAGAGCTTCTTGCGCGCGTCGGTGTCGAGGCCGGCGAAGGCGCGGCCGGCGTCGGTCAGGACGATGTCGCCCTCCGCCACCACCGCGAAGCGCAGGAGCTGCAGCGCCTCGGCGAGCGGGAAGAGTTCGTCGACCTCCATCTGCAGGCGGCTGGCGAGTTCCGGCAGGTCGGCGCGGCCGGCGAAGGGATCGGCGGCGACGGCCTCCATCAGACCCGACAGGAGGTTGGTCGAGACATGCGCCAGCACCATGCCGACGCCGGTGCCGGGAATGCCTTCCTCCGCGGCGGTGCGCGGCTCCGGCCGCTGGGTCATGATCGCGTAGATGCGATCGACCATCTGGCGGAAGGCCGGATCGAGGCGGTTGCGCGGATGTTCGAGATCGACGCGGATCTCGGAGGCGATGCGGCCGGGGTTCGACGAGAAGACGAGGATGCGGTCGCACATCAGCACCGCCTCCTCGATGTTGTGGGTGACCATCAGCACCGACTGCATCGGCAGGCGGCCTTCGATCCACAGATCGACGATGTCGGTGCGCAGCGTCTCGGCGGTCAGCACGTCGAGGGCCGAGAAGGGCTCGTCCATCAGGAGCAGGTCTGGATGGACGACGAGGGCGCGGGCGAAGCCGACGCGCTGGCGCATGCCGCCGGAGAGTTCCTTCGGGTAGGCGTTCTCGAAGCCGTCGAGGCCGATCAGGTCGATCGCCGCGATCGCCCGCTTGCGCCGCTCCCCGGCCTCGACGCCGAGGGCCTCGAGACCGAGTTCGACGTTCTGCAGCACGGTGAGCCAGGGGAAGAGCGCGAAGGACTGGAACACCATGGCGACGCCGTGCGGCGGCCGTCCGGCGATCGCCGCGCCCTTCCACAGCGCCTCGCCGGAGGACGGCGTGGAGAGGCCGGCGATGATGCGCAGGAGCGTCGACTTGCCCGAACCGGAACGGCCGAGCAGGCCGACGATCTCGCCGGAGCGGATCGTCAGGTCGACGTTCTCCAGCACGACGAGTTCGTCGCCGTTCGCCTTGGGGAAGGAGCGGTCGACGCCGCGGATCTCGACCAGCGGACGGTCGGTGGCGGCGATGGTGGTGTCGATGGCGGCCATGTCGGATCTCCCGATGGATGTCAGCCGAGGCGGAGACGGGTTTCGGCGAAGCCGTAGAGCGGCCGCCAGACGAGACGATTGAAGAGGGTGACGAAGACCGACATCACCGCGATGCCGAGCACCACGCGGGGGAAGTCGCCGGCCTCGGTCGCCTGGGCGATGTAGGAGCCGAGGCCGACGGCGGTCAGCTTCTCGTCGCCCCAGCTGGCGACCTCCGCCACGATCGCGGCGTTCCACGAGCCGCCCGAGGCGGTGATGGCGCCGGTGACGTAGTAGGGGAAGATCCCCGGCAGGATCACCCGCGTCCACCAGCGCCAGCCCCCGACATGGAACGACCGCGCCGCCTCCTTCAGGTCGGAGGGGAAGGCCGACGTGCCGGCGATGACGTTGAAGAGGATGTACCACTGGGTGCCGAGGATCATCAGCGGCGACAGCCAGACGTCCGGGTCGAGGCGGAAGTGGACGATCGCCACCACCGCCGCCGGGAAGGCGATGTTGGCCGGGAAGGCGGCGAGGAACTGGGCGAGCGGCTGGACCTTCTCGGCGATGCGCGGGCGCAGGCCGACCCAGACGCCGATCGGCACCCAGACCAGCGTGGCGAAGACCATCAGCACGACGACGCGGGCGAGCGTCAGGAAGCCGCGACCGACCGCGTCCCACAGGTCGGCGAGGCCGAGCGCGGCGGCGACGTAGTCGTAGACCTGCCAGCCGATCCACAGGCCGCCGCCGACCACCGCGACCATCCAGATGCCGTCGACGAGGCGGCCGGGGATCGCCGGCACGATCCGGGCGATCCGGCCGATGCCGACGTCGGGCAGGCGGAAGGAGCGCATGATCGGGCGCTGCAGCAGCGTCGAGACCGCGCGCGCGGCCGTCGCGAGCGCCCGCGTCCGGCGGAAGAGATCGAGCAGCCAGGACGACGGCGCATCGGTCGAGGCGGTCTGTTCGAAGCGGAACTTGTCGGCCCAGGCGACGATCGGGCGGAACAGCAGCTGGTCGTAGAGGGCGATGATCGCCGCCATGGTGGCGACCGCGAGGCCGACCGCCGCGAGATCCTGTTCCTTGATCGCCAGCGCCACCCAGGAGCCGATGCCGGGCAGGACGATGGTCGTGTCGCCGACGGTGATCGCCTCCGACGCCACCACGAAGAACCAGCCGCCGGACATCGACATCATCGTGTTCCAGACGAGGCCGGGCATGGCGAAGGGCACATCGAGGCGCCAGAAACGCTGCCAGGCCGAGAGATGGAACGAGGCGGAGGCCTCCTCCAGATCCTTCGGCACCGAGCGCAGCGACTGGTACATCGAGAAGGTCATGTTCCAGGCCTGGGAGGTGAAGATGGCGAAGACGCTCGCCAGCTCCGCCCCGAGCACCCGGCCGGGGAAGAGGCCCATGAAGAACACGACGGTGAAGGTCAGGAAGCCGAGGATCGGCACCGACTGCAACACGTCGAGGATCGGGATCAGCACCATCTCGGCCCGCCGGCTCTTGGCGGCGAGCGTGGCGTAGACCAGCGTGAAGACGAGCGAGCAGACGATCGCGGCGAGCATCCTGAGCGTCGTGCGCAGCGCATATTCCGGCAGGCGCGCCGGATCGAGCGTCACCGGCACGGTGTCGAGCACGGTCAGCGGCTGACCGGCCGAGCGGACGCCGTAGGCGACGAGAACGAAGACGCCGAGCACCATGACGAGCGCCAGGGCGTCGAAGACGTTGGGAACCCAGGTGCGGCGAACGGCAGCCGGAGCGATCCGGTGAAAGACCATCGCGAAGTCCTCGTGATCGAGCGTCAGGACGAGGCGGAGAGAGAGGGCGCGCGAGCGCCCCGGGCGACGAGGCGCGCGCAGCAGACGTCGGCGAAGCTGACGGCTTCGTGACGGTCTCGCCGGGCGGCCTTCGCCACCGGTGGAAGGGCATTCTTCGGGGAGAGCATGGTTCGTCCTCTCGATGGCAGCGCGTCGCGCCGCCGGACGAACCCGAGGGACGGGTCAGGCGACGGAGCGCGGCGTGATCGCCGGATAGGGTCTACTGTGGCCGTCCATTGCCGTTTTTCCTGATCGGGCGAGGAACCCGCCCTCGCCTGCCCGTCACATGCACCCGTCGGCGCCGAGCGTCAACAGCGGTGTCGCCGCGGCGGCGTCACACGATCGCGAACATGTTGGAGATCACCAGCCCGATCGCCGCCCGGACGTCGTCCCAGCTGGCGCCGAGCGCCAGCGCCGTGGCCGTGCCGCCGCAGAAGAGGCAGGCCATCGCCGGGATCAGCAGATAGACGCCGTCGACCTCCGCCGGCAGCGGCCGCGTCGGTCGGACGAGGACGGCATGGAGGAAGAAGGCCGCCGTGGCGAAGAACAGCACGGCGAAGAAGGCGGGGATCATCGCGGGCTCCCTCGGCGACCGTCAGTCGGTCGGCATCAGGTCGGAGAAATCGGCGAAGGCGGCGTTGCGGCCGCGGTTGAAGCGGATCGCGGTCTCGACGTCGGCCTCGATCCTGCGGCGGTCGGCGGCGGGCAAGGGGCACTGCACCACCATCCGCCCGCCGCGACGCCACAGCGCGTTGGCGGCGATCGCCTCCTCGACCGCCTCGCGCGAGCGGCGGGCGGCGAAGGGCGGCGACACCCAGACCCTGGCGAGATCGGGCGTCGAGACGACGCAGAACATCCAGTCGGCGGCCGCCGCACTCTCTGTCACGCATGCGGACGCCGCGAGCGCGAGGACGAGCGCCGCGAGGACGGCGCCGGCGGTCGGCGAGGCCATGGCGATGCCCCCCCTTCGGAGGATCACGGATCGACGATGCTCGACAGCATGGCGGTGACGAGAATGATCGCCGAGACGGTCAGGGCCAGGAAGGCGAGCCCCACCAGCATGATCCTGTCCTGGCGCCGGGCCACCGCGTTGTCGGTCTCGTTCTTCATGCCGCTGCCTCCGGCGGGTCGCGCCTCGCGCGCCCGCATGCCCTGCCCGTCCGCGTCAGGTCCGTCCCGCGCCGGGCGGCGACGCGAAGCGGGCGGTGAACCGAATGCCCCGACCCTCGGCGCCGGGGGCGACCTCGA
>DBMN01000189.1 GCA_002298965.1 Rhizobiales bacterium UBA697 | reverse complement strand
GCCGAGACCTGCTGCGCCGTGATCACCCGGGCGAGACCGCCGAAACCGGGCGGACGCCGCCGGAGCGGCACCGGGCCGCTCGCCGCGATCACCGGCACGAGCCGCGGATCGATCGTCGCGAGGGCCACGAGCCCCGCCGCCACGTCGTCGTCGCCCTCGATCCGCCGCATCGCCCGCTCCCTCGTCGCCCTCGCCCCCTCCGAGGCGACAGCGGCCGCGCGGCGGGTTAGGATCGCGAACTGTCGTCTCGCACCCCCGCCCATGTCCAGACCCGTCTTCCGCTTCGCCCCCTCGCCGAACGGCCGGCTGCACCTCGGCCACGCCCGTTCCGCCCTGCTCGACCACGCGCTCGCCCGCACGCTCGGCGGCGTCTTCCTGCTGCGGCTGGAAGACATCGACACGACACGCTGCCGCCCGGAGTACGAGGCCGGTATCCTCGAGGATCTCGCCTGGCTCGGCATCGACTGGGACGGGGAGCCGCGACGTCAATCGGAAAACTTCGCCGGCTACCGATCGGCGCTGAACCGGCTCGAGATGCAGGGCCTGCTGCGCCCGAGCCATGCGACGCGGGCCGAGATCCGAGCTGCCGTCGCGAGCGCCGAGGCTCGAGGCGAAGTCTGGCCGCGCGATCCCGACGGCGCCCCCTTCCCGCCCCCGGGCGACGGCGATCCGCGCCCTGGCGAACCGGTGGCGCTCCGCCTCGACGGCGCTCGAGCGGCTGCCCTCGTCGGTCTGCTCGACTGGCGCGAGGTGGGCGAAGGTCCGAACGGCGAGACCGGTCGCATCCCGGTCGATCTCGCCGCCTGGGGCGATCCGGTGCTGGCGCGCAAGGAGATCCCGACCAGCTATCACCTGTCGGTGGTGGTCGACGACGCGGCCCAGGGCGTCACCCACGTGGTGCGCGGCCGCGATCTCTTCTGGTCGACCAGCGTCCACCGCGCCCTGCAGGCCCTGCTCGGCCTGCCGGCGCCGATCTATGTCCATCACGATCTCGTGCTCGACGCCGAAGGCCGCAAATTGTCGAAGTCGGCGGCCGACACCGCACTCGCCGATCTGCGCGCCGGCGGCGCCACGCCCGACGACATCCGCCGGCTGATCGGCTGGGAGAAGACCGCGGCCGAAATCGATCGGCTTAACCGGGTGTTGAGCGACGGGGCGTAGGCTCATCGGATCGTCCGGAGAGCCAGATGACCGAGACCCGCTCCACCGATCCCACCCTTGCCGGCCTGCCGCTCGCCGGTCTGCGCGTGCTCGCGGTCGAGGATCACGCCATCGGCCGCACGCTGCTGGCGGCGATGATGCAGCCGCTCGGCGTCGTCGCGACCATCGTCGCCGACGGCCGCGAGGCGATCGCCGCGGCCAAGGCCGAGACCTTCGACGTCGTGCTGATCGATCTCGGCCTGCCCGACGTCGCGGGCGATCGGCTCGCCCACGACCTCGCCCGCACCCGCGGCACGCGGCGCGCCCGCATCGTCGCAGTCACCGGCCGCGCCCGCCCGGCGGAGCTGCCGCCGGCGATCGACGACTGGCTGGAGAAGCCCTATTCGGTGCGCGAGCTGCACGGTCGGCTCATGGCCGGCCGCCCACCGCTCGAACGCACGGGGTGATCGTTCAGAACGCCGGCTTGCCGTCGACCAGCAGCGCCTTGCGCCCGCCGGCCTCGCCCACCGACCACGACTTGACGCGGCCGTCGAAGACCTTGCGCCACGAACCCTTCTCAGAGCGATAGGCCTTCAGGAGACAGCCGGCGTCGTTGCAATAGGGCTCCGGATTGCCGCCGCAGGAGGCGTCGGCGTAGTCGAGCACCACGTCGTTGCGCCCGTCGCCGTCGAAATCGACGAAGCGGGTGAACTTCATGCCGTATCCGGTCGACGTCTTGCAGTTCTCGTGTTCGGTCTGGATGAGCTCGCCGGTCAGCTGATGCGGCATGTCTTCGCCGCGAGCCGGCAGGGTGGCGAGAACGGCGAAGAGGGAAAGCAGTGCGAGACGTTTCACGGCGACGAAGACTCCTGACCGACACGGCAGACGCACGCGAGGTCGTTTGGGTTGGCGCTTAATCTTAATACGAGTGGAGGGATGCAACGTCACCGCGGATTACGGTAGTGTGTCCCATCGTTTTCGTGTGCCCTGCCATGCACCCCACGAGTATCGGGTCCTGGCGTGACAAAAGGATCTCTGCGATGCGTCTTCTCGCTCTGACCCTCCTCGCCCTCGTCGCCCTGTTCGGCCATTCCCGCCACGCGGAAGCCGCGGTCGAAGCCCGCATCAACATCTCGTCGCAGCGGATGATCGTCATGGTCGACGGCGTCAAGGCCGGCGAATACGCCGTCTCGACCGGCCGCAAGGGCTATCGCACCCCGGTCGGCGAATACCAGCCGCAGCGGATGCACAAGAAGTACTATTCGAAGAAGTATCACAACTCGCCGATGCCGAACTCGATCTTCTTCAACGGCGGCATCGCCGTCCACGGCACCTACGAGGTCGCCCGCCTCGGCAAGCCCGCCTCGCACGGCTGCGTCCGCATGCATCCGCAGGCCGCCGCCCAGCTGTTCGATCTGGTCAAGCAGCACGGCATGGGCAACAGCCGCATCGTCGTGACCTACTGACGGCCGCTCACGGCTTCTCGCGCGCCGCCTCGGCCGCCTCGTCGCGGGCCTGTTCGCGGAAGAAGCGACGGATCACCTTGCCGGTGGTCGTCAGCGGCACCTCGTCGACGAAGGCGATCTCGCGCGGATATTCGTGCGCCGAGAGCCGGGTACGCACGTGGTCGCGGATGTCCTTCGCCAGCGCCTCGCTCGGCTCCCATCCCTGGACCAGCGTGACGTAGGCCTTGACGATCTCGGTGCGCACCGGATCGGGCTTGCCGACGACGGCGGCCAGCGCCACCGCGGGATGACCGACGATGCAGTCCTCGATCTCCGATGGGCCGATGCGATAGCCGGCCGAGGTGATCAGGTCGTCGTTGCGCCCGACGAAATAGACGTAGCCGTCCTCGTCGACCATGCCCTGATCGCCGGTGGTCATCCAGTCGCCGACGAACTTCTCGCGCGTCGCCTCCGGCTTGTTCCAGTAGCCCAGGAACATCACCGGATCGGGCCGCATCACCGCGATCTGACCGGTCTCGCCGATGCCGACCTGCCGGCCCTCGCCGTCGATGACGCCGACGACGTGGCCCGGCATCGCCCGACCGATCGCCCCGGCGCGCACCACGCCGATCGCGGCGCAGGAGCCGAGCACCAGATTGCACTCGGTCTGGCCGTAGAACTCGTTGATGACGAGGCCGAGCTCGGCGCGCGCCCATTCGAAGGTCTCGCGCCCCAGCGCCTCGCCGCCCGAGCCGACGGTGCGCAGCCCCGGCCGCCTGCCGCCGGGCGGACCACCGGCGTTGCGCAGCAGCTTCAGCGCCGTCGGCGGGATGAAGGCATTGCGGATCGTCTCGCGTTCGATCAGCGCCCAGGTCGCCTGCGGATCGAAGGTCTCGCGCCGCGCCGCCACCACCGGTACGCCGAGGGCGAGCGCCGGCAGGAGCACGTTGAGGAGCCCGCCCGCCCAGGCCCAGTCGGCCGGCGTCCACAGCCGGTCGCCCGCCTGCGGCAGGAACTCGTGGGTGTACTGGACGCTCGGGATGTGGCCGAGCAGCACCCGGTGGCCGTGCAGCGCCCCCTTCGGCGCCCCGGTCGTGCCCGAGGTGTAGATCATCAGCCCCGGCTCGTCGGCGAGCGTCGCCACGGGCTCGAAGGCATCGGACGCCCGCTCCGTCAGCGCCGCGAGATCGAGCCCGCCGTCCTCCATCCCGTCGACGCAGAAGACATGGGCGAGCGCCGGCAGCCGGTCGCGGATCTCGGCGATCTTGCGCGCGCCGACGCGGCTGGTGACGACCGCCCGAGCGCCCGAATCGATCAGCCGATGCAGCAGCGCCTCCGCCCCGAAGACGTCGGCGAGCGGCAGCGCGATCGCCGCCATGGAATAGATCGCCACATGGGCGATCGCCGTCTCCGGCGACTGCGGCAGCAGGATCGCTACCCGGTCGCCGCGCGCCACCCCGTGGGCGACGAGCACGTTGGAGAGCCGGTTGGCGGCCTTCGCCAGTCGACCGTAGCGCCATTCGTCGACCGAACCGTCGGGCGAGACCGAGACGATCGCCGTGCGCTCGGGCTCGACCGCCGCCCACTTGTGGCAGACGTCGACGCCGATGTTGTAGGCGGCGGGCACGATCCAACGGAACGCGCGCATGATCTCGGCGTAGGTCGACGCGGTGGGCAGCATCGCCGTCTGTCTCCTCGAGGCGGGTCGGGAGGCGCGATCCTATCGGAACGCCGACGACCCACAAGCCGGACGGAGGACGGAGACGCGGCATCGCCCGACCCGAAGGCCGGCGCGGCGCGAGGCGCCGTTGCCGATCGATGAGAAAAGAAGAGTGGATGGTGGGCGCGACAGGGATCGAACCTGTGACCCCTTCGGTGTGAACGAAGTGCTCTCCCGCTGAGCTACGCGCCCACTCTTGCGAGACGCCGCGATATAAGGGGGGCGGCCCCCGCAAGTCAAGCGCGGCCGACGGCTTTTCCCGCCCCGGCCGCGCGACCCCTATTCGCGACGGTCCGACCGCCGCGCCGGCCCGCCGTCAGCGCGGCTCGACGACGACCAGCGTCCAGAAGATCTTGTACTTCGAGTTCGGCGCATAGGCGGTGGCCAGCCCGACCCGCGTGGCGCGGCCGGCGAGCATCGTAGCATTGTGCTGCTTCGATTCCCGCCAGCCCGAGAAGGCCTCGGCGAAGGTGCGGTAGCCGGCCGAGAAGTTGGCGAGGAAGCTGGCATAGGGAATGCCCGCCGCCTGCAGCTCGCGATCGAGACCGGCCTCCTCGGTCGAATGCACCCGATCGGCCGCCGCCATGCGGTCGGCCTGTCCTTGAGCGATGCGGGCGAGCGTCGGATCCCACTGCAGCTGAACGAGGCCGTTGTTGCCGCGATACTGGTTGATCATCGACAGCGACGAGGCCGGATCGACCGGACCGCCTCCCATGTCGAGCCGGCGATAGAACGGCGGCTCGCTGCGGACGGGGGCAGCCTCGCGCGAACAGGCCGCGAGCGCGGCGGCGACGAGCGGCAGGACGACGAGAAGGCGCGACTGGACGTTCATGGAGCGGGGTATCCCTCGGCAGATCACGGCTGAGGCTCGGACGGCGTCGGCGCCTTCGCCGCCGGCGCGATGCCGAAACGGTCGAGGAGTTCGCCGATGTCGCCGAGCTGGCGAATGTTGATGTCGCGCTGGGCGGAGGGGATCTCGATCCCCTTCTCGCGCAGCGTCCGTACGATGTCGAAGCGCAGGTCGCTCTCCACCGTGCCGACGTCGGTCACCGCGCCGATCGTGCAGATCAGGCGGAACTCCAGCGCGTCGGCGCCGAAATTGGTGAAGAGCACCAGCGGCGCCGGGAACTTCAGCACCCTGTCGTGGCGCTCGGCGCAGGCGAGCAGCACCGCCTTCATCTCCGCCGGATCGGTGTCGTAGGAGACGCCGACGTCGACGAGGCAGCGGCCGGTGAGATCCCGGTGCATCCAGTTCTTGACGTTGCCGGTGATCAGCGACGAGTTCGGCACGATCAGGCTCGCGCGATCGAAGGTCTCGATCTCGGTCGAGCGCACGTTGATCTTGCGCACGAAGCCCTTCTGGGTGCCGATCTCGACGAGGTCGCCCGACTTGATCGGCCGCTCGACGAGCAGGATCAGGCCCGAGACGAAGTTGTTGACGATCGACTGCAGACCGAAACCGACGCCGACCGACAGGGCGCCGGCGACGATGGCGAGGTTCTGCAGGTCGAGGCCGATCACCGAGAAGGCCAGCGCCACCGAGATGACGATGCCGAGATAGCCGAAGGACGTGCGGATCGAGTTCTTCAGGCCGACGTCGAGCCGGGTGCGCGGCAGGAAGCGCTGGTCGAGCCAGCCCTGCACGCCGCGCGTCACCCCGATACCGATGACCAGGAAGACGATCGCCGTCAGGATCGACGACAGCGAGATCGTCAGCCCGCCGATCTTGAAGCCGAAGAAGGCGATCTTGGCGTCGGTGACGACGTCCTGTCCGTCGATGCCGATCGGCGCCAGGATGAAGAGCGCGGCGAGTGCCAGGAGGAGCAGCCGGACGAGACCGGACAGCACCACGCCGATCTGCTCGACCGTCTCGCGCGCCAGACCCATCGACCGCGTCATGACGATGCCGAAGCGGCTGCGCGCGTCGAAGGTCCGCTGGATCGCCTCGTCGGCGAGCACCAGCAGGATGTAGAGCGCGCCGAGCAGGAAGCCGACGCGGACCGTCTGCTGCGTCACGAAGGCGGCGAGCGCGACGTAGCCGCCGATCGCCGCGACCGCCGCGCCGATCGCCAGGATCCAGCCGAGCGGCACCAGCCAGCGCCACAGGCCGGAGCGCTTCTCCTCGGGCTTCTCCGCCGCCTCCTCGTCGCCGTCCTCGCCGGCCATGGTGCGGGCCGCGACGCGCAGCGCCAGCATGACGAAGACCGCATCGGCGATGGCGAAGAGGCCGGAGACCAGGATCAGCGCCGCCACCGAGGCGGTCAGCGCATCGAACAGGCGGATCATCCAGACGCCGACGCCGTGGACGATCGCCAGCACGACGAAGAGGCCGAGCAGCCGCGCCGCGGTGTGATCGCCCACCGCCGCCATCCGCCACTGCGGCTTGCCGGGGGCGAGAATGGCCAGCGCGATGCCGTAGACCATCGCCGCCGAGCCGACGCCCGCGGCGATCGCCGAGATGAACAGGCCGACCCGCGGCGGGTTGAGCTCGAACACGTCGAGCGCCACCTGGATGCCCCAGATCGCCAGCACCGGCCCCGCCACGTTGAAGGCGACGATGCCCGCCGCCTTCAACGCCTTGAGGAAGCGCGTCGGCTCGACCGCTTCCGGATCGCGATCGGCGAACTGGGCGACCCGGCGGCGCGCCACGAACAGGATGCCGAGGAAGGCGAGGATGGCCGAGCCGACCGCCGTCGCCGTCTCGAAGCCGCGCTTGGCGAGAAGCGCGAACCAGTCGCCGAGCAGATAGCCGAAGCCCGAGACGATGCCCGGAACCGCATGGCCCGCCTCGAGCCACAGCGACGGATCGGCGACCGAACGCGAGCGCTGCACCATGTCCTGGGCGAAACGGGCGCGGCGCTTGTCGCCGATCGCCTTGACGATCTCTTCGGCCCGCAGGCGGATCAGCTGGGCCTGCTTGACCCGGCCCTGCGCCTCGGCGAGCAGCTTCTGCTGCTCCTCGCGTTCGGTCTTGACCGCCTCCGCCTCGATCGGCGCGGTGTCGTCCTCCTTGGCCTCGGGGGCCGGGCCGAGCTGCTTCAGCCGCGCCTCGAAGGAGGCGACGCGCGGGCTCTCGGTCTGATCGATGACGTCGGCTTCGGAGCGGATCGCGTCGATGCGGCCGCGCATCTCGGCGAGGCGCCAGTCGGTCAGACCGTCGCGCTGCAAGGCCGCGCCGATCTGCTCGATCTCGTTCTTCCAGCCGTCGAGCTTGAGCTGCACCTCGTCTGGCTTGGCCTTGACCGCCGGAGCCGGCGCGGGCGCCGGAGCGGGCTGGGCCGCGGCCGGCTTTGCGGCGGCAGCCGGGGCGGTTG
>DBMN01000191.1 GCA_002298965.1 Rhizobiales bacterium UBA697 | reverse complement strand
CCGATCAGCGGCGCGCCGCGCACCCGCATGGTCTCGATCGCCTCGGCCGCGTCCTCGAGGGTCTCGAGCACCCTGAGGACGGAGCGATGGGGCAGTTCGGTCTGGTCGATGATCTCGACGAGCGCGTCGGCGGTCGGGCGGATGGAGCGGTCGGGCAGTCTCATGTCGATCTCCGAAAGGGCAGGTGTCGACCGACACTAGACGGCTTCACGATTCGGATCGACAGCCTCGGACGAGTCGTCGCAGGCGGCGTCGAACCGCCCTCCGAGCCTACGGCTAAATACGCAGGAGGGGGTGCCTCCCGGTCTCCGAAGCCGGGTCCGGACCGCTCCAAGGGGCGGAAAAGGCCCGTAGACACCCCCTCGGGCGCACCCGAGAAGGTGAACGAAACGTTGAGAAACTGCGGGAAATCGAGGGTTCGCGCAGTCCGAGTGTGACGACGATGCAACATCACCCCCGGAACAGGCCCGGCGACGCCCCCGGACGGCCTCGAGGGACTTCCCATCGGCGAACGACAGCGTATGTTGGCCTCGATCGGCGACATCGTGTGATCCTCGGCGTACGTCGGGAGTGGTCGGGCGATCCGGGGTCGGGTCAGGACCCGTCGTCGAAAACATACCTCCAGGGGGTTTCAACATGAACTTCAAGACCGTTCTTCTCGCCGCTGCCGCTCTCGGCGTCGCCGGCACCGCTCAGGCCGCCGACCTCGCCAAGAAGGCCCCGGCTGCCGCGAACTACGTGAAGGTGTGCGACGCCTACGGCGCCGGCTTCTTCTACATCCCGGGCACCGAGACCTGCCTCAAGATCTCCGGCTACGCCCAGGCCCAGTACAACATGTACTATGCCTCGAAGAACGCCGTTCTCGGCGGCGGCATCTACGGCTGGCATCGCGGCCAGAACGGCATCTCGACCGGCGCTCGTGGCGTCCTCGAGTTCGATGCCCGTTCGAACACCGAAATGGGCCTCCTGCGCTCGTTCATCGGCCTCGAAGCCAACAACAACTCCTACGGCGTCGGCAACGGCGTGACGCTGAAGAAGGCGTTCATCCAGTTCGGCGGCCTCACCGCCGGCCGCGCGACCTCGTTCTTCGACTTCTGGACCGGCTACACCACCTCCGCGTTCCTTGAGGCCGCTCACTCGGACGCCAACGTCAACCTGCTCGCCTACACCTTTGCCTTCGGCAACGGCATCTCGGCGACCGTGTCGATCGAAGATCCGTCGACCACCGACGACTCCGGCCGTCGCGTGACCTACCCGGCTCTCTACGGTGGCGTGCACACCCCGGACCTGGTCGGCAACGTCAACATCTCGCAGGCCTGGGGCTCCGCCCAGATCATGGGCGTGCTGCATGACGACGTGTCCTCGACCCACGGCGTGAACGGCAAGCTCGGCTTCGCCATCGGCGCCGGCGTGCAGGTCAACCTCCCGGCTCTCGGCCCGTCGACCGCCCTGGCCCTCCAGGCTTCGTACGGCAAGGGCGCTCTCGCCTACGTCTCGCCGTCCTTCGACGGTTCGGCCGTCGACTTCGGCGTCGCCGGTGGCTCGGTTCGTCAGAACTCGGCTTGGGCCGTCGCCGGTGGTCTGACCCACGGCTTCACCAAGACCATCTCCGGCAACCTCGAGGCGTCCTACGCCCAGTATCGCACCGACCGCGCTCTCGCGATCGGCGATTTCAACCAGTGGGACGTTCAGGGCAACGTGACCTGGTCGCCGGTCAAGAACCTGGCGGTCATCGCCGAGCTCGAGTACCGCAACGTCGACTTCTCGTCGGCTGCCCCGGGCCTCGACTACTCGGCTCTGATCGGCGTTCTCCGCGTGAAGCGCTCCTTCTGATCGGTTCCCCGATCGGACTGAATCGGACCCGGCAGGCAACTGCCGGGTCCTTTTCTTTCAGCCTCTCGAAAGCCGCGTCCGGGTCTCCCGGCGCGGCTTTCGTGTGCGAATCGAGGTGTCGCGAGGGCGATTCGGCGACGATTCGCAGTCGCTGCGGCGCAGCGTCCCGGGCGGCCGCTTCCAGTGCCGTCGTGGCGACTCGCGCGGTCTGCGTGAAAATCCGGATGGTCCGATCCGTCGGGTTCGGCCGCGGTCGCCACATGTTTGGCCGGCCTGTGCCCAATTCGTGGTCTTCGTGCAACACATCGGTCCGGATCGCACCTCGAGGGCCTCGGAACCACCTCGGAGCGCTTCCAAAAGTCGAATGGTTCGGTAGTGTCGACATGACCGGAGACGAAGGGTTCGCCAGCGGATCATCGTCGACGTCGGGTCAGGGCCTCGGCCGGTTTCATTTCTCGACAGGGGGAACTCATGAACTTCAAGTACGCTCTCGCCGCTGCCGCGCTCGTCGGCATGGCTGGCACCGCCCAGGCCGCCGACCTGGCCAAGAAGGCCCCGGCCGCTGCCAACTACGTCAAGGTGTGCGACGCCTACGGCGCCGGCTTCTTCTACATCCCGGGTTCGGACACCTGCCTCAAGATCGGTGGCTATGCCCGCTTCCAGCTGACCGGCTACGGCCCGTCGCGCAACTGGAACACCACCCACGGTGGCGCCTTCGGTTGGCAGCGCGGCCAGAACGGCATCTCGACCCTCGCTCGCGGCTCGCTCAACTTCGACGCCCGTTCGAACACCGAGATGGGCCTCCTGCGCTCCTACATCGAGTTCTCGGCCGACAACGTGTCCTACGCTGCCGGCGGCGGCACGAACGTCTACCTGAACAAGGCGTTCATCCAGTTCGGCGGCCTCACCGCCGGCCGTTCGCAGTCGAACTTCGACTTCATCACCTCGTCCGGTCCGTTCACCCTGTCGTCCGGCTCCGGCCCGACGCCGGACGTGGTCGTCAACCTGCTCGCCTACACCTTCTCCTTCGGCAACGGCATCACCGCCACGCTGTCGATCGAAGATCCGTCGACCTCGGCCAACGCCAACCCGGCCGGCTCGACCCAGGCGCTGCGTCGCACCACCTACACCGGCACCAGCACCGGCACCTACGGTGGCGTGCACACCCCGGACCTCGTCGCCAACATCAACGTGACCCAGGCCTGGGGCTCCGCCCAGCTGTCCGGCGTCCTGCATGACGACGTGTCGGGCACCGACGGCGTCAACAGCAAGCTCGGCTGGGCGATCCTCGGCGGCGTGAAGGTCAACCTGCCGATGCTCGGCGAAGGCGACCTGTTCGGCATCCAGGGCACCTACTCGAAGGGCGCCGTGTACTATGCCTCGAACGGCTTCCAGGGTGGTTCGGTCGCGGCTGCTCGCGACTTCTACATCAACGGCACCTCGGTCGATCAGGCTTCCGCCTACTCGATCTACGCCGCTCTGACCCACAACTGGACCAAGAAGATCTACACGACGGTCGGCCTCGGCTACACCGGCTTCGACGCTCCGAACGCCGCTTGGTCGACCACCACCGACGACTTCAACTACTTCGATGCGCGCGCGACCCTCGGCTGGAAGCCGGTGGCCGGCCTGCTCATCGCGGGTGAAGTCGGCTACGGCCGCGTGGACTACAAGAACAACACCACCGCTCGTCCGGATGCGGACAAGGTGCAGTTCGACCTGCGCATCCAGCGCACCTTCTGATCTCTTTCGAGATCGGGAATTGGGAAACCCGGCGGGCAACCGCCGGGTTTTCTCTTTTTCGGGGCCGACGGTGCCGCAGGCGGGGCGGTACGATCGTCGCACCCCATGGCGGTTCTCGAGGATTGTCGCGCCTCGCGCGCGTGATAGTCTGACGCCGCGCCGTCGGTGTTCGGGCTCCGGCGGCGCCTGTCGCGCGAGCGCCGTTGCCGCGGTCTCGCCGATGCCCACGCCGAGCGAGGTCGCCCCGCATGAGTCGTTTCTCCTGGTTGATTCGCGATGGCCTGATCGCCGCCGTCGCCACGCTCGTCGCCGGCCTCCTGGCCTTCGGCCCGATCGCCGCCGACGTCTCGGGCCGCACCGCGGCCGATCTGAAGGCGGGCGGGCGCGACTGGGTCGGTGTCGGCATCGACGGCCGCGACGTCACGCTGACCGGCGTCGCCCCCGATCCCGAGCTGCGGGCGCAGGCGGTCGCGGCCGCCGAAT
>DBMN01000165.1:6113-6643 GCA_002298965.1 Rhizobiales bacterium UBA697 | reverse complement strand
GGCCCCCAAGGCCGCGCCGCCGATGCCGCAGGAGGCGCCGCCGATGCCGGCCGCCGCGGGCGCCTGTCCGCCCAAGGGCAGCGTGCGGGCGCAGAACAGCGCCCAGCCGGCCGACATCAAGTTCCACAACTCGACCAAGGGGGCGATCGACATCTACTGGATCGGCTACCAGGGCGAGTGGAAGAAATATCACACCATGCCGCCGGACGGGCACGTCGTGCAGAAGAGCTTCGCCACTCATCCCTGGATCGCGGTCGACGCCCAGGGGCGTTGCCTCGGCGGCGTGATGACCGCCGAGCCGAACGGCAGCGGCGAGGAGAGCGCCAACTTCCACCAGATCATGGAGCCGTGACCGTCGAAAGACCGACGCGCTCGCCGGGTAGCGCCGTCCCGCCTCACTGGCGGACGGCGCCCTCGACCGCCTCGAGGCGGAAGGCGGCGGCCATCAGGGCCTTGGTGTAGTCGGTGGTCGGCCGTTCGAAGATCTCGATCGCCGGCCCCTTCTCCACCACCTTGCCGTCCTTCATCAC
>DBMN01000165.1:637-6037 GCA_002298965.1 Rhizobiales bacterium UBA697 | reverse complement strand
GGTCGGCTCGTCGAGCACCACCACCGCCGGCTCGAGCACCATGGCGCGGGCGATCGAGATGCGCTGACGCTGACCGCCGGAGAACTCGTGCGGGTAGCGATGGCGCGTCTCGGGGTCGAGGCCGACCTCCTCCAGCACGCGGATGACCTTGTCCTCGCGTTCCTGCGGCGACAGTTTCGGCATGTGGACCTCGAGGCCCTCCGCCACGATCTCGCCGACCGAGAGGCGGGGCGAAAGCGAGCCGAACGGGTCCTGGAAGACGATCTGCGCCTGCCGCCGCATCGGCCGCATGGCCTTGGCGTCGAGCCCCTCGACCGAGCGGCCGAGCACGACGATGCGGCCGGTCGAGGGCAGGAGACGGAGGAGCGCGAGGCCGAGCGTCGTCTTGCCGGAGCCGGATTCGCCGACGATGCCGATGGTCTGGCCGGCGCGCAGCGTCAGCGACACGCCGTCGACCGCCTTCACGTGATCGACGGTGCGGCGGAAGAAGCCCTTCTTGATCGGGAACCAGACCTTCACGTCCTCGGCCTCGGCCACCACCGGCGCTGAGAGGTCGATCGCCGGCGGCTCGCCCTTCGGTTCGGCGGCGAGCAGCTTCTTCGTGTAGGCGTGGCGCGGCGCGGCGAAGATCTCGGCCGTCGGTCCCGCCTCGACGATCTTGCCGCCGGTCATGACGCAGGTGCGGTCGGCGAATTTGCGGACGATGCCGAGATCGTGGGTGATGAAGAGGATGGACATGCCCATCCGCCCCTTGATCTCGGAGAGGAGCTTGAGGATCTGCGCCTGGACGGTGACGTCGAGCGCCGTGGTCGGCTCGTCGGCGATCAGCAGATCCGGCTCGTTCGCCAGCGCCATGGCGATCATCACGCGCTGGCGCTGACCGCCGGAGAGCTGGTGGGGATAGGCCCCGAGCCGATCGGCGGCACGCTGGATGCCGACGGCCTCGAGCAGTTCGAGCACGCGGGTGCGGGTCGATGTCCCACGCGAGAGGTCGTGCAGCTCGATGATCTCGGCGACCTGCCGCTCGATGCTGTGGAGCGGATTGAGCGACGTCATCGGCTCCTGGAAGATCATGGTGACGTCGGCGCCGCGGATGCCGCGCAACGTGTGCTCGTCGGCCTTCAAGAGGTCGACGCCCTTCATCAGGATCTCGCCCGAGGGATGCGACGCCGCCGGATAGGGCAGCAGACGCGGGATCGACAGGGCGGTCACCGACTTGCCGGAGCCGGACTCGCCGACCAGCGCCAGCGTCTCGCCGCGCGCGATGTCGAAGGAGATCCGATCGACGGCGAGGCTCGTCCGCCCCCCCTGATGGAAGGCGACGGAGAGATCGCGGACGGAGAGGAGGGGTGAGGTCAAGCCAGTCCGCCCAGTTCTTCGAGAGAGACTTTCCGCATGCCGGTCGGAACACGCAGCTTGCGATCGGAGGAGACGAAGACGTCGCATCCCGCTTCCATCGCGGTGGCGACATGGATGGCGTCCGGCGTCTTGTCGTGCAGATCGACCCGGACTGCCGCCGCCCGCCGGAGGACGCCCCTGTCGATGGGCCGAACGTCCAGGGGAGATCCCCCCGGCGTCAGAATGTCCTCGTAGGCCGCGATCTCGCGATCGTCCCGGTCGCGGATCGACCCGGTCAGTGTTTCCAGCAAGGTCAGCTCGCTGGTGATCAACGCGTGATCGTTTTCGACCGCCCGGGCGAAGAACTCCGCCGTTTCCGAGGTATCGCCCTCGATCAGTCGAATGAAGAAGTTCGCGTCGAGGTAGATCCTCATCAGGAATCCCATTCGTCGCGGATCTGGCGGATCTTGGCGGCCGCCTGCTCGGCGGTCGTGCGCTTGTGCTTGGAGAGACCGGCATAGCGCAGGATGCGTTCGGCCGCGGCGAGCCGTTCGGCCTTGCGGTCGCCGAGGTCCTCGATCACCACCCGCACGGTGTGCGACGGATCGATGTCGCCGCGCAGGTCGGCGGGAAGCTCCGAGGCGACGATCTCGCGATGCACGGTCTTGTTCATGACGCTCTCCTCGCCCCCGATCCTAGCACATCTCACGAGAAGGTCTTTCGCGGGTCGAAGGCGTCGCGGACCGCTTCGCCGACGAAGATCAGCAGGCTCAGCATCAGCGAGATCAGGAAGAAGCCGGTCAGGCCCAGCCACGGGGCCTGGAGGTTGTTTTTTCCTTGCGCCAACAGTTCGCCCAGCGACGGCGAGCCCGGCGGCAGGCCGAAGCCGAGGAAGTCGAGCGAGGTCAGCGTGGTGATCGAGCCGTTGAGGATGAAGGGCATGAAGGTCAGCGTCGCCACCATCGCGTTGGGCAGCAGGTGGCGCCACATGATGCGGGCATTGCCGACGCCGAGCGCCTTGGCGGCGCGGACATATTCGAAGTTGCGCGCGCGCAGGAACTCCGCCCGGACCACGCCGACGAGACTGACCCAGGAGAACATCAGCAGGATGCCGAGCAGGATCCAGAAACTCGGCACGAACATCGAGGAGACGATCAGCAGCAGGTAGAGATGCGGCAGCGACGACCAGATCTCCATGAAGCGCTGGAAGCCGAGGTCGAGCCAGCCGCCGAAATAGCCCTGCACCGCGCCCGCCGCGACGCCGACGATCGACGACACGACGGCGAGCGCCAGACCGAACAGCACCGAGATGCGGAAGCCGTAGAGGAGCCGCGCCGCGACGTCGCGGGCCTGATCGTCGGTGCCGAGCCAGTTCCAGTTGCCTATGGTGCAGCCCGGATCGTTCACCCCGCCGGGATAGCGCTCGCAGCGCTTCTCCTTGTCGTACATCCACGAAGGCTTGGCGGGCGCCGGCTCGGGGATCTCGTTGTTGGGCGTGTTGTAGGCGTAGCGGATCGGCGGCCAGATCATGAAGCCGTGCGCCTCGATCTCGTCGCGAATGACCGGATCGCGATACTGCGTCTGCGGCAGGAAGCCGCCGAACTTCTCCTCCGGATAGTCGGTGAGGAGCGGCGACAGGATCTCGCCCTTGTAGACGATCAGGATCGGCCGGTCGTTGGCGATGAGCTCGGAGACGAGCGACACGCCGAAGAGCACCAGGAACACGACGAGCGACCACGCGCCGCGGCGATTGGCCTTGAAATTGGCGAGGCGCCGGACGTTGAGCGGCGAGAGGGGGGCGAAGAGTGCCATGGTCACGCCTCCCGGCTGTCGAAGTCGATCCGCGGATCGATCCAGGTGTAGGTCAGGTCGGAGATCAGGTTCACCACCAGCCCCATCAGCGAGAAGACCCAGAGCGTGCCGAAGACCACCGGATAGTCGCGATTGACCAGGCTCTCGAAGCCGAGGAGGCCGAGGCCGTCGAGCGAGAAGATGGTCTCGATCAGCAGCGATCCGGCGAAGAAGGCGCCGATGAAGGCGGCCGGGAAGCCGGCGATCACCAGGAGCATGGCGTTGCGGAAGACGTGGCCGTAGAGCACGCGGCGCTCGGTCAGGCCCTTCATCCGCGCCGTCACCACGTATTGTTTGCGGATCTCGTCGAGGAACGAGTTCTTGGTGAGCAGCGTCGTGGTGGCGAAGGCGGCGAGCGACATGGCGGTCAGCGGCAGCACCAAGTGCCAGAGATAGTCGACGATCCGCGCCGGCCAGGACATCTGGCTCCAGCCCTCCGAGGTCAGCCCGCGCAGCGGGAAGAGATCGAAGAACGAGCCGCCGGCGAAGAGCACGATCAGGAGGATGCCGAAGAGGAAGCCGGGGATAGCGTAGCCCACGACGATGGCGGCCGAGGTCCAGACGTCGAAGCGCGAGCCGTCGCGCACCGCCTTGGAGATGCCGAGCGGGATCGAGATGCCGTAGGAGATCAGCGTCATCCAGAGGCCGAGCGAGATCGAGACCGGCATCTTCTCCTTGACCAGATCGATCACCGAGATCGAGCGGAAATAGCTCTGGCCGAGGTCGAAGACGGCGTAGTTCTTCATCATGATCCAGAAGCGCTCGAGCGGCGGCTTGTCGAAGCCGAACTGCTTCTCGAGCTTCTTGATGAACTCCGGATCGAGGCCGCGGGCGCCGCGGTACTTCGACGACACGTCGGCACCGGCGCCGCCCGCCTGGACGCCGCCGAAGTCGCCGCCGCCGCCGGAGACGCGGGCGGTGGCGCCGACGTCGGTGCCGGTCACCTGGGCGATGACGCGCTCGACCGGACCGCCGGGAGCGAACTGCACGATGGCGAAGGAGATCGCCATGATGCCGATCAGCGTCGGGATCATCAGCAGGAGGCGGCGCAGGACATAGGCGGCCATCGGGCGTCTTTCCTCACAGGCCCTTGCCGAGGGCTTTGGCGCGGGTCTCGTCCACCCACCAGGTCGATTCGATGGCGCGATCGTAGCGCGGTTTCACCATGGGTCGATCGAAGACGTCCCAGGCGGCGATCCAGTGGCTGGGCTTGAACCAGTGCGGCACCCACCAGCGTCCGGCGCGGAGCACCCGGTCGAGGGCGCGGGCGGCGGTGATCTGCGCCTCGCGCGAGGGCGCGGCGAGCATCGCCTCGATCAGCGCGTCGACGACGGGGTCGGCGATGCCGGAGAGGTTCGACGAGCCGACCGCGTCGCGCGACGAGGAGTGCCAGAAGCGGCGACTGGTCTCGTCCGGCGTCGCCTCGACCGAGAAGCGGCGGGTGACGACGTCGAAGTCGAACTCGAGCATGCGCTTCTCGAACTGCGACGGGTCGACGACGCGCTCGGCGGCGAGGATGCCGAGGGCCTGCAGGTTCTTGACGAAGCCGCCGACCACCTTGGTGAAGGCGCCGTCGGCCTCGAGGAACTCGATCTCGAAGGGGCGGCCGACGCCGTCGACGAGACGACCGTCCCTGCGCGTCCAGCCGGCGGCGGCGAGCAGTTCCGAGGCGCGGCGCAGCGGCGTGCGGTCCTGCCCGGTGCCGTCGGTCACCGGCGGACGCCAGGCCTCGCCGAAGACCTCGTCGGGCACCCGCCCGCGGAAGGGCTCGAGCAGGGCGAGTTCGGCCGGCGACGGCCGGCCCGTCGCCTCGAGGTCGGAGTTGACGAAGAAGGAGGCGGTGCGGGCGTAGGAGCCGAAGAAGATGTTGCGGTTGGTCCACTCGAAGTCGAAGGCGAGGCCGATCGCCTCGCGCACCCGCGGGTCGGCGAACTTCGCCCGCCGGGTGTTGAGGAACCACCCTTGCGCCCCCGAAGGCGAACGATCCTCCAGCTCGATCTTCTTCACCCGCCCGTCGGCGACGGCGGGGAAATCGTACTGCTTCGCCCAGGTGGCGGAGGTGAACTCCTCGCGCAGCGTCGTCTCGCCGGCCTTGAAGGCCTCGAAGGCGACCGTGCGCTCGCGATAGACGTCGAAGCGGATGCGGTCGAAGTTCCAGCGACCACGCGCCACCGGCAGATCGGCGCCCCACCAGTCCTTCACCCGCTCGTA
>DBMN01000165.1:0-522 GCA_002298965.1 Rhizobiales bacterium UBA697 | reverse complement strand
CGATGCCGATCCTCGGCTACGGCCGAGACCATCTCGCGCAGCAGTTCGGCGGCGTGGGGGTGGCCCTTCTCCTTCAGCGTCACCAGCGAGAAGGCGGCGTCCTCGGCCGTCAGGGGGGAGCCGTCGGAGAAGCGCGCGGCGGGGCGCAGGCGGAAGATCAGCGTGGCGCCGTCGTCGCGGATCTCGAGGCTCTCGGCGATCATGCCGTAGACCGCGTCGGCCTCGTCGAAGGCGCGCTCCATCAGGCTGGTGCGCGTCAGGCCGAGGGCGATGGCGCCGTCGCCCTTGAGGATCAGGTCGTGCAGCGAGTTGAAGGTCGACGGGTTCTGATTGTAGGCCCAGACCGAGGCCTGGGTCGCCAGCGTGCCGCCCTTCGGCGCCTTCGGGTTCACCCAGTCGAAATGGGCGAAGTCGGGCGGATACTTGAGATCGCCCCAGACCGAGAAGCCGTGGCGCGGGCCTTCGGCGGCGCGCAGGCTCGCCGGAACGGCGCAGGCCGCGAGGCCGGCGGCGCCGACCGCC
>DBMN01000098.1 GCA_002298965.1 Rhizobiales bacterium UBA697 | reverse complement strand
CGCGCCGCCGCCGGCCGCCGCGCCGCCCGGCGCGCCGAACACGCCGGAGAAGAGACTGCCGAAGAGGCCGCCCATCTGGCCCGGAACCGCGTTCGCCGTGCCGAACAGGCCGGCGAGCGGACCCTGACCGAGCAGCATCGCCTGGACGCTCGCCTGGAGGAGCGAATTGACCAGGCGCCTTGTCGCCTGTTCGAAGGTCTCGACCTGCGACAAGAGCCCGGTCACGCCGTCGGCGATGCCCTCGCCGACGAGCTGCGCAGCATCGTGCATCGACTGATAGGCGAGTTTCTGTTCCGTCGCGATGCGCACGACGACGCCGCGCGCCTCGGCCTCGGCCAGGATCTGCGTCCTGACCTTTTCGGCATCGGCGCCGTAGATGCGCTCGGCCGACGCCATAAGCTCAACGCCAGCTCGCTGGCGGGCGAGGAGTTCGGGAGACTGACCAAGTAACTCGTTCTGCAGTCGGATCTCATCGTTTCCCTTGCGAAAATCGACGATTGCCTTCCTCCACGCCTCGTCCTTGCCGAAGGTGTCCAGCGCCTTCTTGTTGGCATCGTCGAGCGCCGTTCCGCGCAACGAGAAATGCCACGGCTCGAGGTTTCCGGCCTGGTCCCGCGCACCCTGAACAACGCCGCGCGCCTTCAGCTTCTCGGTGAAGATGCGCCACTCTTCATCGGACATGTCCCCTCGCGACATGTCGACGGCAAGGCCGCGTTCATGCAACGACGTGCCCGGCTTGGCGGCCTTGGTCGGATGCGCGCGGTAGATCGCCAGATGTTCATCCGCGGTGCGGTAGCCCTCGGACTCGCGCGGCGTGCGGTACCCCTCCGCCCGCATCTCTTCGATGACCTGCGCCAGAGCCTGCCCGAGCTCCGGATTGAGCATCGTGACCGCGTGTTCGGGCGTGCCGGGCTTGCGATTGGCGAGGAGAATGTCTTTCCACGTCGCAGCTGCATATTCGTCGCGCGCTCCGGCGAGAGCGAGGGAGCGAAGCCGCTCGACCTCCGCCGCGGCTTGCGGGTTGCCCTGCTGATTTCCGAGGGCAGCGTTTGCCTGTTCGTGGATCTTGCCGACCGCGGCGCGGTATTTCTCGCTCGAGGCGAGACGATCGGGCGAGAGATAGTCGGGGACGGAGGCGGCGAGCCCCTTGAACGCTTCGGCGTAGCTCTTGGCGGCGAGGGCCGACTCCGAAAAGCGCTTCTGCAGATCCTCGAGGAAGCGGGCGGTCGTCGCGGCATCCTTCGAGAACTTCAGCAGATCGCCGCCGGCCTCGACGAGGTCGGACCCGAACGGGGCGAGATTGATCTTGCGGGAAATCGCCTCCTGAAACTCGACGATCGCCGGCTTGCCGGTGCGGATCGAGGCGACGAGGCGGTTGATCTCCGCCTCGAAAGGCTCGAACTTGCCCTTGACCCGCGTCCAGTCGGTATCGAGACCGGCGACCTGACCGAGAACGCCGCCGAACGACACCGTTCGCGTCTCGTCGCGCAAGCGGCGCGACAGCTCTTCGGAGAGCTTGCCGAGGTCCTGCTCGTGCGCCTTCATCGCCGCCGAGGCGATGGACTGGCTGACGACGCCGGGGGTGAAGCCGGCGCCGCGGTTGCCCCGCGCGCGCGCTTCGTTGACGTCGTCGACGATGCCCTTGTGTTCCTCGAGCACCTTCGAGAGATCGCGAGTCGAGGCGAGATAGGCATAGCCAGCGGCGGAGAGCGCGACGAGACCGGCGGCGGCGGCGCCGGTCGGCCCCATCAGCCCCCAGATCTCGGTCGCCAGCCCCTTGACGGCGCCGGTGACGCCACCCTGCGCGCCGGCGAGGACCTGATAGACCTGACCGCCCTGCGACGCGAGGATCTGGAACGGCGAGGCGCCCATCATGCCCATGGTGAGGGCGTCGTTGACCTGGAAGGCGAGCTGTTGCTTCTCCCAGCCCGACAGATGCCCCTGCGCATTCGACCGCCGATGCAGCGCGACCGTGCGCTCGACGTCGGCGAGATGGTTGACCGCCATCAACTCGGCCTGCGCCAGCTCGGCGGACGAGATCCGCCCCTCGGCGGCCATGACGCGGTATTCGGCGAGTTCGGCGTTGACCTTGGCCTGCGCCGTCCCGAGCGGGTCGATCGCGGCGCGCAGGGCGACGACGCGGCGCTCCATCTCTTCGCTGGCGCGCGCCGCCTCGGCGAAGACGGCGGCGCTGTCGGCGGCCGACTTCGGCGCCGACGGCGAGACGCCGAGGAGGTTGTCGTACCGCCCCTGCGACAGCCGGGCCTGCACTTCGGCATTGGCCGCGGCGAGATCGTCGGCGAAGGGATTGGCGCGCGGGCCGACGAAGGCGGGAGAGGCCTGGTGCTTGGCGTAGGCCGCATCCATCTCGGCGGCGGCGATCGTCTCGGCCCGCGCGAGATCCTCGGCGGAGATCCGAGAGGCGGCGGCGAGGGCGCGGTACTCGGCGAGCTTGGCGTTGACTGCCGCCTGCGCCGCGCCGAGCGGATCGATCGCGGCGCGCAGGGCGACGACGCGGCGCTCCATCTCCTCACTGGCGCGCGCCGCCTCGGCATTGGCCGTCGCGGTCGCCTCGGCAAAGAGACTGGTGCGGGGGCCGACGAAGGCGGGAGAGGCCTGGTGCTTGGCATAGGCCGCATCCATCTCGGCGGCGGCCATCGTCTCGGCCCGCGCGAGATCCTCGGCGGAGATCCGAGAGGCAGCGGCGAGGGCGCGGTACTCGGCGAGCTTGGCATTGACTGCCGCCTGCGCCGCGCCGAGCGGATCGATCGCGGCGCGCAGGGCGACGACGCGGCGCTCCATCTCCTCACTGGCGCGCGCCGCCTCGGCGAAGACCGAGGCGCTGTCGGCGGCCGACTTCGGGGCGGTCGCCGAGACGCCGAGGAGGTTGTCGTACCGCCCCTGCGACAGCCGGGCCTGCACTTCGGCATTGGCGGCGGCGATGTCGTCGGTGAAGGGGTTGGCGCGCGGGCCGACGAAGGCGGGCGTCGCCTGGTGGCGGGCGATGGCGCGCGACGAGGCGGCATCGAATTCGGCGGCGGTGATCGCGCCGCGGCGGAAGAGATCGTCGATGTGGGAAAGCGCGGTTCCGACCGGGTCGAGCTCGGCACGCAGGCGCGCGGCACCCGCCGACAGTTCCTCGAAGACGCGGGCACTGTCGGCGGCCGACTTGGCATCGACCAGGCTGATCTTCGGCGCGTTGACCATGGCGGCGATGCGCTTCTGCACCGCCGTCATGGTCTTTTCGGTCTCGGTGCCGAACATCGTCACGGCCGAGGTCATTTCGGAGAACATCGCGCGGGCTTCGCGCGCGTCGCCGGTGACGCGGACCTTCAGATCGACCATGTCGATGTTCCTTTCGAGACGATCACTTCGCCATGCGCTTCAAGAGCGCCGTCATGTCGCCGGGCTTGGCGCGGCGCATGCGGGCCGGACGATCTTTGTCCTTTGGCTTGCCGAAGATGGTGCCGAGAAATTCCATTCGACCGCGCCGAGCGAGGTCGATTTCCGCGAAGGTCGCGGCGTAGGTCTCGCTCGGGCTCCACCCGAGCCAGCCGGTGCAGAACGAGAAGAGCCAGTCGAGGTACTCCGACTGGCTCAACCGTTTCCCGAGCCCGCACCCTCCTCGTCGGCGGCTTCGCCATCGGACGGCTTGGCGGCCGAACGTCCGGCATCGGCGAGGGTCAGGACGTAGTTCGACAGCGGGGCGACGAGGCGGCCGGGGCCATGGACGAAGACGCCTTCGACGATGCGCTTGACCGAGGCCTCGGAAACGTCGGACGTGCCGGCGGCGATCACCGTCGCGAGCGCGGTGATGTCGACGGCGACGATGCGGTCGAGCGCCGGCTGGAGTCCGCCGAAGGCGCGATTGATCGCGATTGCCGCGCCCAGCGTCGGGCGCAGGTTGTAGCTGTCCTCGCCGAGGGTGACGAGGGTCGGCGCGACGCCGAGAAGGGTGGTCTGGATGGACATGACGGCTCCCGGCGCGGATGCGCCTCTCGGGGAACGGGAAAGGGGTCCGCGGGCGGAGCGATCGCCCGCAGACCGGCGGTCACGAGGCGGCGGTGACGACGATCGATCCGGAGTTGATCTCGATGCTCACGGTGTAGTCGACGACGTTGTCGCCCGAGCCGATCGCCTTCGGCATCTTCATCACCAGCGCCTTGAACTTGGTGGTGGTCGGATGACCGGTCGCACCTTCGTCGTTCTCTTCGATCTTGAAGTTGTAGGCGGCGTCGTCGTCGAGGGCGGTGACCAGGGCGGCCTGACCGGCGTCGGGATCGTCGGCATGGAGCTTGAGCGTGATCATGCCGTCGTCGAACGAGCCCTTGGCCTTGCGGACGCCGCGCGTCGACAGGCTCTTGACCTCGATCTTGTTGTAGGTCCGGCCGTATTCGCCGATGTCGACGACTTCGCCGATCTCGGTCCAGGTGGTCTCGGCCGACGGCGTGGCGGTCTTGCCGCCGATGAACATCTTGGTGCCCGAGGCGGTATGGTAACCCATGGTTCTCTCCTTTTCAGCCGGCGGCGCCGACTGCGTTCGTGCGGTAGGTGGCCCGGTAGATCAGGCCGACGCGGGCGACCGGCCGCTCGAGCGGCTGGCCGTGCTTGTCCTCGTTGCGGAAGTCGAACCGCGTCTCGACGAGGATGACCGTCCTGCAGAGGCGGCGGAGGTCGGCATCGGCGCCGATCTCCACCTCGATCGCCTCGGCGAGATCGTCGAGCGCACGATCTGGATCGGTGCCGGCGGCGATCGAGGCCGTCACCTGAAACCGCACGTCGCGGCGCCGGAGACCGGTGGTGTCGGTATCGGTCGCCTCGTCGATGGTGAGGGTCGTCGCCGCCGGCATCTCGTCGACGGAGATCGGGTCGAGGCGCGTCGCGCGCGAGCGCCCGCCGAAGGCCGGGACGCGGGCGACCGCCGCGACGACGGCGTCGCGGATCGGAGTGCGCGGATGCATCGTCAGACCCTCCGCAGCATCAGCGACGTCGTTCCGTCGGGCCGGAGCCGCGGGAGGCGCGCGACCTCGTGCGCGACGCCGGAGACGGTGACGGTGTCGCCCTTCCCGATCGCCGGAGCCTCGACGGTCGGGAAGGAGACGACGATGGTGGTCGTCTCGATGCCGACGTCGTCGGCAGCGAGATCGCCCTCGAGGTCGAAGGCCTGCGTCGTCCCGCGGTCGACGATGGCGCCCGGGATGGGCGAGGCCACCCCGCCGGAGGCCGGCGCCCAGGTGACCGTCTCGCCGCCGCCGAACAGCCGTCCGGCGGCGCCGCCGATGCGGGCGAAGTCGACCATCGCCGTCAGCTCGCGTTGATGGTCAGGCGGCGCGTATGCTTCGGCCGCATGTTCATGAACAGCGGGTTCGACTGCAGCTCGAAGGCGCGGGAGCTCTCGGTCTGGCGCTCGCGACGCTGCAGCAGATAGGACGGCAGGCCCTCGGTGTTGACGAAGTCCCAGGTGTCCGCCGGAGCGAAGAAGCTCTGGAAGAGACCGGGAACGCCCATGAAGAAGGCACGGCCGCCGTCGGCGGGCACCGCGACCTTGGCGTCCTCCGAACCGCGATAGTTGACGAAGACGCAGTCGCCGTAGACGAAGGACGAATAGGCCTTGTTGTCGGCGATGATCGTCGGCGCGTTGGAATTGCCGGTCGCCTGGATCTTGCGGGCGGCCACCACTTCGGGACAGTTGTCGACGTCGTCGAAGAAGGTGTCGCCGCAGAGGATGACGATCCGGGCGCCGGAGGTGACGAGGCCGTTGATCTCGGCGACCATCGAGCGCTTGAGCGCCGTCAGCGCCTTCTTCAGCGGCGTGTCGAGGGTCGCCGTCGGCTTGATCGGCAGGGCGACCGAGGACGGACGCGAGACGCCGTAGATCGAGAAATAGTCCCAGATCACGGTCGAGTTGTCGGCGTCGTAGACGGCGCCGTCGACCGCGCCGAGCTGCATGTGCTCGAAGGTGTAGGAGAGTTCCGCCTTGAGGCCGAGCGGGCCTTCGATGCGCTGATTGACCAGCCGCTGCGCCGACTGGAGCATGGTCGAGCCGAGGACGCGGACGCCGGCGACCTGATCGGCGGTGATCACGGCCTCGCGGGCGAGGCGCACGGTCGGAACCTTGCGGGTCTGACCCTTGGCGCCCTGCGACTGCTCCGGCGCGGAGCCGCGCGGCGTGGTCTTGATCAGGCGCAGCGAGCCGTTCTCGTCGTCGAAGGCGACGTCGGTCGTGTAGACGCCGCCGGAGGCCTGGAACAGGCCGAGCGACGACAGGAACGTCGGCTGGAACGGCACGTGCTGGTTGACCCAGCCGGTGAGGGTGACGGGACGAAAGGCTTCGCCGTCGTAGACGTCGAGGGTGAGTTCGGGCATCGCGCCCTCCTTTGGGAGACCACGTCGGGTCGGTTCGGGATGTCGAGGGAGATCCGGCGTCAGGCGCGGACGATGATCTGCTTGGTGACGAGGGCGGCGAGCGCCGTCGCCTTCTGCGAGTCGGTGATGCCGGCCGGCCAGGTCAGACAGAGGTCGTTGACCTCGCAGGAGCGGGCGTGGACGACCTGCGACACGTCGGCGCTCGCCGCGAGCGCGGTGTCGAAGAGGATCGCGACGGCGTTCTGCGAACCGTCGCTGGCGGACGGCGCGAGCTGCGTGAACTTCTTCGACGCGGTGATCTGACCGAGCACGGTGCCGGGCGCATAGTCGCCGCCGGTGACGGTGACGACGTCGCGGGAGAGATTGCCGTTCGCCTCGCTGACGAGATGTTCGCCGGCGTGACGGCCTTCGGTGAAGACGGTGGACATGGATACCTCCGGGGGATTGGCCCTTCACGGGCGGGAGACCGCCTCGCCGACGGACGGGCGGAAGATCAGGCGGCGACCGAACCGATCGCCTTGTTGTGCGCGGCGTAGATCGCCGAGACATCGAGGGCCTGCGGACGCGCGCCGCCGCCGATCGCGCCCGGCTGGAACCCGGTCTCGGTGCGGGGGGCGGCGGCTTCGGCGGCGGTGATGCGGGCGAAGAGATCGGCGCGGACACCCTCGATCGAGGTGCCGGCGGCGATGGCGCGATCGGCGACCGAGGCTTCGATCTCGGGAGCCTGGCGGCGGGCGGCGTCGACGGCGAGGCGGATGTCCTTGGC
>DBMN01000302.1:15220-17006 GCA_002298965.1 Rhizobiales bacterium UBA697 | reverse complement strand
CGACGAAGGCGACGTCGTCGGCGTCGGTCCGGGCGGGCGCATCGACGATCGCCGCCCCGAAGGCGGTCGAGAGCGCCGCCACGACGGCTGCCGGATCGCGTCCGGCGACCAGCGTCGCGGCATGGCAGGCGATGGTCTCGAGGACGATCCCGGGAGTCCCCGGCTTTCCATGATGGCCGAGGGGGAGGGGCGTGCCGAGCGGCAGGTTTGCGAGCATGTCAGCCACGGAGACGGGCTCCTTCGGGATCGAGGAACACGGGCGCGCAGATTTCGACCTCGATGTCGGCGCCGCGCAGGCCGTCCCAGGCCCTGACGATCTCGCCGATGCGGGCAGCGCCGCCGGCGACGAAGCCGAGGCCGATCGCATGGCCGAGCGTCGGCGAGCGGGTGACGGAGGAGACGTGGCCGATGTCGTTCTCGGTCACCGCCGCCGCGCCCTTCTCGAGGATGTGGGCACCGGAGCGCAGGATCTGCGTCCGGTCGACCGGGCGGAAGCCGACGAAACCATGGCGGCTCGCCTCGAGCAACGCCGGTCGTTTCGCCATGACGGCACCGACGTGGTCCTTCTTCGACGACACCATGCGGCCGAACCCGAGATCGGCGGCGGTGGTGCGACCGTCGAGCTCGGGGCCGGAGACGTGACCCTTCTCGATCCGCATCACGGCGAGCGCCTCGAGCCCGTAGAAGGCGACGCCGAGATCTTCGCCGCGCGCCATCAGCGCCCGGGCGAGTGCTTCGCCTTCGCAGGCCGGCACCGCGATCTCGTAGCCGAGTTCGCCGGAGAAGGAGAGGCGGAAGACCCGCGCCGCCGTGCCGCCGAGAACGGTCGTCTCGATCGCTCCCATGAAGGGCAACGCCTCGTTCGTCGCGCGCGTCGGATCGTCGAGCACGCGGGCGAGGAGATCGCGGGCGCGGGGGCCGGCGACGGCGATCTGCGCCCACTGTTCGGAGACCGAGGCCATCCGCACGTCGAGATCGGGCCAGGTCACCTGCAGGCAGTGTTCGAGATGCTCGTAGACCTTGCCGGCATTGGCGGTGGTGGTCGTCATGATCCAGCGATCGTCGGAGAGGCGGCTCGTCGTGCCGTCGTCCATGACGAAACCGTCCTCGCGCTGCATCAAGCCGTAGCGCGCCTTGCCGACGGGAAGCGTCGAGAAGGTGTTGACGTAGACGCGGTCGAGGAGGCGCCCGACATCGGGGCCGGCGAGTTCGATCTTGCCGAAGGTCGAGACGTCGATGATGCCGACGGCGGAGCGCACGGTCGTCACCTCGCGCGTCACGGTCTCGAACCAGTCGGTCTCGCCCGCCCGCGGGACGTAGGAGGCGCGCAGCCAAGCCCCGGTCTCGACGAAGACGGCGCCGAGCTCTTCCGCCAGCGTATGGGTCGGCGTGATGCGGGCCGGGCGGAAGTCCTTGCCGCGGTGATGGCCGGCGAAGGCGCCGAGCGCCACCGGCGACCACGGCGGGCGGAAGATCGTGGTGCCGGTCTCGGCGATGGTGCGGCCGCTCGCTTCCGCCAGCAGCGCGATCGCCGGCACGTTGGCGAGCTTGCCCTGATCGGTCGCCATGCCGAGCGTGGTGTAGCGCTTCAGATGCTCGACCGAACGGAAGCCCTCCTTGACCGACAGCGCCACGTCCTTGGCGGCGACGTCGTTCTGGAAGTCGAGGAAGGCCATGCCCTGCGACCGCTTCACGTACCAGAAGGGCGTGATCGAGAAGGGCGCATCGGCGGCCTTCGGAACGTCGATCGTCGGAACGGCGAAGCCGAGATCGCTCGCCGCCCGCG
>DBMN01000302.1:0-15206 GCA_002298965.1 Rhizobiales bacterium UBA697 | reverse complement strand
CCGACCACGCCCATGCCCGGCGGGCACTTGCCGGGCACGAAGGCGGCGATGTCGTCGCGCCAGACCGGCCTGCCGCCGTGATGGCAGGTGAGGTGGACGTTGGGTGAGAAGCCGCTCGACATGGCGACGCCGTCGACCGCGAGCCGCTCAACACGACCATCGGCGAAGACGTCGATCGCCTTCAGGACCTTGCCCCGGGTGGCGAAGATCTCGCCGCCGAGGATGGTGCGGAGCCCGCGTTCGTGCGCGCCGGCCGCCAGCTCGGCCGAGACCGTCCCGCGCGTGTCGACGATCGCCGCGACGCCGGCTCCGGCGTCGGCCGCGTCGAAGGCCGCCAGCCACAGCGCGTCGTGATTGCCGAAGAAGGCGGTCGCCTTCGACGGCGCCACGGCGAAGCGGTTGACGTACGATTGAAATGCGGCGGCGAGCATGACGCCGGGGCGGTCGTTGCCGCCGAAGACGATCGGCCGATCGAGCGCGCCGGCCGCGAGCACCGTGCGCTTCGCCGCGATCCGCCACAGGATCTGGCGCGGCTGGAACGGCGCCGGGGCGGCGAGATGATCGCCGACCCGCTCGACCGCGGCGATGCAGTCGTCGTAGACGCCGAAGACCGAGGTGCGCGGCATCAGCCGCACGTTGGGGAGGCCCGCGAGTTCGGCGATCGTCTTCTCGACGAAGGCCAGCGGCGCTTCGCCGTCGATCGCGGTCTTCTCCGAGAGCAGTCGCCCGCCGAAGCGGAAGTCCTCGTCGGCGAGGATGACGCGGGCGCCCGAACGCCCCGCCGCCAGCGCCGCCGAAAGGCCGGCGGGACCCGAGCCGACCACCAGCACGTCGCAGAAGGCATGGGCCTTGTCGTAGGTGTCGGGATCTCCGGCCTCCGCCGCGCGGCCGAGGCCGGCGGCCTCGCGGATCGCCGGCTCGTAGAGCTTCTCCCAGAAGGCCTTCGGCCACATGAAGGTCTTGTAGTAGAAGGCCGCGCCGAAGAAGGGCGACAGGAGCCCGTTGACCGCCATCAGGTCGAAGGCGAGCGAGGGGAAACGGTTCTGGCTCCGCGCCTCGAGCCCGTCGAAGAGCTCGGTCGTGGTGGCGCGGCTGTTGGGCTCGCGCCGCGCGCCGGAGCGCAGCTCCACGAGCGCGTTGGGCTCCTCGGTGCCGATGCCGACGATGCCGCGCGGGCGGTGGTACTTGAAGGACCGACCGACCAGCTTCACGTCGTTGGCGAGCAGCGCCGAGGCGAGCGTGTCACCCTGGAAACCGGCGTAGGGTTTGCCGTCGAAGGAGAAGAACAGCGGGCGCGAGCGGTCGACGAGACCGGGGGAGACGAGGCGGCTCATTCGGTGCCCTCCCGGTCGGCGGCGAAGCGCGTGGCGGTGATCGCGTGGGTCGTGGTGTCGCGTTCGACCTCGATCCAGCGGCGGCAACCGGCCGCGTGATACCAGAGCTCGCGATGGACCCCCGCCGGGTTGTCGCGCAGGTGGACGTGCTCGTGGAACCGATCGAGCGCGTCGGGCGCGGCCGGATCGGGGCGGCGGCTCGTCGCATCGCCGCGATAGGCGAATTCCTGGGCGTCGCGGGCGCCGCAATAGGGACAGGTGATCAGCATCAGTGCAGATTCGGCTGGGCGCCGACTCCCTTCTCGTCGACGATCCGGCCGGAGCGGAAACGGTCGAGCCGCAGGGCGGCGACGAGCGGATGGATCTCGTCGCGGGCGATCATGTGGGCGAAGCACCAGCCCGACGCGGGCGTCGCCTTGAAGCCCCCGTAGTTCCAGCCGGCGTTGAGATAGAGGCCGGGCAGCGGCCCGATCTCGAAGATCGGTGAGCCGTCCATCGTCATGTCGCAGAGGCCGGCCCACTGGCGCAGCAGGCGCAGGCGGCCGATCATCGGCATCACCGCCATGCCGCCCTCGAGCACGTCCTCGATCACCGGCAGGTTGCCGCGCTGGGCGTAGGAATTGTAGGCGTCGATGTCGCCGCCGAAGACGAGGCCGCCCTTGTCGGACTGCGAGATGTAGAAATGCCCCGCGCCGAAGGTGACGACGCCGGGAACGAGCGGCTTGATCGCCTCCGAGACGAAGGCCTGCAGCGCGAAACTCTCGATCGGGAGACGCAAGCCCAGCTTGCCGGCGAGCTTCGAGGTCGAACCGGCGACCGCCAATGCCACCTTCTTCGCCCGGATCGTGCCGCGCGTGGTCTCGACGCCCGTCACGCCGCCGCTCGCGTCGCGCAGGAAGCCGGTCACCTCGCAGTTCTGCAGGATGTCGACGCCGCGCGCGTCGGCGGCCCGGGCATAGCCCCAGACGACCGCGTCGTGCCGCGCCGTGCCGGCGCGCGCCTGGAGGAGGCCGCCCTTCACCGGAAAGCGGGAATTGTCGAGATCGAGGAACGGCGCCAGCGCCTTGACCCTGTCGCGATCGATCAGCTCGGCGTCGGCGCCGGCGAGCTTCATCGCGTTGCCGCGGCGCGCGTAGGCGTCGCGCTGGGCGTCGGAGTGGATCAGATTGACGATGCCGCGCTGGCTCACCATCACGTTGTAGTTCAGCGCCTGCTCCAGGTTCTCCCAGAGCTTCATCGACCACTCGTAGAACGGCTCGTTGCCCGGCAGCAGATAGTTGGAGCGGACGATCGTCGTGTTGCGCCCGGCGTTGCCGGAGCCGATCCAGCCCTTCTCGACCACGGCGACGTTGCGGATGCCGTGGTTCTCGGCGAGGTAATGGGCGGTGGCGAGCCCATGGCCGCCGCCGCCGACGATCACCACGTCGTATTCGGGCTTGGGATCGGGATCGCGCCAGGCGGGTTCGGCGAAGCGGTTCTTCGTCAACCCGTCGAGGATCACCTTGAAGAGAGAATAGCGCATGGTTTCCGTCTCGACGCGGCCGACCGCCGCCGAGGGAAAGGATGCGCTCGCGCCGCCCTCGACTTCATGTCCATTCACGACCATTATGGATCGAAACGCGACACGAAGGCCCATGAGCGACGACACCGCCCCCCGCCACGTCGGCTTCCTGCTGCTGCCCGACTTCCCGCTGATGTCGCATGCCTCGGCGGTCGAACCCTTGCGCGCCGCGAACGTCATCGCCGGCCGCACGCTCTATCGCTGGAGCCACTTCACCCTCGACGGCGCGCCCGCCCGCGCCTCGGTCGGCGTCGTGGTGCCGGCCGACGGCACGCTCGACGCGGCGGTCGGCCTCGATCAGCTCTTCGTCTGCGCCGGCGGCAATCCGGCCGCCTTCGACCACCGGCCGACCTTCGCGCGGCTGCGGGCCCTCGCCGCGGCGGGCGTCGCGGTCGGCGGCATGTCGGGTGGCGCCTATGTGCTGGCGCGCGCGGGTCTCCTCGAACGGCGGCGCTGCACCATCCATTGGGAACACATCCCGGCGCTGGTCGAGGAATTCCCCGAGCTGATGCTCGAGCGCTCGCTCTATGTCTTCGACGGTGATCGCGCCACCTGCGCCGGTGGCCTCGCCGCCTTCGACATGATGGTCGACCTCATCGGCCGCCGCCATGGGGCGGCTCTCGCTCTGGCGGTCGGCGAATGGTACCTCGCCACCCGCACCCGTTCCGGCGAGGACGACCAGCGCATCGCGCTGCGCGAACGCAGCCGCGTCGCCAACCCGCGCGTCCTCAAGGTGCTGGCGCTGATGGAGGAACGGCTGGAGGAGCCGCTCGCCCGCGAGGCTCTGGCGGAGGCGGCCGGCGTCACACTGCGCCAGCTCGAACGGCTCTTCGCCCGCCACATGGGCCGCTCGCTCGCCGATCACTATCGCGACCTCCGCCTCGATCGCGCCCGCAAGCTGCTGCGCCAGACCGGCCTGCCGGTGGTCGAGGTCGCCATGGCCTGCGGCTTCGCCACGTCGAGCCACTTCTCCCGTCTCTACCGCGCCCGTTTCGGCCTGCCGCCGCGCGCCGAACGTGCCCGTGAGCGGGACGGCGACGGGGCGATCGAGGGCGTGGCGACGCGTTGAACGGAGATCGTCTGTCGTTTCCTGGTGGGAACGGGTCCGCGTGCGATCGACCCTCGGAGAGGCATCGGCGAGCCGGAGCGGGCACGCGTGCCCGCCGGAATGGGACCCATGCACGAGGTGCCGGAGCCTCGAGAATGGCAGAAATCCGCACTTATCCAATCATTCGGCCGCGAATGCCGCCCGATGCGGCGAATTTAATGGAAGGAAATTTTCATTCCCCTTGTTGACGGGGAGCCACCCCCCTGCCTAGAGTCCTCGGACATTCACCGCGGACAGGGGAGACGCGCCCGATGTGCGGCATCGCCGGGATCTTCTTCAAGACGCAGGGCTCCAACCAGGTCCTGGGCAAGGCGCTGGTCGACATGCTCGACGGCTGCCAGCATCGCGGGCCGGATTCGACCGGCTTCGCCCTCTACGAGGACGACATCGCCGGCCTCCGCCTGCGCTTCATCGTCGACGGCGATGACCCGGACGCCCAGATCGCCCGGGTCAAGGCGGCGCTCGCCGACAAGGGCGCGACGATCGCCAAGGAGAGCCGCGAGGGCGCGACCTATGTCGTCGACGTCCAGTATGACGGCGAGATCCGCCCCTTCGCCTACGCGATGGAACATGCGGCGAAGCTCGTCTCGATCGGCACGGCCCTCGACATCGTCAAGGACGTCGGCACCTCCCACGATCTCGACGCCACCTATCGCATCGGCGAGATCCGCGGCTCCCACGGCATCGGCCACGTCAGGCTCGCGACCGAATCCGAGGTGAAGCCCGAGGCGGCGCACCCGTTCTGGGCGACCGGCTTCGCCGACGTGGCGATCGTCCACAACGGCCAGATCACCAACTATTGGAAGATGCGCCGCCGTCTCGAGGCGCGCGGCTTCGAGTTCCGCACCGACAACGACAGCGAGCTGATCGCCGTCTACGTCGCCGACAAGCTGGCCAAGGGCGTGAAGCTCGAGGCGGCGCTCGAGGAATCCGTCGACGATCTCGACGGCACCTTCTCCTTCCTCGTCTCGACCCGCGACGGCATCGGCTTCGCCAAGGACCGCCTCGCCGCCAAGCCGATGGTCATGTACGAGGACGACACCCTGGTCGCCATCGCGTCCGAAGAAGTGTCGCTCAACCGGCTCTTCCCGGGCCGCCCCCTTTCCACCACCGAGCCTGCGCCGGGGACGTTCCGCACGTGGTCACGATCGATCTGAGCCGGCTTTCCGTCCGCGAAGGCAACACGGCGCTGCGCGCCGCCGCCGAACGCGGCGAGGACATCGAGGTGGTGAACCCCGATGCCCGTCACCACATCGGCGTCGGCCTCGTCGCCCCCGTCACGGTCAAGGTGCGCGGCTCGGCCGGCTATTTCTGCGCCGGCCTCTCGCACGGCGCCCGCTTCGAGATCGACTCGAACGTCGGCTGGGGCGTCGGCGACAGCCTCTACGCGGGCACGGTCGTCGTCGGCGGCAATGCCGGCGCCATCGCCGGCGTCGGCCTGCGCGGCGGCACGGTCATCGTCAAGGGCAACCTCGGCTCGCGTGCCGGTCAGGTGATGAAGGCGGGCACGCTGCTGTGCTGCGGCTCGGCCGGGTTCCTCGCCGGCTACATGATGTACGGCGGCCGCATCGTCATCCTCGGCAATTCCGGCGAACGGGTCGGCGAGGACATGTCGGCCGGCGAGATCTTCGTCGGCGGCGAGGTGCAGAGCCTCGGCTCCGACGCGAAACTGGTCGAGCCGACGGAAGAAGACCTCGCCTCGGTGCAGGCCTTCCTCGCCGAGCAGGGCATCGCCTTTACCGGCACCTTCAAGAAGATCGTCAACGCCGGCACCAAGCTGCGCTACGGCGTCAACGAGCCGGTCTCCCGGCCGCTGCCGCACACCGTCTTCTCGGAGGGTGGCACCTGGTGGAACGCCAAGGTCGCCGAGGACATCCGCGCCAAGAGCCTGATCGGCCGCTATCGCATCCGTGGCTACGGCGCCTCCAAGCCCGTGCCGCATTTCGGCGACATCGCGCTGAAGATCGACCCCGCCCGCCTCGCCGCGGTCAAGGACGCGCTCGCGACGGTGAAGCTCGCCACCACGCTCGGCGATCGCCACGGGGCGAAGCCGCTCGAGCTCTCCATGCCGGTGCTGGTCGCACCGATGAGCTACGGCGCCCTGTCGAAGTCGACCAAGATCGCGCTGGCGCGCGCTTCCAGGCTCGCCGGCATCGTCGAGAACACCGGCGAGGGCGGCATGCTCGACGAGCAGCGCGCCGAAGCCGGGCAGCTGATCTACCAGTGCCTCTCCGGCCGTCTCGGCTGGAACATCCACGACATGAAGCGCGCCGATGCGCTGGAGATCTACATCTCCCAGGGCGCCAAGCCCGGCCTCGGCGGCCAGCTGATGGCCAAGAAGGTGACCAAGGAACTGGCGCGCGTCCGCGGCATTCCCGAAGGCATCGACCTGCGCTCGCCCTCGCGCCACCCCGACATCATGGGTGCCGACGATCTCGTCATCAAGGTCGAGGAGTTCCGCGAGGCGACCGCCTACCAGAAGCCGATCTCGATCAAGATGGGCGCCGGCCGCGTCCGCGACGACATCAAGATCGCCTACAAGGACGGCTTCGACTTCGTCCAGCTCGACGGCCTGCAGGGCTCGACCGGCGCCGCCTCGACCGAGGTTCTGGAGAACGTCGGCATCCCGACGCTCGCCGCCATCCAGGAGGCGCTCGACGGTCTGAAGGAGATCGACGCCGGCCCCGACATGCCGATCGTCCTGATGGGCGGCATCAAGGACGGGGTCGACGCGGTCAAGGCGCTGGCGCTCGGCGCTTCCGCCGTGGCGATGGGCACGGCGGCGATCATCGCCGGCGGCTGCATCTCCTGCATGCAGTGCCACGTCGGCAACTGCGTCGTCGGCATCGCCACCCAGGATCCCGAGCACGAGGCCCGCTACAAGATCGACCTCCAGGCCGCCGCCATCGGTCGCTTCTTCGAGGTGGTGCGCTGGCAGATCGCCACGCTGACCAAGGCCCTCGGCCACGACGACTACCGCGCCCTGTCGCGCGACGACCTCGTCGCCCTGACGCCGGAAGCCGCCGCCGTCACCGGCCTTCCCTACGATCCGACCTGGGGAACCCAGATCGAACAGCTCCTGACCGAGGTGGCGTGATCATGGCCGCTTGCAAGCCCTTCTCGCTCGATCTCGCCGCCGATCAGTCCGATCTGCCGCATTACGAGCCGCCGCCCTGTCAGGTCGCCTGCCCGATCGGCACCGACGTCGCCTCCTACGTCGGCCTGATCTGGGAGGGCGACAAGGAAGCCGCGCTCGAGGCGATCACCGCCACCAACCCGCTCTCGGCGATCTGCGGCCGCGTCTGCGACGCGCCCTGCGAACCCGCCTGTCGCCGCGCCGCTTCCGACGGTCCGGTCGCCATCCGCGCGCTGAAGCGCTGGGTGCTCGACGCCCTCGGCCCGACGTTCGAACTGCCGCCGGTGCCGGTCAGCGAGACGAAGCGCGTGGCGATCATCGGCGCCGGCCCCGCCGGCCTGACGGCGGCGCAGGACATCGCGCTCGCCGGCTACGCCGTCGATCTCTACGAGGCCCAGTCGAAGCCCGGCGGCATGGCGCTCTGGGGCATCCCCGACTTCCGCCTGCCCTCCGCGGTGGTCGAGGAGGACGTCGCCCGCATCCTGAAGCGCTGCCCCGGCATCACGCTGCATCTCGGAACGCCGCTCGGCCGCGACGGCGTCCGCCTCGCCGACCTCGCCGAGAGCCACGACGCCGTGCTGCTGGCGATCGGCGCCTCGGCCGGCAAGAACCTCGGCGTGCCCGGCGACGATCTCTCCCGCGTCATGGACGGCGTGAGCTTCCTCAACCGCGTCAACGGCGGTGAGCGGCCGATCCTGCCGGCGCATGTGGTGGTGGTCGGCGGCGGCGACGTCGCCATGGACGCCTGCCGCACCGCCCGTCGCCTGCCCGGCGTCGAGAAGGTGACGGTGGTCTATCGCCGCGGCCCCGACGAGATCCCGGCCCGCAAGTACGAGCTCGAGGCGGCGATCGCCGAAGGCATCGAGATCGTCTACAACGTCGCCCCGACCGCCGTCGTCGAGGCTGCGAGCGGTCTCGTCATGAAGGCGGTGAAGACCGCGCTCGGTGCCCCCGGCGCCGACGGCCGCCGCGCCTTCTCGACCATCGCCGGCTCCGACTTCGACATCCCCTGCGGCTTGGTGATCGCGGCGGTGGGCCAGAAGTCGGTCAGCCTCGAGTTGGCCGAGCACGGCCTGATGGACGGCGACAAGATCGCCACCCGCGCCTCCGACATGGGCACGCGGATGGACCGGGTCTTCGCCGCCGGCGACGCCGCCTTCGGCTCGTCGACCATCGTCCAGGCGATGTTCCAGGGCCACAAGGCGGCCTATTACGTGCTGGCCGCGCTCAAGGGCGAGGCCCGGCCGGTGCCCTATCGCACGCCCTATCGCACCCGTTCGGTGGCGGTGGCGCAGGACCCGGCCTGGGAGAAGCTGCCCCATGTCGAGCCGTCCTTCCTCGGCATCGGCAAGGCGCCCTTCGCCGACGCGGAGGCGAACTACGACGACCTGACGGCGAAGCAGCAGGCCGCCCGCTGCTATCGCTGCGACACCGAGACGGGCTCCGTCGACTATTCGGTCAAGGCCCGCGAGGCGATCTTCGCCATGGCCCGGCCCGACGCGACGCCGATCGACCTGATGCGCATCACCCGCGAGCGCCTCGCCGCCCGACCGCACGGGGCCGTGCCGGGTCCGGCGAGTTTCGACGAGCTGGTCTTTTTGCCGGCTAATCTTACTCGTCTGGTGATCGACCCCTATCGCGAGGACTGCAAGGCGAAGACCGATCTCGGCGACGGCCTCGAACTCGCCCAGCCGATGCTGCTCGCCGGCTTCGAACGCGCGCCGGCGGCGATCCGTGCCGCTGCCGCCTCCGCCGTGAAGGCGGCGGGTGGTGCCCATATCGGGCGCGCGGCGCTGGGTGCCGACGTGCCGTGGATCGCGGTGGTCGAGCCCGGCGAGACGGCGGGTCCCGGCGCGAAGGCGGCGCTCGCCCGGCTGACGGCGACGAGCCCGCTCGTGCTGCCGAAGGCCGAGGCGGGATGCCTCCGCGGCTTCGTGATGACGCCCGAGGTGCCGACCGCGGCGCTCGCCGAGATCGTCGCCCTCGGCGTCGACCTGCTGGTGCTCGACGGCTCCGGCCATCTCGGCGAGAACTGGGGCGACCTCTCCGGCGCACCCGATCCGACGCTCTTGCCGCGCGTCGTCGCCGAACTGCGACGGCTGGGCGCCGAGGAGCGTTTCCCGCTGATCTGGTTCGGCGGTCTTCGTTCCGGCACCGACCTCGCCAAGACGCTGGCGCTCGGCGCCAATGCCGGCGCCATCGAGATCGCCGCCGCCCTCGCCATGGGTGCGGGCCTCGGGCCGGACGGCCCGGACTTCGCCGGCATCGACCCGGCGGACGCCGAGACGTCGCTCGCCCGCTTCCTCGAGGCGGCGGTGTCGGAGGCCAAGATGATGGCCCGCTGCACCGGCAAGACCAACGTCCACAATCTCGAGCCCGAGGATCTGCGGACGATCTCGCTGCGCGCCCAGTCCGCCTTCGGCATCGTCATGGCGGGGCGGAAGAAGATCGCCTGAGGGGGCCGCGGAGACACGCGCCTCGGCCCCTCGCGGAGGCCCTTCATACTGAGGTGCCCGGCCGCCGGCCGGGCCTCGAAGTGCGAAGGGCCGAGAGGCACGGCCCGTCGACGGCTTCGTGTTTCGAGGCTCGGCTTCGCCGAGCACCTCAACATGAAGCCGAACGAGGGGAACGATTCGAGAGAGCGGACGAGCCCCGCTCACACCTCGCCGTTGCGGTTGTAGACGATCACCGACAAGAGCCGGATCGGCAGTTTGCGCAGCTCTTCCGGCCCGTGCGGGGCGTCGGCGTCGAAGAACAGGCTGTCGCCGGGGTGCATGTCGTAGAGCTTGTCGCCGTGGCGATAGCCGACCTCGCCCTCGACGATGTAGATGAACTCCTGGCCCGCGTGCTGGAAGATCGGGAAGACGTCGGACGTCTCCGTCAGCGTCACCATGTAGGGCTCGACCACCAGCGACTTGCCGATCGAATGGCCGAGCAGGTGATACTGGTGGCCGGCGCGCGTGCCGCGTCGCTCGATCGCCAGACCTTCGCCCGCCTTGACGTAGGTGGCGTCGCGCTGTTCCTCGAACTTGCGGAAGAAGGCGGTGACCGGCACGTTGAGCGCGCCCGACAGCGCCTGCAGCGTGGCGAGCGACGGCGAGGTCTGGCCGTTCTCGATCTTCGACAGCATGCCGGCGGAGAGCCCCGCCTGGCGCGCCAGATCGGCGACCGTCATGCCGAGCTTCTGGCGATACTCGTGAACCTGGCGGCCGATCGCCACCTCGAGCCGGTTCTCCCGGGCTCCGGTGGTGGCGTGGGGGTTCTGCTGGTCGGCCTTCATGGCGATGTCCGGCTCCGCGATCCGTGTCTTCACGCCCCGACGTTACGAGGGAACGCCCGTCGGGATCAACGTGCCGATGGAAATGCTCCCCCGAAGCCCGCGAATGCCCGCCTCAGCGGCGAAAGACGACGGTCTTCGAACCGTTCGGCACCACGCGATGCTCGACATGCGCCTGGACGGCGCGGGCGAGCACGACGTTCTCGATGTCGCGGCCGATCGCCACGAAGTCCTCGGCCGTCAGCGTGTGGTCGACCCGCTCGACGCCCTGCTCGATGATCGGGCCCTCGTCGAGGTCGGTCGTCACGTAATGCGCCGTCGCACCGATGATCTTCACGCCGCGCTTGTGCGCCTGATGATAGGGCTTGGCGCCCTTGAAGCTCGGCAGGAACGAGTGGTGGATGTTGATCGCCCGCCACGCCAGCGCCGCGCACAGGTCCTGCGACAGGACCTGCATGTAGCGGGCGAGCACGACGAGATCGATCCCCAGCCGATCGACCATCTCCAGGATCTTGCCCTCCTGCTCGGCCTTGGTCTCCTTCGTCACCGGCAGGTGGTGATAGGGGATGCCGTGCCATTCGACCACGCGCTGCAGGTCGGGATGGTTGGAGACGACCGCCGGAATGTCGATGGCGAGCCCACCGGTGCGGTAGCGATAGAGCAGATCGTTGAGGCAGTGATCGAACTTCGAGACGAGGATCAGCACCCGCGGCTTGACGCTCGTGTCGTGCATCCGCCAGTCCATGCCGAAGCGGCCGGCGATCTCGGCGAAGGCCGCCTCGAGCGCCGCCTTGGTCGGACCCATCGGCGCCACCTCGAAGACCGTGCGCATGAAGAAGCGGTCGGTCTCGGTGTCGCCGTAGTGCGAGGACTCGGTGATGAAGAGACCGAGCCCCGAGAGGAACCCGGCGACGGCGGCGACGATGCCGACGGTGTCGGCACAGGAGATCGTCAGGACGTAGGTCTTCTTGGTCTCGGACATGGCATGGACCGTCGATCGGCGAAGCGCGGCCGGTCCCGCCGTCGAGCGACGGCGGGTCGGGGCGTGCGGGGGAGGGGAGGCGTCAGACGTCGAGCGTGTGCAGGCGTTCCCAGGCCGAGGCATGGGACATGAACTGGTTCCAGCTCTCCATCTTCAGCTTGACGTAGCTGTCGACCACGGCGTCGCCGAAGCCGGCGCGCGCCACCTTGGAGGCCGAGAACAGCCGCAGCGCGTCGAGCAGGTTGAGCGGCAGGCGCTTGACGTTCTTCACCTTGTGGCCGTCGGTGTACATGTTGATGTCCAGCCGCTTGCCCGGATCGCGCTTGCCGGCGATGCCGTCGAGGCCGGCCATCAGGATGGCGGCGGGGGCGAGATAGGGGTTGGTCGCGCCGTCCATCAGGCGGAACTCGAAGCGACCGGCTTCGGGGATGCGCACCATGTGGGTACGGTTGTTGCCGGTGTAGGTGATGGTGTTGGGCGACCACGTCGCGCCCGAGGCGGTGATCGCGGCGTTGATCCGCTTGAACGAGTTCACCGTCGGATTGAAGATCGCGCAGAGGTCGGCGGCCGAATGCAGCACGCCGCCGAGGAACTCGTAGGAGAGCGCGCTCATCCCGAGTTCGCCCGCCGGATCGTCGAACAGGTTGACGCCGTCGCGCCACACCGAGACGTGCATGTGGCAGCCGCTGCCGGTCAGGTCGTTGAACGGCTTGGGCATGAAGGTGGCGCGGTAGCCCGCCTCCTCCGCCAGTGCCTTGGTCATGTACTTGAAGAAGACGTGGCGATCGGCCGAGAGGAGGACGTCGTCGTATTCCCAGTTCATCTCGAACTGGCCGTTCGCGTCCTCGTGGTCGTTCTGGTAGGGCTTCCAGCCCATTTCCAGCATCGAGTCGCAGATCTTCGAGATCAGATCGTATTGGCGCATCAGCGCCATCTGGTCGTAGCAGGGCTTGGGATACTCGTCGGCGGCATCCGCCAGCGCCTTGCCGTCGCGGGTGAGCAGGAAGAACTCGCACTCGACGCCGGTCTTCATCTGCAGACCCAGCGCCTTCGCCTTGGCGATCTGCGCCTTCAACACGTTGCGCGGCGCGTCCGCGACGGGTTCGCCGGCGCAATAGAGGTCGGCGGCGAGCCAACCCACTTCCTTCTTCCACGGCAGCTGGATCAGGCTTGCGGGGTCGGGTCGGGCCAACGTGTCGGGATGGGCGGGGGTGTGGTCGATGTGGGTGGCGAAGCCGGCGAAACCGGCGCCGTTCTTCTGCATGCCCGAGATCGCCGCGGCCGGAACCAGCTTGGCCCGCAGGTGCCCGAAGAGGTCGACGAAGGAGATCAGGAAATACTTGATGCCACGCTCGGCGGCGACGTCGGCGAGATCGACGGACATGTTCGAACCCCTGCTGCCCGGCACCCCTGTGCCCGTTAATTGGCCATGTCGAGAAATACGGCATGCGCTGAAATGAATCAACCGTCGAGAAATTTAATTTCCGCTCATGATACGCGCGATCGAGGCGTGCGATCGCAGGCAAGGCGGCGCGTTCCGGGCCGGATTCCGGCCGAGGCGGCGTGATGTCGCCCGTCACGGCGGCGCTGCACGCCGCGAAATGCGTCGATTCGGCGCCACCGCGTTCATTCGCAATGAACAGAATTTCGCGGAGCGCTTCCGGCCCGGTGTCGACCCTCGTCGGAAAAAACGAGATTGACAATCACTCGCAATATCGGCTCGGATGGGCGCGACCCTGCGACCACCGAGGACCGATCGATGATGCTTTCGAGGAAGATGAAGACCCTTCTCGCCACCGCCGCCTTCGGGCTGGCGGCCGTGCCCGCGCTCGCCGCCGAGGAGGTCAACGTCTACACCACCCGCGAGCCGGGCCTCTTCGCGCCGCTCGCCAAGGCCTTCACCGAGAAGACCGGAATCAAGGTCAACACCGTCTTCGTCAAGGACGGCCTCGCCGAGCGCGTCGCCGCCGAAGGCGCCGCCTCGCCGGCCGACCTGCTGATGACCGTCGACGTCGGTGTGCTCGCCGAACTGGTCGACAAGGGCGTGACGCAGCCCCTGAAGTCGGAGGCCGCCGAGAAGGCCGTGCCGGCCAACCTGCGTGCCGCCGACGGCTCGTGGACGGCGCTGTCGCTGCGCGCCCGCCTCGTCTGGGCCGACAAGTCGCTCGGGCTGAAGTCGATCTCCTATGCCGACCTCGCCGATCCGAAGTGGAAGGGCCAGCTCTGCATCCGCTCGGGCCAGCACCCCTACAACACCGCGCTGATCGCCGCGACGATCGCCCACGACGGCCGCGACAAGGCCAAGGCCTGGGTCGCCGGCGTCAAGGCCAACCTCGCCAAGAAGCCCTCGGGCGGCGACCGCGACGTCGCGCGCGACATCCTCGGCGGCCTCTGCAAGATCGGCGTGGGCAACTCCTACTATGTCGGCCTGATGCGCTCGGGCAAGGGCGGGCCGGAGCAGAAGGTCTGGGGCGACGGCGTCGACGTCCTGCTGCCGACCTTCGCCGGCGGCGGCACCCACGTGAACATCACCGGCGCGGCGCTGGCCAGGAACGCCCCCCATGCCGAGGCCGCCCGCAAGCTGGTCGAGTACCTCGTCTCGCCGGAAGGCCAGAAGGTCTATGCCGAGCAGAACTTCGAATATCCGGTCGTCCCCGGCGCCGCAGCGGAGCCGACCATCGCCGGCCTCGGCAAGCTGACCGTCGACTCCCTGCCGATCGCCGAGATCGCCAAGCATCGCAAGGACGCGAGCCTCGTCGTCGACGAAGTCGGCTTCGACCAGTAACATCGGTCGACGCGAGGACATGGGACCGGCCGGCGGCCGGTCCGCGGAGGGACGAGACGCGGTGCGAGGACGGCGAACCATTGCGCTGCCGGGAGGCTTCGGTCTCCTCGGCGCCGTCACTGCGCTCGCCGCGCTGGCGCCGATCGTCGCCCTCCTCGCCATCGCGGCGAGCGGCGACGGCGCGCTCTGGCATCACCTGTTCTCGACCGTGGTGCCGCGCGCCGCGGCCGAGACGGCGATCCTGGCCGGCGGCGTCACCGTCTTCGTCGTCGTGGTCGGCACCGGCACCGCCTGGATCGTCGCCACCCGCGACTTCCCCGGCCGGCGTCTGGTCGAGGTGCTGCTGCTGCTGCCGCTCGCCTTCCCGGCCTATGTGCTCGCCTATTCCTGGCTCGACCTCACCCATCCGCTCGGGCCGATCCAGAACGCCATCCGCGCCGCGCTCGGCNNCTGCCCGAGCTGCGCAGCCTGCCCGGCGCCATCCTGGTCTTCGGCTTCGCGCTCTACCCGTATGTCTACGTCGCCACCCGCGCCGTCTTCCTCGCCCAGACCACGACGATGATCGAGGCGGCGCGGATGCTCGGCGCATCGCGGGCTCGCGTCTTCTTCCGCGTCGCCCTGCCGCTCGCCCGCCCGGCGATCGCCGGCGGCGCGGCGCTGGCCATCATGGAGACGCTCAACGACGTCGGCGCCGCCGAGTTCCTGTCGGTCAACACGCTGACGGCGGCCGTGTGGTCGACCTGGGTCAACCGCTCGGATCTCCCCGGCGCGGCACAGATCGCCATCGCCATGCTCGCCTTCGTCCTCGGCCTGCTGCTTCTCGAGCGGTTGGCCCGCGGCGGGCGCGGCTATGCCGTCTTCGGTCGGGCGAGCCGGCGGCTGGCGCCGCGGCCCTCGACGGGCCTGCGCGGTCTCGGCCTCTTCGTCCTCTGTGCGCTGCCGGCGCTGATCGGCTTCGTCCTGCCGGCCGCCCATCTCGTCCGGCAGGCCTGGATGCGCCTCGCCTTCGCCGGCCTCGCCGAG
>DBMN01000264.1:6443-6791 GCA_002298965.1 Rhizobiales bacterium UBA697 | reverse complement strand
CGAACGGCTCGACGCGACGGCGCTCGACGAGGCCTTCGCGCGACGCGGCCCGCCCGCCCCGCTCGCAGACCTCACGCTCGGCGTCGCCCGCGACACCCACGTCGCCCGCGTCGCGGAGGTGCTGGAGCACGTCGCCGCCGGCGACTGCTGGCAGATCAACCTGACACTGCCGATCGACTTTCGCTTCGAAGGCGATCCGTTCGCCCTGCACGCCGCGCTGCGCGCCGCCCAGCCGGTCGCCCACGGCGCCGTCGTCGCCTTCGAGGAGGCGACGCTGCTCTCGGTCTCGCCCGAACTCTTCGTCCGCATCGAGGACGGCATCGCCACCACCCGGCCGATGAAGGGCAC
>DBMN01000264.1:0-6432 GCA_002298965.1 Rhizobiales bacterium UBA697 | reverse complement strand
AGAACCTGATGATCGTCGACCTGATGCGCAACGACATCGGCCGCATCGCCGAGATCGGCTCGGTCGCGGTGCCCGATCTCTTCCGCGTCGAGACCTATCCGACGCTCCACACCATGACGTCGACGGTGACCGCCCGCCTCGCCCCCGGCACCGGCATCGGCGACGTGATCCGCGCCATCTTCCCCTGCGGCTCGATCACCGGCGCGCCGAAGATCAAGGCGATGGAGGTGATCCGCACCCTCGAGGGCACCGCCCGTGACGTCTATACCGGCGCGATCGGCACCTTCCGCCCCGACGGCTCGGTCGATCTGAACGTCGCCATCCGCACTGCCGCGATCATGGCCGACGGCCGTGGCCGCTGGGGCACCGGTGGCGGCATCGTCGCCGACAGCATCGGCACGAGCGAATGGGACGAGGCGCTGCTGAAAGCCCGCGTCCTGACCGATCTCGCCGCCGACTGGGGCCTGATCGAGACGCTGCGCTTCGCGCGCGCCGAAGGCTTCACCCGCCTGCGCCTCCATCTCGACCGGCTGGCCGCCTCGGCCGGCGCCCTCGGCTTCGCCTTCGACCGCGCGGCGCTCGAGGCCGATCTCGCCGCCCTCGCCGCCGGCATCGCCGACGATCACCCACGCCGCGTCCGCATCGAGCTCTCCCGCGACGGCACGACCACGCTCGCCGCGCCGATCCTCGCCGCCGATCCCGATCGCCCGCTCCGTCTCGGCCTCGCGGCCGAGCCGGTCGATGCCGGCGATCCGTTCCTCGCCCACAAGACGACGCGCCGCGCCCGTTGGGACGCCGCCGGTCGCGATGCCGCCCGGCTCGGGCTCGACGACATGGTCTTCGTCAATCGCGACGGCTTCCTCACCGAGACGACGCGGGCGAACATCTTCGTGGAAAGAGACGGCCGACTTCTCACCCCCGCCGCCCGCCACGGCCTGCTGCCGGGCATCCTGCGGGCGGAGCTGCTCGAGAGGGGTCACGCGATCGAGGCCGATCTGCGGATCGAAGACCTCGACGGCGCCCGTTGGTTCGTCGGCAATTCGCTGAGGGAGTTGAAGGAAGCCGATCCGTCGATCAGCCGAGCGGCGCCGTAGCCCAGAAGTCCCGCGCCGCCGGCGGCAGACCGGCCAAGACGGCGTCGAGGTCGTCGCCGTCGACCACCGCGCGCACCGCCGCCGCGACGACCGCGATCGCCGTATCCGGCGCGAAGTTGTGATTGCCGCGAAACGCCTGGACTTCGCGCGTCAGCGTCTCCCGATCGCCGAACGGCCGCGGCGCATCCTCGGCGGCCCATCCGTCGATGAAGAGCGCCCGCAGCACCGGCGGAAGCAGCAGGGCGAAGCGCAGCCCCTGTTCGAGCGTCAACCGCCGGCGGAAGACGTGGAACACCGCCTCGACCATGGTGAAGGTCTGATTGCGGGTGACCAGATCCGCCCGCGCCTTCGCATCGGCGAGGAAGCGTTCGAAGTCGTCGCCGGTGTGTTGGTAGATCATCGGGATCGGCATCGTCGTCACGCCGCCAGTCGGGCGACGCCCTCCGGCACGCCCTTGCGGATCATCGCCGCCAGCAGCGCCAGCGCCTGTTGGCGCGGCGTGTTGACCCGGTGGATCAGCCGCACCCGGCGGAAATGGTGGTCGCCCTCGAGCGGCCGCGTCTCGAGCCGTCCGACGAGGCCGATGTCGTTGCCGACCGCCAGCCGCGGCACCAGCGTGATGCCGTAGTTCGCCGCCGTCAGATGCAGCAGCGTCTCGAGCGAGGTGGCGCGGATGTCGGCCCCCGCCGTCTCGCCGCGATCGGGATGGCCGCAGAACTCCAGCGCCTGATCGCGCAGGCAATGGCCGTCGGCGAGGAGCAGCAGCGACTTCGGATCGAGATCCTCCGCCGCCACCACCTTCTTCGCCGCCAGCGGATGGCCGGGCGGCAGCACCACCCAGAAGGGCTCGTCGAAGAGGAGATGCGAGGCGAGGCGCGGATCCTCCGGATCGGAGGCGACGATCGCCGCCTCGAGCCGCCCTTCCGCCAGCGCCGCGAGGAGATTGGCCGTCAGATCCTCGTAGAGCATCAGGGGGGCCGCCGGCAGCGCCTCCGCCGCGATCGGCAGGACGAAGGGCATCAGATAGGGCGCGAGCGTCGGGATGACGCCGAGGCGGAGCGGACCGGCGAGCGGATCTCGGCTGGCGCGCGCCAGCGCGACGATGTCGTCGGCCGCCGAGATCGCGCGCCGCGCATGGGCGAGGATCTGCTCGCCGACCGGGGTCGGCCGGATCGATCGCCCGATGCGCTCGAAGATGCGGACCCCGAGTTCGTCCTCGAGCTTGAGGATCTGCCCCGACAGCGTCGGCTGCGACACGTGGCAGGCCTCGGCCGCACGCCCGAAATGGCCGAGATCGGCCACTGCCAGAAGGTATTGCAGATCACGCAGGTTCATCGTCTCGCCCCGTCGGCGCGCCCGTCACGGCGCGTGTACGATCGAAGATAGCGATGGAAGGCGCATTGTCGATCCATCTCGACGATGAAATCGGTATCTCGGCAAGCCCTGCTCAGTTGCGTACGAGGACGCAGACCCCGTCGACGATCTGCCTGGGCGCCAGACAGGGGATCGGCGGCGCCGAGGGCGCGGCAGCGGTGATCGCGACCGAGCCGCCGTTGATCGCCTCGTCGATGCCGGGCGCATAGACGGGATCGTCCTCGCGATGGCGCCGGATCAGCGGCTTGTCCTTCGCCCCCCAATAGACGCGCACGCCGGCCATCACCGCGCCGTCGCCGCGCTCACCGAGCGAGCCTTCCGCGAAGACGGCACCCGAATAACCCTGGCCGATCGGGAAGGCCCATTCGGCGCTGCCGATGCCGGCATGGCGCCCACCGGACCAGCGATGGCCGAGCGTCAGCTTCAGGTCGTCGGTCGCATACCAGCCGACCTGGACCTTGTCGAAGGCGCGCGAATGCAGGTCGATGCGCGTGGTGGTGCCCGCCGGATCGGCCACGTCGCGACGCGTGCCGCCCTCCCAGCCGGCCATGCCCTCGACGGTGAAGCGGCCGACATACCAGGCGAATTCGACGCCGGCCCGACCGATGTCGATGCCGTTGTACTTGTCCCAGCGGCCGTATTGGCCGATCAGCCCGAGAAGGCCGAGGCCGGGGTCGCGGCGGAAGAAATGGACGGTCGAGCTGCCGAGCGCCCGCCCGCCGAAACTGGCGAGCTGTCCGTCGACCTGGACGCCGTAGTGCTCGCCGATCGGCAGCGAGACCGCACCGCGCGCACCCCACAGCCCGCCGGTCTGCCCCTCGGCGCCGCCGCCGACCGCGTCGAGCTTCCAGTTGAAGCCGTCGACCGCGCGGAAGGTCTGCGCCAGCGCAGCGGCCGTCCCGGCCTTGCCGAGATCCGCCGCCTGCGCCGAAGTCGCCGACAGGAGCGCCGCGGCGGCGGCGAGAAGAATGCGCTTGGTCACGATCGAGCCCCCGGCAAACCATGCTGCCGAGGCCGAAAATCGGCATTTTCACGTAAGAGTCCAGACAGACGGCAGACCACCCCCATTAATGTCAGGCCAGGTCGCGCGGAGGCGCCACGGCTCTGCCGAAGCGGCACGGATGTGCCGCATCGGGGCACTTCGAGGGCTACTCTTCCTCTTCCTCTTCCTCCTCTTCGTCGGACTCCTCGTCCTCCTCTTCTTCCTCGTCTTCCGAGTCCTCGTCCTCGTCCGACTCCTCTTCGTCCTCGGACTCGTCTTCGTCCTCCGACTCTTCCTCGTCTTCCGAGTCCTCGTCGTCTTCTTCGGACTCGTCGTCCTCGGATTCGTCGTCCTCCTCGTCCTCCTCGGAGTCCTCTTCTTCTTCCTCCTCTTCCTCCTCGGAGTCCTCGTCGCTCTCCTCGTCCGTCTCCTCGGAGTCGTCCTCCTCCTCGGACTCTTCGTCCTCCGCCTCTTCCTCGTCCTCGGCGTCGTCTTCCGACCAGTCCTCGTCGTCCTCGACCCAGTCGGCGTCGTCCTCGTCCTCGCCGTGGTAGTCCTCGCCCGAGCTCTCGTCCCAGTCGGGGGCCTCGTCGTGGCCGAAGAAGGCCTTCTCGAGGTCGGCATAGGCGTCCTTGGCGAAGGCCGAGACGAGGTCGCCGGCGACGCGGCCGAAGGCCTCGATCAGCGAGCCCTCGTCGAGCACCCAGGTCTCCTGCGGATTGGGCACCGCGGCGGCCGACCGCAGGATCCAGCAGTCGCCGCCGTTGAACGTCTCGCTCATCAGGTAGTCGTAGGGCATGTAGCAATAGCCCTTCACGCCCCAGTCCGAGCCCCACGAGTTGCGCACCACGAAGACCTGGTCGACATCGGAATAGCCGACGCAGAGCATCGCGTGGAGGCTGTGGTCGCCGCGCTTGACTTCCTTCGGCTTGGGCATCGGCACGACGCCGCCGTTGTCGGTGCAGTCGTCGAAACTGTCGAAGAGCGCGCAGCCGAAGACGATCGGGAAGCCTTCCGCCAGCGCCTTCTTCCACTGGTCGAGATCGAGCTCGACGCGCTGCATGTCGAGCGCCTTGAAGCGCGCCGCCTCGCCGTAGGTCGTCTTCGGCGGCTTCTGCAGCACTGCCGTCTCGCGATAGGGCCAGACGTTCTCGGGACAGGCGCCGTATTTCTTCAGGCTCTCCATCCCGTACTGGATGACCGAGCCCTCGTCCTCGTGCTGCGAGCCGTCGCGCCAGCGGGCGTTGTAGTAGATGAACAGCCGCGACACGTCGAGCGGCCGGGAAAGGTGCTTCTTCAGCAGGTATTCGTAGGCGCCGGCGATGGCGTTGGCGGTGCAGGAATTGAGGTTGCCCTGGTTCTCGACCGGCGTCATCAGTGGCCGGAGATCGACCTTGGGCGGCAGGTCGAAGCGCCGGCTCGACCGATAGACCGCCGCATCCGGCGCCGCCTTGACGAAGCGATAGCCGCCGGCCCGCTTGCCGAAGAAAGACTTGTTGGAATCCGTCACGCCCCACCTCTCGCTCGCACGCGGGGGTGCGGCGCGACCCGACGCGCCCGGCTCCCCCCGGTGCCGTGACGGCAGATTACAGGATTTCGCGCGAGCGTCGACGCGTTGCCGCCCGGCCATCCACGCCGCGCCGGCCGGGCCGGCGTCCAAAATCGTCACCGACGGCACGACACCGGCCGCCTCGCGCGCAGAGCCCGCATCGGCACGACCGAGGGTCGGTAAGGTTAAGAAAGGGTTTCCGACGACCTGCGTTGAAGACCATGAACCACGAGCATAGCTTGCGGCGATCCACAACCGTGCGGAGAGGGTTCCCGCCTCTCGCCCGCCCCGATCGGCAGGTTCGCCATGCAGACCTCGAGCGACACGTCGCGCCTCGGCTCGATCCAGATCCTGAGAGGCGTCGCGGCGCTTCTCGTGGTGATCGCCCACGTGATCGAACATCCGCTGACGCAGATCCCCAACGCCGCCTTCGTCACCGGCCGGTTCGGCGTCGACATCTTCTTCGTCATCAGCGGCTTCGTCATCATGTACGTCACGCCGGACGGGCCCTTCGCGCCCTTCGGCTTCGCCGCGCGGCGCATCCTGCGCATCGTGCCGCTCTACTGGGTGTGCACCGTCGCGGTCTTCGCCCTGGCGATCGTCGCGCCCTCGGCCTTCAAGCAGACGCCCGCCGACTGGAACTACTTCCTCCACTCGCTCGCCTTCGTGCCGATGCCGCGGCCGGGCGGCGTGAACGACTGGCGGCCGCTGCTCAAGCTCGGCTGGTCGCTGCAGTACGAGATGTTCTTCTATCTGCTGATCGGCCTGCTCTTCTGGTGCCGCAGCCGGCTGCAGCGGGCGGTGATCGTGACGGCCCTGCTCGTGCCGCTCGTCGCCCTCTCGCTCGTCGTCGAGCCGCGCGCCGACCTCTTCGCCCACTACGCGAACGTCAATCACCTGGGCTTCATGGCCGGCGTCTGGCTCGCCGTCGCCCATCGCTCCGGCCTCTTCGACCGCATCCGCGACGGCGATCTCTCGCCCGCCGCGGCGGTGGCGACCCTCGCCGTGGCGGCGATGACCGTCCTCTACGGCGACACCATGCCCGAGATCCTGATGATCTGGGATCAGGTGCCGATGACCATCGCCGCCGCCGCGATCGTCGCCACCGGCCTCTACGTCGAAGCCTGGAGCCGCGGCCGCAACCGCGTGCTCGAGCGGATCGGCGACTGGTCCTACTCGCTCTACCTGACCCACATGTTCGTCGTCGGCGCCGCCTGGTCGGTCGCCGGCAAGCTGCACCTCGCCTCGCCGCTCGCGCTCGCGGCCGTCGGAATCGGCGCCGTTGCGACCTCGCTCGCCGTCGCGGCGGTGACGTGGCGGCTGATCGAGGTTCCCGCCAACGCCCTCGGACGCCGCTTCGCCCTCGCCGGCCCGCCCCGCCTCCTCGATCGTCTGCGCCCGGCCGAGCACCCGACCGCCGCGCACTGAGCCGC
>DBMN01000178.1:15135-15299 GCA_002298965.1 Rhizobiales bacterium UBA697 | reverse complement strand
GCGCGCCGAACCCGTGGCCGTGGCGCGCCCGCCGGTCGATCCGCAGGTCTTCACCGCCCGCCGCCCGACCGGCGACGCGCTCGCCGCCCGCATGCTCGAGACCGACGGCTGGGACGACTATCGCCTCCTCGACAGCGGCTTCGGCCGCAAGCTCGAGCGCTACG
>DBMN01000178.1:172-15086 GCA_002298965.1 Rhizobiales bacterium UBA697 | reverse complement strand
TTCACCGGCGACGTCGAGGAGGAGGGCCCCGGCCGCTGGCGCTTCGCCCGCCGCATGCCCGAGACCTGGCCGATGCGCTTCGAGGCGGCGAAATTCTCCTGCCGCTTCACCTCCTTCCGCCACACCGGCGTCTTCCCNNGACCTGGCCGGCGGCCAGAAGACCGGCCACTTCCTCGACCAGCGCGAGAACCGCCTCCTGGTGCGGACGCTGGCCCGCGGCCGCGGCGACGCGCTGAACCTCTTCGGCTACACCGGCCTCGCCAGTCTCGTCGCGGCCTCCGCCGGCGCCGAGGTGACCCATGTCGATGCGTCCAAGAAGTCGATCGCCTGGGCGCGCGAGAACCAGGGCGAGAGCGGCCTCGACCATCTGCCGATCCGCTGGATCTGCGACGACGCCGGCAAGTTCGTCGCCCGCGACGTCCGCCGCGGCGCCCGCTACGACGTGATCCTGCTCGACCCGCCGAAATACGGCCGCGGTCCCGACGGCGAGGTCTGGCAGCTGTTCGAGCACCTGCCGGAGATGCTGCGGTCCTGCCGCAGGCTCCTCTCCGACGATGCGCTGGCGCTCGTCCTCACCGTCTATGCCATGCGCTCGTCCTACGCCTCGTTCCACGAACTGGCGGCGGAGGCCTTCGCCGGCCGCGGTGGTCACCTCGCCTCGGGCGAACTCTTCATCCGCGAGGCGGAAGCGCCGGGCAACGCGGTCCGCCGCCGGCTCGCCACCTCGCTCTTCGTGCGCTGGACGCCGGAGGCCCCGCAATGACCCGCCGCGACCCGCCGCGCGATGCCTCGCGCGATCTCTATCGCCGCCCCGGCCAGAACCGCCCCGCCCGTCCGCCGGAGGCGCCCACCGCCCCCGCCGGCGCGGTCAAGGAGGTGACCAGCCTGACCAACCCGGTGGTGAAGGAACTGCGCGCCCTCCACATGAAGAAGGAGCGCGCCGAGAGCGGCCTCTTCCTCGCCGAAGGGCTGAAGCTCGTCACCGACGCGCTGGAAGAGGGCTGGCCGATCCGCACGCTGGTCCATGCGAGCCGGGTGAAGTCGCAGCCGCTCGTCATGAAGGCCGTCGCCGCCGCCAAGGCCGCCGGCGCGCTGGTGCTCGAGACCTCCGACGAGGTGCTGACCAAGATCTGCCGGCGCGACAATCCGCAGATGGTCGTCGCCGCCTTCGTCCAGAAGATCGGCCGGCTCGAGGATCTGGCGAAGCCGCAGGGCGTCCTGGTGGCGCTCGAGGGCATCAAGGACCCGGGCAATCTCGGCACGATCATCCGCACCGTCGATTCGGTCGGGGCGAAGGGCGTGATCCTTCTCGGCGACGTGACCGACCCCTTCGCGCTCGAGGCGGTCCGCGCCACCATGGGCTCGCTCTTCCACGTGCCGCTCTACGCCGCGAGCCTGGAAGAGTTCGCCGCCTGGAAGCGCGGGGTGGACATTCCCACCTTCGGTACCCATCTCGAGGGAGCGGTGGACTACCGCTCGGTCGATTGGCCGGAGACCTGCGTGCTCATGATGGGCAACGAGCAGTCGGGATTGCCGAGCACCCACGTCGCGGCTTGCGACGGCATCGTCAAGATCCCGATGGCCGGTCGCGCCGACAGCCTCAATCTGGCTGTGGCGACGGCCGTCATGCTCTACGAGATCCGCCGCGCGCGGCTCGTCCTCTGAGCCCGGATCCCGCGGCCCGCGCCCGACTTGCGCCCTTTCGCGAAGGGTGATCTCCTGCTCAAACCTGCGTCGCGCGCCGACGCGCGCGATCGAGAGAAGACCGACCATGACGGCCCGAAGGATCCTGATCTGCGACGACGATTCCGACCTGCGCGAGGCGCTCGTCGAACAGCTTTCGCTCTACGAGGAATTCGAGACCACGTCCGTCGACGGTGCCACCAAGGCGATCCAGACGGCGCGCAACGATTCGGTCGACCTGCTGATCATGGACGTCGGCCTGCCCGAGATGGACGGCCGCGAGGCGGTGAAGCTCCTGCGCAAGGGCGGCTTCAAGGCGCCGATCATCATGCTGACCGGCCACGACGGCGAGAGCGACACCATCCTCGGCCTCGAGGCGGGCGCCAACGACTACGTCACCAAGCCCTTCAAGTTCGCCGTGCTGCTCGCCCGCATCCGCGCGCATCTGCGTCAGCACGAGCAGACCGAGGACGCGGTCTTCACCATCGACCGCTACACCTTCCGCCCGGCCTCCAAGCTTCTCGTCGACGAGCGCGGCTCCAAGGTGCGCCTGACCGAGAAGGAGACGGCGATCCTCAAGTTCCTCTATCGCGCCGGCGACAAGGCGATCTCGCGCGACGTGCTGCTGCACGAGGTCTGGGGCTACAATTCGGGTGTCACCACCCACACGCTCGAGACCCACATCTACCGCCTGCGCCAGAAGATCGAGCGCGATCCCTCCAACGCCGAGCTGCTCGTCACCGAAGCCGGCGGCTACAAGCTCGTACCCTGACCGACCGGGAGGTCGTCGACAAAGCCATGGCTCTCGACCGCGACATTCGCCTGCTCGCCTCGGTGCCCTTCTTCCAGGGCATCGGGCCGGAAGCCATGAAGCTTCTCGCCTTCTCCGCCGAACCGCGCGAGCACATCGACCGCGACCGGGTGTTCTCCGCCGGAGACCCGGCCGAGGGCGGCATCCTGGTGCTCGAGGGGCGCATCGACCTGATCGACGAGAGCGTCCGTCCGTCGCGCATGGTCGAGCGGGTCGGCGCCGGCAGCCTGATCGGCGAGATGGCGATGATCGTCGAGACCCGCCGCGTGCTCTCCGGCTTCGCCGTCGGGCCGACGCGGCTGCTGTCGATCCGCCGCGCCCTGTTCCGCCGCATGCTGGAGAACTATCCCGAGATCGCCGTCCTGCTGAAGGACCGCGTCGCGGATCGGCTGAAGGGCCTCGCCCCGCAGGTCGGCCGCATCGGCGAAGCCTTCGGCGCCATCGACGGCCACCGCGCGCCGGGAGCGTGATGGCGGGACGCGAGCGTCTTTCCGAACCATGTGCGCGATGCTTCGAGACGCGGACCTTCGGCCCGCTTCTCGGCATGCGGCGTATGTGACTGTTTCGAAAATGAAAAGCGCCTCATGCTGAGGAGGGCGCCCAGCGGGCGCCCGTCTCGAAGCATCACGCACGACCTCGCCACCGCAGGGCCGAGATCGACGGACCGGCGACCCCGCAGGGGCCGCCGGCCTCGGTTCCTCAGGCGCCGAGCGCCTTCTCCATCACCCGCGCCAGACGGCGACCCCAGTCGGCCGGGTCGGCCGGCACGTCGCCGTCGGCGATGCGCGCCTGACCGAAGAGCAGATGGGCGGCGTCCTCGACCAGCGCGTCGTCGGAGCCGACCTTGGCGGCGATCGCGGCGACCAGGGCGTGGTGCGGATTGACCTCCAGCACCGGCTTGCCGAAGGGCGAGGCGCCCTGGTGGCGCGACATGATCTTCTCGAACTGGCGATCGGGGCCGAACTCGGAGGCGACGAGGCAGACCGGGCTCGAGGCGAGGCGGGTCGAGGTGCGGACGTCGGAGACGGCGTCGGCGAGGACCTCCTTCAGCCGCACCACCAGCGCCGCGACGCCGTCGGCTTCCGCCTCGGTCGGCTTCTCGGCCTCGTCCGCCAGCGGGATGGCATCGAGATCGGCCGAGCCTTGCGTGATCGACTGGAACGGCTTGCCGTCGAAGCCGAGCGCGGTGCGCACCCAGAAGGCGTCGACCGGATCGGTCAGGAGCAGCACCTCGATGCCGCGGGCGCGGAAGCCTTCCAGATGCGGGCTCGCCTCGGCGCGCGCCGCGTCGTCGGCCAGCACGTAGAAGATCTTGGTCTGGTTCTCCTTGAGCGAGGCGACGTAGTCGGCGAGCGTCCGCGTGCCCTCGCCCGAGGTCGTGGTCTTGAAGCGGGCGATCTTGAACAGCTCGTCGCGCCGGTCGGCGTCCTCGTAGAGACCTTCCTTCATGACCGCGCCGAAGGCGTCCCAGATCCTGGCGAAGGCTTCGGCGTCGTTCTCCGCCGTCTTGGCGAGTTCGGAGAGCAGCCGCGTCGTGACGTTCTTGCGGATCGCCTCCAGCACCGGATTGTGCTGCAGCATCTCGCGCGACAGGTTGAGCGGCAGGTCCTCGCTGTCGACCACGCCGCGGGCGAAACGCAGCCAGTGCGGCAGCAGATCGACGTCGTCGGCGATGAAGACGCGGCGGACGTAGAGCTTGACGTGGCCCTTGCGCGCCGGGTCGAACAGGTCGAACGGCTTCATCGACGGCACGAACATCAGCACCGAATACTCGTGCCGACCCTCGGCGCGGTAGTGCAGCGTCAGCGCCGGCTCGTCCCACTGGCCGGAGACGTTGCCGTAGAACTCCTTGTAGGCCTCCGGCGTGATCTCCGACTTGGGCTTCGCCCACAGCGCCGAGCCGTCCGACAGCGACGCCGCGTCCTTGCCCGGCTCGAGGAAGCGGATCGGCACCGGGACATGCGCCGAATAGGTCTCGACGATGCGTTCGATCGTGGCACGATCGGCGTAGGTGCGGCCCTCGTCGGAGAGCTCGAGCCGGATCACCGTGCCGCGCGCCGGCGCGTCGGCCTCCGCGGCGGGCGTCAGCTCGAAGCCGTCGATGCCGTTCGACGTCCAGGTCCAGGCCTCCGCAGACCCTGCGCGGCGCGAGGTGACGACGACGCGGCCGGCCACCATGAAGGCGGAATAGAAGCCGACGCCGAACTGGCCGATCAGGTTCGACGACTTCGAACCCGCCTCGCCGGCCGCCTCGAGGAAGGCGCGGGTGCCGGACTTGGCGATGGTGCCGAGGTTTTCCGCCAGTTCGTCGCGGCTCATGCCGATGCCGTTGTCGGCGACCGTCAGCGTCCCCGCCTCGGGGTCGACGGCGAGCGAGATCGCCAGTTCGCCGTCCTCGGCGAGGAGCGCCGGCGTCTCGATGGCGAGATAACGCAGTTTCTCGCAGGCATCGGCCGCGTTGGAGATCAGCTCGCGCAGAAAGATGTCACGGTTGGAATAGACCGAATGCACCATCAGATGCAGGAGCCGCGAGACTTCGGCCTTGAAGGCATGAGATTCCGTCGGGTGAACGCTGGTCTCGGTCATCTTGATACCGTTCGTCGTCGTCTTGTCTTCGATGAAAGGGGCGAAGAGCCCGTCGGTCGTCGATATCGGCGAAGCGGCGGCGTCTTTCAAGGGGGGACTGACCCGGTCGGCGGCCGCGACCGCCCAGGCATACCCGGCCGCCTCGGCCTATTGGGCTTTCGTCTGAATACGTTCGGGTGCGACAGGACGCCACAAGTAGACTCGGTCCAATGTACAAAATGACGCGGCGTCATAAGCACAAGCCGCAAAGCAATGCTCGGCAATGACTTGTTAATACGATTACAAGCATGTTAGCGGCCGACGAAGGGTCGTCGATCGGCCGGTGCCGGTTCGACGGTCGGGGGACTGTCGGCGCTCGCTGCAGGCGATGGCCGTACGCCTCGCATGGCGGTCTGGTGACGGGTGATGCGCGAGTATCGCGAGACGGTGACGGCGAATGGACGTGGGGGCGCCGAAGGGGTGCCCTTTCGGCACCGCCTCGGAACGCGCCTGACCCTCGCGATGGCCTTCATGGGGGTGATGCTCCTGGCCAGCGGCGGTCTCGGCCTGCGCTACGTCGACATCATCGCGGCGACGCTGCATCGCACCTCCGAAATCACCGCGCCGCTGCTCTCCGACGTGCTCGAGATCACCCATGCCGGCCGTCGCGTCCGCGCCTCGGTGCGCACCGCCGCCGAGCAGTGCCTGGGGGTCGACGCCGCCGAGAGCGAGTTGCGGACCTTCGAGGCCGCCGCCGAGCGGATCACCCGGTCGTTGACCGATCGCGCCGCCATCGTCGGCGCCGTCCGCGACCTCGAACGCATCGCCGCCGCCGAACAACGCTTCAACCGCATCGCCTCGGCGGTTCTCGCCGCCTGCCGCCGCGATTCGGCGCTGCAGAACCAGGTCGACATCGCCGGCGACGGCGTCGTCGCCGACCTCACGCGGGCGAACCAGCTGGTGGCCGCCCTCGAGGCCCGTGCGACCGGCGCGCTCCGCGACGGCGAGGGTCACGCCATCGACCCCAAGGGCGCCCTGCGTCTCCTGCCCGGTCTCGCCGCCCTGTCGCGCCTGCGCGGCGACCTCGCCGAGTTCAGCGGCTTCGGCACCTGGAGCGACTATGTCGGCGCCCTGTCGACGCGTATCGCCCTCGACGACTTCGAGCGCCGCCGCCGCGACAGGATCGTCCGCCTCGACGCCGCCATCCGCGATATCGCGCCGGCGATGAAGGAGATCGGCCTCGGCTCGGAGAACAGCGAGCTCGATGCCGTCGCGGACGACATCGAGGGCCTCGTCGTCGGCCCCCGCGGCATGATCGCGCTGCAGCGCGCCCGCGTCGCCCTGCGCGACGAGCAGATGGCGCTGCGCCATGAGCTCGGCACCATCGACGACGACTACTTCCGAGCCGTGCGGGCGCTCGAATCGACCGCCCGCCGTCTCGACGAGGCCGCCCGCCAGGAAGTGGTGACCAGCACCGGCGAGGCCTATGCCGTCGTCGCCGGCACGTCGCTGGTGCTCTTCCTCGTCGTGCTCGGCGTCGCCGGCGACATGGGCCGGCGCATCGCCGTGCCGCTCGATCGCGTCACCCGCCACGTCGCCCAGGTCCACGGCCACGACGACCTCGAGCGTCCGCTTCCCGGCGGCCTGCTCCACCGCGACGACGAGTTCGGCGTCCTGGCGCGGGCCTTCGCCCGGCTCGCCTCCGAACTCGGCGCGGCCCGCCGGCGCCTCGAGGAGGACAGCCGCACCCAGATCTCGCGTCAGTACGACCGCCTGCAGACGGCGATCGCCACCATGCCGCAGGGCTTCTACCTCGTCGACGCCGACGAGCGCCTGGTGGTGTGGAACGACGCCTTCATGACGATGTACGGCTTCCGCCCCGGCGAACTGACGGTCGGCGCGCCGCTGCTGCCGCTGATGCAGCGCTGCAAGGCGATGGGTGCCGGCTCCCGCGAACTCGACGTGCCGCTCTGCCGCGTCGCCGTCGCCGAGGGGCGTTCGCACCAGGAGATGTACGAGTATCTCGACGGCCGGATCGTGGTGATCACCGCCTCGCCGACCGCCGACGGCGGTGCCGCGGTGACCCACGAGGACATCACCGCACGGCGCCGGGCGGAGGAGGAGATCGAGCATCTCTCGCGCTTCGACGCCACCACCGGCCTGCCCAACCGGACCGAATTCTCCGCCCGCCTCGCCGCGGCGCTGATCGAGCGCGGCCCCGACCGCCGCGTCGCCCTGCTCCACGTCGACATCGACCACTTCAAGACCGTCAACGACGCCTACGGCCACGACGTCGGCGATCGTCTGCTGGTCATGGTGGCCGAGCGGATCGTCGACTGCGTCGTCGAGGAGGCGATCGTCGGCCGGCTCGGCGGCGACGAGTTCGCGGTGCTGCGCACTGGCCTTTCCGACCCGCGCGAGGTCGGCGACCTCGCCCGTCGGATCGACGAGGCGATCGCCCGGCCCTACGAGATCGACGGCAACCGCATCGTCGTGCGCGCCAACATCGGCATCGCCGTCGCGCCCGACGACGGCGCCGAGGTCGACGCGCTGCTGTCCCACGCCGACCTGGCGCTCGGCCGTGCCAAGAGCGAGGGCCGCGGCGCGCCCTGCTTCTACGAATCGGGCATGGACGCCTGCATGCGCGAGCGCCGGGCGCTGGAGAGCGATCTCGCCTCGGCGATCGAGCGCGGCGAGTTCGAGCTCCACTATCAGCCGCTGGTCGGCGCCGTGAGCGGCCGGATCGAGGGTTTCGAGGCACTGCTGCGCTGGCAGCATCCCGAGCGCGGCCTCGTCTCGCCGCTCGACTTCGTCGAACTCGCCGAGGAGACCGGCCAGATCGGCGAGATCGGCGCCTGGGCCCTGCGCGAGGCGACGCGGGTGGCGGCGACCTGGCCGTCGCGGCTCCGCGTCGCGGTCAACATCTCGCCGATCCAGTTCCGCCGCCGCGCCCTGGCGCTCGACGTGCTCGGCGCGCTCGGCCGCTCGGGCCTGCGCTCGGATCGGCTGGAGCTCGAGATCACCGAGGGCGTGCTCCTCGCCGACACCGACGCGACGCTCGCCACCCTCGCCCAGCTGCGCGAGATCGGCGTCCGCATCGCCATGGACGACTTCGGCACCGGCTATTCGAGCCTCGGCTACCTGCGGCGTTTCGCCTTCGACAAGGTCAAGATCGACAAGTCCTTCGTGCAGGACATCGGCGAGAGCGCCGATTCGACCGCCATCGTGCGCGCCGTCACCAGCCTGTGCTCGTCGCTCGGCATCACCACGGTGGCCGAGGGCGTCGAGACGGTCCTGCAGTGCGAGCGCCTGCGCCGCGAGGGCTGCGACCAGTTCCAGGGCTGGCTGTTCGGCCGCGCCGTCCGCGAGAGCGAGGTCCCGGCCCTTCTCGCCGCCGAAGCCTCGGTCCAGCCGGCCAAGACCGCCGCCCGTGCCGGCCACGCCGGCTGATCGCGCGTCACCGTGGACCCCCTCGTCCGCGCCGCTTCGCGGCGTCTTGCCAGCCGGCCTTCGATCGCATATGAAGGCCCCGCTTCCCTCTTGGGAATGCGGTGAGGTGGCCGAGTGGTTGAAGGCGCACGCCTGGAACGCGTGTATACGTGAAAGCGTATCGAGGGTTCGAATCCCTCTCTCACCGCCATAATTTCCCGACATCGACGACAGACGTGCGAACCCGCCCACCGCGGGATCGTGGTGCGTCGCCGCGTCTCGCCGCGCGGCGAGACCGCCCGATCCCCGTGAGCGCGCGCCGTCGAGACGACGAAGGGCCCGGGGGCGTGCCCCCGGACCCTCACGGTCGAACCTCGATGTCGGATCGTCGGCCGATCCCGGCCCGGCTCACAGGAAGCCGATCGAGATCCACGGCACGAAGGTGATCACCAGCGTGCCGATCAGCAGCATCGCCAGATAGAACCAGATCCGCTTCATGCCGGCTTCCGGATCGACCTGTCCGATGATGCAGGCGGCGTAGTAGCAGAGGCCGAAGGGCGGGGCGAAGATGCCCAGACCCATCGCCAGGATCACCACCATCGCGTAGTGCACCTCGTGGATCCCCATCTGGTGGGCGATCGGAAAGAGCAGCGGTCCGAAGAGGACGATCGCCGGGATGCCCTCGAGCACGCTGCCGAGCACCACGAAGGCTGCGACCGACACCAGCAGGAAGCCGACCTGTCCGCCCGGGATGCGGGCCATCAGCGCCGCCAGATCGTGCGAGAAGCCCGACTGGGTCAGCGCCCAGCCCATGGCGCTCGCCGCCCCGACGATGAAGAGGATCGCACCGGAGAGCGAGGCGGTCTGCACCAGCATCGGCATCACCGAGCGCCGGGTCAGACCGCCGCGATAGATCAACAGCGCGACGGCGATCGTGTAGGCGATGCCGATGGTCGAGACCTCGGTCGCGGTTGCGATGCCCTCGACGACGGCGCTGCGGATGACGAAGGGCAGCAGCAGCGCCGGCAGGGCGACGACGAAGGTCTTGCGCACCGTCGAGAACGGCGCCCGAGCGGGCCGCTCGACGTCGGTCTCGCGACCCGCCTGCCAGCGCGCGACGAGGGCGAGGACGAGCGCCAGCACCAGCGCCGGCAGGATGCCCGCGGTGAAGAGCGCGGCGATCGACACGCCGGTCACCGAGGCGATGGCGATCAGCACCAGCGACGGCGGGATGGTCTCGCTCATCGCGCCGGCGGCGGCGAGCAGCGAGACGAGTTCGCCGTCCTTCATGCCGCGCTTGCGCATCTCCGGGAAGAGCACCGGCGCCACCGCCGCCATGTCGGCGGTCTTGGAGCCGGAGATGCCCGAGACCAGCAGCATCGCGCCGAGCAGCACGTAGGACATGCCCGCCTTCACGTGTCCGAGGAGGGCGGCGAGGAAGGCGACCATGACGCGCGCCATGCCGCTGCGGTCGACCAGCTGGCCGAGCAGCACGAAGAGCGGCACGGCGAGCAGGATCAGGCTGCTCATGCCCTCGTCCATGCGACCGACGACGACGGTGAGCGGCGTCCGCGTCGTGCAGACGAGGAAGGCGACCGTCGCGATCAGGAAGGAGAAGGCGATCGGCACGCCCATCACCACGCCGAAGCCGAGGAGGCCGATGAAGAACACCACCAGGTTGGCGTGTCCGAGGCCGGTGAGCCAGGGGGCGGCGACCCACAGCACGCCCGCGGCAGCGGCGATGAAGCCGACGGCGAGCGCCATGTCGGCGACCCGGCCGCGGAACACCCGCAGGAGCGCGCCGACCAGCGCCAGCCCGGCGCCGACCGGAATGGCGAGCGCCCGGACCGTGCCCGACCAGCCGAGCGCCGGCGTCTCGACGAAGGACTGGTCCTGCACGTACTCATAGGCTGGGTGGAGGATCAGGATCAGGAACAGCGCGACCAGCGCCATGCCCAGCGCCTCGGCGAAACCGGCGAGGCGCTGCGGCATCGCCGAGACGAAGGCGGTCAGCCGCATGTGGCTGGTCCGCTGCACCGCGATCGCGGTGCCGAACATCGCCAGCCACAGGAACAGGATCGACGCCAGTTCGTCGGACCAGATGATGGCGTGGTGGAACACCGCCCGCGCCACGATGCCGACGAAGAGGATGCCGACCTCCGCCACGACCAGGGCCGCGGCGGGGATCTCGGTGAGGTGCCGCAGCCAGGTCTCGAGCCGATCGAAGGCGGCGTCGGCCGTGGCCGGAGACGTGGCCGTGGCCGGGGACGAGCGGGAATGGCTCATGATGGCGTTGGACTCGTCGGCGGTGATGGTCATTCGAGCCCCCCGGCGGCATCCGCGAGGATCTTCCAGTTCTCTTCGCCGAACTTCTCGCGCCATTCCTTGTAGTAGCCCGACTTGGCCAGCGCCGCCTTGAAGGGCGCGCGGTCGACGGCATGGAAGGCGAGACCGGCCGCCGTCAGCTTGGCTTTCAGCGTCTTCTCGAGTTCGGCGACGTCGCCGCGCTGCTCGAGGTTGGCGCGGTCGAACTCGCGCGTCACGATCTCCTTGAGGTCGTCGGGCAGCGAGGCGAAGGAGCGGCGGTTGCCGAGCAGCCAGAAGGGGTCCCAGATGTGGTTGGTCTCGGAGACGTACTTCTGGACCTCGTAGAGCTTGCCGGAATCGATCGCGACGAGACCGTTCTCCTGGCCGTCGACGAGCCTGGTCTGCAGCGCGCTGTAGAGTTCGTTGAAGTTGATCGACGTCGGCATCGCCCCGAGCGAGCGGAAGACCGAGGTGAAGATCGGCGAGACCGGCACGCGGATGTGGTAGCCGGAAAGATCGGCCGGCGACAGGATCGGCTTCGACGACGAGGTGATCTGGCGGAACGAATTGTCGCCCGCCCGCGCCACCACCATCATGCCGGCCTTCTCGACCGCGCCGCGCACCACCTTGCCGAGGGCGCCGTCGATCGCCGGCCACACCTGGGCGTAGTCCTTGAAGGCGAAGCCGACGTTGGTGATGCCGACCGGGGCGGCCACCGTCGAGATCACCGAACCGGCGAGGTTCAGGAAGTCGATGCCGCCGGTGCGCACCTGGGTGAGCAGGTCGGTGTCGGAGCCGAGCTGCGACGCCGGGAAGAACTTCATCTCGATGCGTCCGCCCGACGCCGCCTCGATGCGCTTGCAGGCCTGTTCGAGGCGGGCGTTGATCGGCTGGGTCAGCGACTGGCCGGTCGCCAGCTTGAAGCTGAACTCGGCGGCGCTCGCCCGCCGGGTATGGACGGCGACCAGCGGCAAGGCGGAAAGGCCGGCGAGAACGGTGCGGCGCGACAGGCCGGGACGATGGGACCAGCTCATGGAATTCCTCCTGCGGGGTTCGTTTCTTGGTTCTCGTGGGGCGACGACGGGTCGCCTGCTCCTCGGGGACGAGGAGCGTCTCGCATGCGACGACGAGGACGGCGCGAAGCGCGTCAGCGTTCGATGGAAGTCGGGGCTGTGAGAGACGGGGCCGCGATGGGCGCCGTGGTGTCCGGGGATCGGGACACGATCGTCATGGGCTCCTCCTCGCCCGTCTCGCGCTTGCGGCGGGCTCGTGTGTCACCGATCGCCGCGGCGGTCGGGCGGGGCCTTCGAGGGCCCTCGATTGGGGAAGGAGATTAGGGAGGAACCGGGGGCGGCTCAATTCAGTTATATTCGGGGACCCTTTAGGTGTGCTAATGAGTTTTCATGCACATTCCGATCAAGGCGATCTCCGTCTTCCACATGGCGGCCAAGCTCGGCAGCATCACCCGCGCCGCGGAGGAGCTGGGGGTGACGCCGTCGGCGGTCAGCCAGCAGATCCAGTCGCTGGAGACCCGGCTCGGCACCTCGCTCACCGCCAAGGTCGGGCGCAACATCGTGCTGACCGAGGCCGGGACCCGCTATTTCAGCTCGATCACCGAGGAGATGGAGCGGATCACCGAGGCGACGCAGAACGTCCGCGGCCGCCACACCGCGACCATGCTGACGGTGCGCGCCACGCCGACCCTGTCGAATTCCTGGATCCTGCCGCGGCTCGGCGGCTTTCTCGCCGCCTATCCCGACTTCGACGTCCGCCTCGACGCCACGACCGAGCCGACCGACTTCACGCGCGAGGCGGTCGACGTCGAGATCCGCCACGGCGAGGGGCGCTGGCCCGGGATGTTCGTCGAGGGCCTCGCCGACGAGCGCTTCATCCCGGTCGCCGCGCCGAGCCTCGTCGCGCCGCGTTCCGCCGAGATCGCCGTGCTGCACGACCATCGCCTGATCCATTCGGTCAAGGCGCAGGTGCGCTGGTCGCAATGGTTCGCCCGGCTCGGCCAGGAGGCGCCCTCGAAGCAGCGCCGGCTGCTCTTCGACCGTTCCCACATGGCGATCGACGCGGCGGTGCGCGGTCTCGGCATCGCGCTCGAGAGCACGCTGATGATGGAGCGCGAACTCGCCGACGGCCGCCTCGCCTGCCCGCTGGTCGAGGTGCCCGAGGTGCGGCTCACCACCCAGTGGATCGTCTGCCCGAGCGATCACCTGCGCCAGCGCAAGGTACGCGTCTTCATCGACTGGTTGCGCGACGAGCGCCAGCGCTGGCTCGCCGCCGTGGCCGAGCTCGGATGGGCCTGATCGTTTAGGTGGGCTAATCGTTCCTCGGGGAATTCTAATTTGCGCCTCCCGCCCGCTCGCCCCTAACCTCGCGACGTGAACCAGGGTCCCGCCGTCCACGCGGCGGGCCGCACCGCTCGAAAGAAGGCGGTCGGGAGGAAACACGTCGTCGAGATCGGCCGGGCCCGGAGGCACGCGCGTCGTCGCGCCTCCGATCGCGCCGCCGTGCCGTCGACGCCCCTCCCTGCCGCTGCCCCGAAATCCGTCGCGAACCGGCGTCCCGCCCGGGCCCGAGCCGTGCCGCGGCACCGTCATGGGATGAAACCCCGATGAATCTCAGCACCTTCCTCGCCGAGCGCGTCGCCGCCGGCCGCCCCGTCCGCGTCGGCCTGATCGGCGCCGGCAAGTTCGGCTCGATGATCCTGGCCCAGGCCAAGTACATCGCCGGCTATCACGTCGTCGGCGTCGCCGATCTCGACGTCGGCAAGGCGAAGGCCTCGCTGGAACGCGTCGGCTGGGATGCCGATCAGTACGGCGCCCGCTCGCTCGCCGACGCCTACGACAGCGGCAAGACCTTCGTGACGCAGGACGCCCGGGCGCTCTGCGACTTCGAGGGCATCGACTGCATCATCGAGGCGACCGGCCATCCGCTCGCCGGCGTCCGCCATGCGCTGGCGGCGATCGAGGGCGGCAAGCACATCGTCATGGTCAACGTCGAGGCCGACGTCATGTGCGGCCCGATCCTCGCCGCCAAGGCGCGCGCCAAGGGCGTCGTCTATTCGATGGCCTACGGCGACCAGCCGGCCTTCATGTGCGAGCTCATCGACTGGGTGCGCTCGGTCGGCTTCGAACTGGTCTCGGCCGGCAAGGGCATGAACTTCGAGCCGCGCTACCGCTATTCGACGCCGGACACGGTGTGGGGCTACTTCGGCTGGACCGAGGAAGAGGTCGCCAAGGGCGACTTCAATCCGAAGATGTACAACTCCTTCACCGACGGCACCAAGGCGGCGATCGAGATGGCGGCGGTCGCCAACGGCACCGGCCTCGACTGCCCGGACGACGGCCTCGCCTTCTATCCCGCCGGCCTGCACGACCTCGCCCAGGTCTTCAAGCCGCAGTCGGACGGCGGCCGCCTGCCCAAGTCCGGCCTGATCGACATCGCCGCCAGCCAGGAGCCGGACGGCCGCGAGGTGTTCAACAACATCCGCTACGGCATGTTCGTCACCTTCAAGGCGCCGGACGAATACACCCGCGCCTGCTTCAAGCAGTACGGCCTCCTGACCGACAAGTCGGGCTGGTACGCCTCGATGTGGCGGCCCTTCCACCTGATCGGCCTCGAGACCTCGGTCAGCGTGCTCGCCGCCACGCTGCGCGGCGAACCGACCGGCCATTCGCTCTACTATCGCGCCGACGCGGTGGCGACCGCCAAACGCGACCTCAAGGCGGGCGAGATGCTCGACGGCGAGGGCGGTTACTGCGTCTGGGCCAAGGCGATCCCGGCCACCATCTCGATGGCCCACAACGCCCTGCCGATCGGCCTCGCCCACCACGTCAAGCTGAAGCGCGACGTGCCGCGCGATCAGGTCGTCTCCATGGACGACGTCGAACTGGTCGACGATCTCGACGTGGTCGCGGTGCGCCGCGAGCAGATCGCCGTCATGGGCAAGACCGGAAAGGCCTCCTGAGATGGCGGACGAGACCTCGGCCTTCGTGGTGATCGCCGAATTCTCCGTGGCCGGCGAGAAACTCTCCGCGTTTCTCGCCGCGGCACGGGCGGATGCGACGGCGTCGCTGGCGAGTGAACCCGGCTGCCTGCAGTTCGACGTGA
>DBMN01000178.1:0-126 GCA_002298965.1 Rhizobiales bacterium UBA697 | reverse complement strand
TCGCCGCCTTCCGCGCGGCGCTGTCGCTCACCGAAGCGGAGATGCCGCCGCGCTTCTTCGACCGCCCGGCGGTCACGGCATGACGGCGATCCGCGACGTCGGCTTCATCGGCACCGGCATCATGGG
>DBMN01000231.1 GCA_002298965.1 Rhizobiales bacterium UBA697 | reverse complement strand
GTGAACTTCACCGCGTTGCCGACGAGGTTGATCAGGATCTGGCGCAGCCGCGCCGGGTCGCCGGAGACCCGTTCGGGCACGTCGTCGGCGATCTCGACGACCAGCGCGATGCCCTTCTCGTCGGCCTGCGGTCGGACGAGGTCGACGACGTCGCCGACCACGCCGGCGAGATCGACCGGCACGCGCTCGTACTGTTGCCGCCCCAGTTCCAGCTGCGACAGGTCGAGCACGTCGTCGAGGATGGTGCGCAGCACCTCGGCCGAATGCAGCACCACGTCGAGCCGTTCGCGCGTCCGCGGCGCGGCGACGTCGTCGAGCACCAGACGGACCATGCCGAGGATGCCGTTCATCGGCGTGCGGATCTCGTGGCTCATCACCGCGAGGAAGTCGGCCTTGGCGCGGGCACCGGCCTCGGCCGCCTCCTTGGCCTCGCGCAGCGCCCGGTTGGTGCGCCGCTCGCGGGCGATGCGCAGGAATTCCTCGCGGCGCATGCGGTTCCACTGGCGGCGGGCGGCGAGCCCGACGACGAAGGCCATCGACGTGACGAGGACGATCACCGCCAGATCGAGCGGCGCCTCCGGCTGCGGCCTCAGCACACCCCAGAACAGCAGGCTGATCGTCGGCGCATAGGCACTCATCAGGGCCACGGCGCGGAACCGGCCGGGCAGGAACATCGGCAGAGCGATGGCGATCAGCGGCAGCAGCAGACCGCCGTGCCGCGGCAGCGACGGGTGATCGAAGATCAGCGCGTTGAGCGTGAACAGCAGGAACTGCTGGACATGCGTCGTCACGACGATGCCGCGGCTGGTCTTGCGCCGGCCGAGCACCACCATGGCGACGACGCAGACGACGGCCAGGAGCGCGCGGACGCCGAGGAAGACGAAGAGCTCCGGCGGGTCGATCAGCATCACGTCGAGCGGCGCGAAGGACAGGACGGCGAAGGTCGTTGCGAGGATGCAGATCGTCGCGTTCGCCGTGGTCTGCCGTCGGGTCGCTGCCGAATACGCCGCCTCGGTCCGCGGATCGCGGAACTCGCCGACGAAGTTCATCGGATCGCGTTCGGCGAAGGCCGAGGGTCCGGGGTCCGACATCTGCGCGGCGACGATCCTTCTGGCGCCGGGCGCGATCGGCCCCGGCTCGACGGCGCCAGTATAGGTCGGCGCGGCGGCCTCGCAAGGCGAAGCCGGGCAGGCCGGGCGCGGACGGCGGGCAATCATCAACCGCCGTTGATGTTGGCCGAAACCGGTCGTGTTTCCCGAGAAACACACGGCCGTCCGATATATTACCTAGGAGACACGCGGTGCCTCCGGTCTTCCCCCGGGATCGTCGGCGCCGCGTGGGCCCCCCGAGGCCGACCGCCGCAGCTTCGCGAGGAACCCATGAAGTCCCTGTTCGCCGCCGCCCTCCTCCTGTCGTCGACCGTCGCGCTCGCCGCCGCGCCCGAAGACGACTACGTCGCCGCGCGCGATGCCGCCGTCAAAAAGATCACGCGGCTGGTCGAGGTCGATCAGGCGGCCGGCGAGGCCTTCTCCGTGCCCCACGACCAGGCGAAGGCGGATCTGGTGAAGCGTCTGTCGGCCCTCGTCGGCCCGGTCGCGGTCAAGGGGTTCACCGGCCCGGCGACGCTCAACACCGAGAGCCTCGTCTCCGGCGACCAGGGCTCGGGATCGCTCGACGCGTTGAGCTTCCTCTCGGCCGACAACCGATCCGTGCTCGTCGTCACCACCGAGGCGCTCGCCCGCCGCTGGGCCGCCGCCAACACCGATGCCTGGGCGGACGAACTCGCCGACGGCGCCGCCGCCGGCCGCGACGCGGTGATGCGGTCGGAAGGCTACTATTTCCGCGCCGTCGGCTTCTCCTCCGACGCGGCGCTGAGCGTGATCTCGGAAATACCGCTCGCCGCGCCGCCGCAGGCGACCTCGGCCGTCGCCCTGCTGACGGCGCGCAGCCAGGACGAGACGCCGACGAGCCCGAGTGCGCTGATCGTGTCGCTCGACGTCGGTGGTCGGACGATGATCGCCGAGGTACCGCTGCGCGCCGCGATCCCCGCGGTCGCCGAGTGCTCGCGCATCCGCAAGAAGGGCGATGCCGCGATCGCCGCCAAGGAAGACGCCTTCGCCGCGGGCGGCCGCAAGGACGCCAAGCTCGGCGCCGCCCTGCGGACGCTGCGCCATCAGACGGCGACGGCCTTCCGCACCTGTTTCGCCACCCGCTCGGCCACCCATCCGGCCTATGTCGCCGCCGCCGCCCAGGCGCGGGCGCTGGCCGAGGCGATGGCGGCGAAATAGGCCGCCCGCGGGGCGATTTCACCTTTCATCGACGTGACGAGAGAACGTGCCCGAGGGGGACGGAGAGATGATGCGTGAGTTTTCGGTGACGAAGCGGTCCCGCCGGTGGCTGCGGGCCTCCACGGCCCTGTCGGGTCTCGTCGGCGCCCTGTGCGCGGCGAGCGCCGCGCAGGCCCAGACGGCCGCCTCCTTCCGGACGCCCGAGTACTACGCCTCCGGCGCCCTCGCACAGATCGACTCGGCCACCGCCTATGCCCTGGGCTACACCGGGCGCGGCGTGGTGATCGGCATCGTCGACAGCGGCATCGACACGCGCAATCCGGAGTTCACGGCGCCGGGCAAGTTCCTCGGCGGCTACAACTTCGCCACCAAGCGGCAGATCCTGGCCGGACAGAACGGCGAGACCGACGCGGTCTTCCACCACGGCACCTTCGTCGCCGGTCTGGCGGCGGCCTCGCGCGACGGCGTCGGCATGCACGGCGTCGCCTATGACGCGGGCATCGTCTCGATGACGACGCTGGCCTACATCGCCGAGAGCTGGAACGCGATGGTCGGCATGGGCATCCCGATCATCAACAACAGCTTCGGCCTCAACGACTGCCGGGTCGGCAACCCGAACCCGACGCCGCAGTGCTCGATCGTCGACTACACCACGGCCAGCGCCATCGCCACCTACCCCGAAGGCGTCGCGGCCGGCCGCGCCGCGGTGCAGGCCAACACGCTGCTGGTCTTCGCCACCGGCAACGAGGCCCAGGCCAATCCCGACTACTGGGCCGGTCTGCCCTATCGCGTCTCGGATCTGCAGCGCGGCTGGCTGGCGGTCGCCTCGGTCGATGCCTCGAACGTCATCTCGAGCTTCTCCAACCGCTGCGGCGTGGCCGCCGCGTGGTGCCTCGTCGCCCCCGGCGAGGACACCTCGACGGTGACGGTCGGTGCGGGTTCGGGGGGCGGCAACTACGACTCCGGCCAGGGCACGTCCTACGCCTCGCCGGTCGCCGCCGGCGTGGCGGCGCTGGCCAAACAGGCCTTTCCCTGGTTCACCAACTACGATCTCCAGCAGACGCTGCTGACGACCGCGACCCCGCTCGGCAGCCGCACCGCAGGCAGCATCACGCCCGACGCGATCTACGGCTGGGGTCTCGTCAATGCCGCGGCGGCGGTGCGCGGCTACGGCGGCTTCGTCGGCACGACGACGCTCGACACGCTCGGTTGGAGCTCGACCTTCTCCAACGACATCTACGGCCCCGGCGGTCTGATCAAGACCGGCGCCGGCACGCTGACGCTCTCCGGCACCAACACCTATACCGGCACCACGACGATCAACGGCGGCGCCCTCGCCGTCACCGGCTCGATCGTGTCGCAGGTTCTGGTCGCGACCGGCGGCGCTCTCGGCGGCTCGGGTCGGGTCGGCGCGACCACGGTCGAGGGCACCCTCGGTCTCGGCACGCCGCAGACCCTGACCGTCGACGGCAATCTCGTCTTCACCTCGACCGGCGTCTATCGCGCCGGCATCCGCGGTCCGGTCGCCGATCGCATCGAGGTCACCGGCAGCGCGACGCTCGCCGGCACGCTCCGGCCGCAGACGCTCGGCGGCACCTACACGTTCAACACGCCGCACACGATCCTCAACGCGGCGGCCGGCCTCGTCGGCACCTTCGCCACCTTCGACCGCTCGCTGGTCGGCGCCGGCCTCGTCGTCACCGTCAGCTATTCCGGCAACACGGTGGAACTGGTGCTGGCCCCCGGCACGCTCGCCGGCCTGGCCGAGAACCCCTCCGCCGCCACGGTCACCACGACGACCAACGGCAGCTCGACCACGACGACCGTCACCGCCCCGACCACCCCCGGCGTCGGCGATCGTTCCGACCGGGTGCGCGTCGCCACCGCGATCGACAACGCCGTCGCCGGTGGCGCCAGTGTCACGCCGGTCTTCAAGGTCTTCAACGCCGCCGCCGACGACATCGGCGACGACCTCGAGCAGCTGGTCGGCGAGATCCACACCTCCGTCGACGAGATGGGCGTGCAGTCGTCGCGGCTCTTCCTCGGCGCCATGACCGACAGCCACCGCAACGGCCGCACCCTCGCCGGCAAGGGGCTGGCCGCGCCGTCGGCCGCCGGGCCGGTCTATTCGGTGTGGGGGAGCCTCCTCGGTTCGCTCGGCAGCATCGACGGCGATGCCGAGATCGGCACCAGCCGCGCCACCACCCATGCCTCGCAGGTGGTCACCGGCTTCGACGTGCGGCTCGCCCCGACGATGCTCTTCGGCGTCGCGCTGTCGGCCGGCAATGCCGGCGGCCGTCTCTCCGACGGTCTCGGCTCGGCCTCGGCCGACGTGGTCCAGGCCGGCACCTATGCGGCGATCCGGTCGGGCGCCCTGTCGCTCGCCGGCGCCGCGGCCTTCTCCTGGATGGACGTGACGACGCATCGCTCGATCGCCGTTCTCGACATGCCCGACGTCGCCGCGCGCTATCGCCCGACGCTGTGGAGCGGCCGCATCGAGGCGGCCTTCGAGGCGGTGCGTTTCGGCGACGTCGGTGTTTCGCCCTTCGCCGCCTTCGAGGCGCAGAGCATGAACACGCCCGGCTTCGTCGAGCGCGAGACGCTCGCCGGCGACGCCGCCTCCGGCGGCCTCACCGTCACCGGCCGTTCGGGCGTGCTGAACACCCGTTCGGTCGTCGGCGTCGACCTGCGCGGCGGCATCGATCTCTGGGGCTTCGCGGTGAACGGTTTCGCCCGGGCGGGCTGGGCCCATGCCTATGCGCAGGGCACCTCGATCGCGGTGTCGCTGACCGACATCGACGGCTCCGACTTCGAGATCGCCGGCGCGCGGTCGAAGCCCGACGCGGCGATCGTCGCCCTCGGTCTCGACACCAAGCTGATGGAGAACGTCACCCTGACGACCGCCTTCGACGGCGAGTTCGCCGCCAACGCCAGCCGCGTCACCGGCTCGGCGCGTCTGCGCGTCAGCTTCTGAGCCGTGCGCCGCCGCGTCTTCGCGCGGCGGCCGGGGAGGGCGTGCGGTCGCTCAGTCCCGGGCTTCGCGGGGGCGCCACATCTGGAAGCCCTGGGCCTCGATCGCCGTCTCGACCGCGGCGCGATCGATGCCGTGGGGCAGCGCCTCGCCGGCGGCGACGCGGCCGACGTGCTGCCAGGGGCCGTGACGGGTGGGCAGGCGCGCCCCGTCGGCAT
>DBMN01000148.1:5684-6305 GCA_002298965.1 Rhizobiales bacterium UBA697 | reverse complement strand
GCGGTGCCGCCGATCGCCAGTTCCAGGAGATGCGGCAGGCTCGCCGCGACATGCGCCTCGGCATGGGCGAGCTGCGCCGCCCAGCCCGAGATCTCCTGCCCGAGCGTGAGCGGCGTGGCGTCCTGGAGGTGGGTGCGGCCGATCTTGACGATNNCGGCGAAGGCCTCGGCCTTGGCGTCGAGCGTCGCCCGCAGCCGCCGCAGGGACGGCAGCAGATCCTCGACCAGGGCCCGGGCGATCGCCACGTTCATGGCGGTCGGAAAGACGTCGTTGGAGGACTGCGAGCGATTGACGTCGTCGTTGGGATGGACGAGGCGCCCCTCGCCGATCGCCCCGCCGAGCAGTTGCGAGGCGCGGTTCGCCAGCACNNATGTTCGACTGGGTGCCGGATCCGGTCTGCCAGACGACGAGCGGAAATTCGCCGTCGTGGCTGCCGGCGACGACCTCGTCCGCCGCCCGGCCGATGGCCTCCGCCTTGGCCGCGTCGAGCCCGGCGAGCGCGACGTTGACGCCCGCCGCGACCTTCTTGATCAGCGCCAGGGCATGGACGATGCGCCGCGGCATGCGGTCCTCGCCGATGGCGAAATGGGCGAGCGACCGCTGCGTCTGCGCCCCCCACAG
>DBMN01000148.1:342-5679 GCA_002298965.1 Rhizobiales bacterium UBA697 | reverse complement strand
GGTCTCGTTCATCGGGCGCCTCCCCGCGCGTCGGCCAGATTCCGCAGCACCGTCGGCAGGATGCCACCATTGGCGTAGTAGTCGAGCTCGTCGGCGGTATCGATGCGCACGACGACAGGCACGGCGAGGCGCGAGCCGTCCGCCCGTTCGATGTCGAGCGTCACCTTCGCCCGCGGCGCCAGCGCGTCGAGCCCGCCGATCGACACCGTCTCCGCGCCGGTCAGCCCGAGGCTCTCCCAGCTGGTGCCGTCCTCGAACTGCAGCGGCAGCACGCCCATGCCGACGAGGTTGGAACGGTGGATGCGCTCGTAGGTCCGCGCCACCACGGCCCTGACGCCGAGCAGCCGCGTGCCCTTGGCCGCCCAGTCGCGCGACGAGCCGTTGCCGTATTCGACGCCGGCGAAGACGACGAGCGGCACGCCCTCGGCGGCATAGCGCCGGGCGACGTCGTAGATCGCGGCTCTCTCGCCGGAGGGATGGTGGACGGTGAAGCCGCCCTCGACGATCGCGCCGGTCTCGTCGCGGACCATGGCGTTCTTGATGCGGATGTTGGCGAAGGTGCCGCGGATCATCACCTCGTGATTGCCGCGCCGGGTGCCGTACTGGTTGAAGTCCTTCGGCTCGACGCCGTGGGCGAGGAGATACTGCCCGGCCGGCGAGGCGGTCTTGATCGAGCCGGCCGGCGAGATGTGGTCGGTGGTGATCTTGTCGCCGAGCAGCGCGAGGATGCGCGCGCCCTTCACGTCCGAGATCGTCGGCAGCGCCCGCGTCATCCCTTCGAAATAGGGCGGATTGCGCACGTAGGTCGAGGCGTCGTCCCAGGCGTAGGTCTCGCCCCCGGTCACCTCGACCGCCTGCCAGCGGGCGTCGCCGGTGAAGACCTCGGCGTATTTCTCGCGGAAGAGGGCGCCGGTGACGTGTCGGGCGATCACCGCGTCGATCTCGGCCGACGACGGCCAGACGTCCGCAAGGAAGACCGGTCGGCCGTCCGACCCGATGCCCAGCGGTTCGCGCGTGAGATCGACGCGGGTCGATCCGGCGAGCGCATGGGCGACGACCAGCGGCGGCGAGGCGAGCCAGTTCGCCTGCACGTCCGGCGAGATGCGGCCCTCGAAGTTGCGGTTGCCGGAGAGCACGGCCGAGGCGACGATGCCGTGCTCGGCGATCGTCCGCGAGATCGCCGGATCGAGCGGCCCGGAATTGCCGATGCAGGTGGTGCAGCCGAAGCCGACGATCTGGAAGCCGAGGGCGTCGAGATCGTCCTGCAGGCCGGAGGCCTTCAGATAGGCGGCGACCACCTGGCTGCCCGGCGCCAGCGAGGTCTTCACCCAGGGCCTGGTCCGCAGCCCCCGTTCGCGCGCCTTGCGGGCGAGGAGACCGGCGGCGACCAGTACCGAGGGGTTGGACGTGTTGGTGCAGGAGGTGATCGCCGCGATGACGACGTCGCCGTGGCCGAGGTCGAAGTCGGTGCCCTCGACCGTCCAGCGCTTCCCGGCCTCGCCGGGCTTGCGGTAGTCGGCCGCCAGCGCCGCGTCGAAGACCGCCGGCACCGAACCGAGCGCCACGCGTCCCTCCGGCCGCTTCGGACCGGCGAGCGAGGGCTCGACCTCCGTCAGATCGAGTTCGAGCACGTCGGTGAAGAGCGGATCGGCGGTCGTCTCGTCGCGGAAGAGGCCCTGCGCCTTGGTGTAGGCCTCGACCAGCGCCACCTGCTCGTCGGAGCGGCCGGAGAGCCGGAGGTAGGCGAGGGTGACGGCATCGACGGGGAAGAAGCCGCAGGTCGCGCCGTATTCCGGCGCCATGTTGCCGATCGTGGCGCGGTCGGCGAGACCGAGCGCCGAGAGGCCGGGGCCGAAGAACTCGACGAACTTGCCGACGACGCCCTTCTTGCGCAGCATCTGCGTGACGGTGAGGACGAGATCGGTCGAGGTCACGGCCTCGCGCAGCCGTCCGGTCAGGCGGAAGCCGATGACCTCCGGGATCAGCATCGACACCGGCTGGCCGAGCATGGCCGCCTCCGCCTCGATGCCGCCGACGCCCCAACCGAGCACGCCGAGGCCGCCGACCATGGTGGTGTGGCTGTCGGTGCCGACGCAGGTGTCGGGATAGGCGACGGTCGTGCCGTCGGCGCCCTCGCGCGTCCACACCACGCGGGCGAGATACTCGAGATTGACCTGATGGCAGATGCCGGTGCCCGGCGGCACCACGCGGAAGTCGCGGAACGCCTTCTGCCCCCATTTCAGGAAGGTGTAGCGCTCCTGGTTCTGCTCGTATTCGCGCGCCACGTTGCGCGAGAGCGCCGACGCGTTGCCGAAGAAGTCGACGACGACCGAATGGTCGACGACGAGATCGACCGGGATCAGCGGATTGATCTGGTCGGGCGAACCGCCCAGCGCCACCACGGCGTCGCGCATCGCGGCGAGATCGACCACGGCGGGAACGCCGGTGAAGTCCTGCATCAACACGCGGGCGGGTCGATAGGCGATCTCGCGCTCGGCTCGTCCCCGTGTCTCGCCCCAGGCGGCGAGGGCCCGCAAATCGTCGGCCGTCACCGTGCGGCCGTCCTCGTGGCGCAGCAGGTTCTCCGCCAGCACCTTGAGCGAGAAGGGCAGGCGCGACAGGCCGGAAAGCCCGTTGGTCTCGGCGGCGGCGAGATCGAAGAAGACGAAGGGTCGTCCGTCGATCTCGATGGAGCGGCGGGCGGAGAACGTGTCGGGATGGGAAGTGGTCATGTCCGGTCTCCGGGGAGGGGGGAGTGCGGCTTTTCCCTTTCATATGGGGCGCGCGGACGCGGATCGCAGGCCGCTTCACGGTCTCGTGTCGTCCGAGGTGCCGCGCCGGCAAACGATCGGCGACCGCGACCAATAGTTACGTAGGGTAATTTTCCGGGCCGTTCTGTAGAAATGTCAGGCGCTCGTCCGTTCTACTGATCGCGGTGATGTCTTTCGCCGTTCATGGCGCGTGTGACCGTTGAACTTCTGGAAAGGAGTATCGATCACGATTTGATATGATGTGCCGAGGTCTCGATTCCGGGTTTCCGATCGATCCGCCACGATGCCTTCGGGAGGGAATTTCATGAAGTGTCCCCCGATCTTGCCGACCGAGACTGATCGACTGAGGGCCCTGTCCGAATACGGCCTGGGGGACGAACGCCCGCTGCCCAGCCTCGACTCGGTCGTGCGCATCGCCGCCCGCATCTTCGACATGCCCGTCGCCGCGGTGAACATGATCGGTTCGGACCACGTCTTCTTCGCCGCCAGCGTCGGCATCGGCGAGGTCGACATGCGGCGCGACGTGTCCTTCTGCGCGCATGCCATCGCCGGCGACGGCGTCATGATCGTTCCCGATGCGACCCGCGACGAGCGCTTCCACGACAATCCGCTGGTCACCGGCCCGGCCGGACTGCGCTTCTACGCCGGCGTACCCCTGGTCTCGTCCTGCGGCCAGCCGCTCGGCGCGCTCTGCGTGATCGACGGCCGGCCCCACCCGGAGTTCTCGCGCGACGACGCGGATCGCCTGCGCGAACTGGCGCTGATGGCGTCGGACAGGCTCGAGCTGCGGCGCATCGAGGTCGCCGCCGGATCGGCGGTTCGCACCGAACGTCCGGACGACGCGGCGGCGGCGCGCCGCGACACGGCGGAACTCCTCCGGCTCGCCGATTTCGACGTCCTCACCGGTCTCGCCAATCGCGGCCGCTTCTTCCGGCTGGTCGAGGAGACGCTGGCGGCGGCGACGCCCGCCGCCGTGGTGATGATCGATCTCGACGGCTTCAAGGACGTCAACGACACGCTCGGACACGCCGTCGGCGACGGCATCCTGCGCGAAGTGGCCGCGCGGCTCGAACGCCGCACCGGCGAGGGCGACACGGCGGCGCGGATCGGCGGCGACGAGTTCGCGATCCTGCTGCGCGGCGTGGCCGAACCCGCGGCCGTCATGGCGGTTTCCGACGCGATCAACGACGACGTCGCCCGGCCGATCGTCATCGACGGACAGGAGATCCACGTCGCCGCCAGTTGCGGCGTCGCGCTCGCCCCGCTCCACACCAAGAACCCGATGGAACTGCTCGGCAACGCCGATCTCGCGCTGTTCCGGGCAAAGACCGACGGGCGCGGAAGGTCCTTCGCCTTCGAACCGGCGCTGCGCATGGAGGCCGCGGCACGGCGCCTCTACGGCATGGAGATCCACCGGGCAGTCAAGGCGGGCGAGTTCCTGCTCTTCTATCAGCCGCAGGTCCGCCTGACCGACGGTGCCCTGACCGGCGCCGAGGCGCTGATCCGCTGGCTCCACCCGCAGCGCGGGCTCCTCGCCCCCGCCGCCTTCCTGCCGGCCCTCGAACGCGGCCCTCTCGCCGCGACGGTCGGATCCTGGGTGCTCGATCAGGCCTGCGCCCAGGCGGCCTTCTGGCGTCGCCACGGCGCGGCGGACTTCCGCATCGGCGTCAACCTGTTCGCCGCCCAGTTCCGCGTCGGCGACCTCGCGTCCGAGGTGATCGAGGCGCTCGATCGTCACGGTCTGCCCGCCGACGCGCTCGAGCTCGAGATCACCGAGAACATCGCCCTCGGCCTCGACGAGGTCGTCCTCGATCGGTTGGGCCGGCTCCGCGCCCACGGCGTCGGCCTCGCCGTCGACGACTTCGGAACCGGTTTCGCCTCGCTCAGCCTGCTGAAGAGCTACCCGCTGACCCGCATCAAGATCGACCGGTCCTTCGTCACCGGCATGCTGACCTCGGGCAAGGACGCCTCGGTGGTCCGGGCGATCCTCGACATCGCGCGGGCCTTCGATCTCGACACGATCGCCGAGGGCATCGAGGAGGAGGCCGAACGCGACGACCTGCTGCACCAGGGATGCCGGGAAGGGCAGGGCTATTTTTTCGGCAAGCCGATGCCGGCGTCCGCCTTCGCCGAGGCCTTCGGCATTGCCCCGGCCTTCCACCACGCGCCCGCTCGCCGGGAAGCGATGTGACGACGCGAGGGGCGCCGCGCGCGCCGGATCGCCCCGGAAACCGCCGCCGAGGCCGCCCCGGTCGACGGGACGGTCTCTTGACCGGTCTCAGGCGTCCGGCTCGGTCGTGCCGCGATTGGCGACCAGTTCCATCGCCGCCATGTCGCGCACGACGAGGACGCCGCGGCTCTCTTCGATCAGGCCGGACTTCTTCATGATCGAGAAGTTGCGGCTGACCGTCTCGATGGTGAGGCCGAGGTGGTCGGCGATCTCGCCGCGGGTCAGACGCAGCACGCAGCTGCCGTCGGTCTCCTCGACCGCGCCGAGAAGATAGGTCGCGACCTTCTCCGCCGCCGTCATCCGGCCGAGCAGCACGGCGAGACCACGCATCCGCGC
>DBMN01000148.1:0-337 GCA_002298965.1 Rhizobiales bacterium UBA697 | reverse complement strand
TCGTCGAGCAGCACCCGCATGAGACGTTCGCGCCGGTCGGGGTCGGCCATCAGGACGCTCTGTTCGCGCTCGACGGCGACCACCGACTCCGCCGCGACCGCGTCGTAGTCGTGGACGTCGCGCGGCGCGAGGCCGATCAGGCGGCCGGGACCGGCGAGATCGAGGATCTGGCGCCGCCCGTCGGGCAGCGACCGCGACAGGATCACCGAGCCGGCGACGATCTCGAAGGTGCGGCCGGCGGCATCGCCCTCGCCGAACAACGTCTCGCCCTTGGCGAGGCGGCGGCGGTGTCCGTCGTCGCGACGGCGCGACGCGGCGCGGCCGGTCGCAACCGGTG
>DBMN01000065.1 GCA_002298965.1 Rhizobiales bacterium UBA697 | reverse complement strand
TCGACGCCGTGCGCGATGCTTCGAGGCGGCGTGCGACGCGCGCCGCCTCGGCATGAGGCGTTTGTTTTTCCGATGAAATCTCCGACGCCTCATCCTGACGAGCGCCGCAGGCGCGTCTCGAAGGATCGCGCAGGGACGTCGATCCGAACCTCTGCCGGACTGCGCGAAGGTTCTCTCGCGGGAGAAGGCGCTCGAAGGCCGACGAGGGGGGCGGAACTTCGCGCCGCCCGACGGAGTCGGCGTGGTGCTCCCTCGTCCGTCCGGTTGCCGTCTCGCCCGCGAAGGGCGTTCGGAAGGCGAAGGCAATCCGACGGCGCGGGTCCGGCCGAAGGCCAGTCGTCGTCGGAGCCTCCAGAGGCGAAACGCGAGCGCCCGCCTCGCGATGCCGTCCTCGCCGTCATCCTTGCGACACCCTCCCGCGCCGGAGATTCTCCCCGCGGGCCCGACCGGAACCTCGCTCCGACCCGGTCCGCAGACCGGGGGGCGCGCACCGATTCTCGACCTCGCTCCGCACCCAGATCCCCGACCGGGCCGCCGATCCCCAGTTCCTCGCCACCCTGCCCGCCGTCGCCCCGCCCGCCGTCCCCCCACGGCCACGGTGCCGCACCCGTTGCCACTTGCGCTCATGTCGATATTTCGATATTCGTCGATATATGGATGAGAAAGACGCCCTCCTCGCCTTCGCGGCGCTCTCGCAACCGACCCGCCTCGCGGTCTTTCGGCTGTTGATCACCCACGAGCCGACGGGGCTGCCCGCCGGCGAGGTCGCCCGCTGCCTCGACGTGCCGCAGAACACCCTGTCGACCCATCTGGCCATCCTGACGCGGGCCGAGCTGATCGAAGCCGAGCGCCGCAGCCGGTCGATCATCTACCGGGCGCGGCCCGAGAGCGTCCGAGCGCTGGCCGACTATCTCATGCGCGACTGCTGCGGCGGTCATCCGGAAGCCTGCGCGGCGGAGGCCTCGCCCGAGGGCTGCGTGCACGAAACCTGTTCCACCGAGGTCCCCCATGCCTGATCGCGTCTACAACGTGCTCTTCCTGTGCACCGGCAACACCGCCCGCTCGATCCTCGCCGAGAGCATCCTGACGAAGGACGGCGCCGGACGGTTCCGCGCCTTCTCGGCCGGCAGCCGGCCCAAGGGCGTCGTCAATCCCTTCGCGCTGACGGTGCTGGAGAAGGCCGGATATCCGACCGAAGGCTTCCGCTCGAAGGGCTGGGAGGAGTTCGCCGCCCCCGGCGCGCCGGTGATGGACTTCGTCTTCACCGTCTGTGACAACGCCGCCGGCGAGGCCTGCCCGGTGTGGCCGGGACAGCCGATGACCGCCCACTGGGGCATCGAGGACCCGGCGGCCGTCGAAGGCCCCGACATCCGCAAGGAAGCCGCCTTCGTCACCGCGCTGCGCTTCATGAAGAACCGCATCGCCGCCTTCACCGCCCTGCCGATGGCGAGCATCGACAAGATGGCGCTCGGCAACAGCCTGCGCGAGATCGGTCGCCTCGACGGCGCCTCGCCGCTCGGCGGCTCGAAGTGAGGTCGGCCATGGACGTCATGATCTGGCACAACCCCGCCTGCGGCACCTCGCGCAACGCGCTCGCCCTGATCCGTCATGCCGGGATCGAACCGACGGTCGTCGAATATCTGAAGACGCCGCCGTCGCGCGATGCGATCGTCGCTCTCGTCGCCCGAATGGGCGTGCAGCTCCGCACCGTCCTGCGCGAGAAGGGCACGCCCTTCGCCGAACTCGGGCTCGGAGATCCGGCCAAGACCGACGCCGAGATCCTCGACGCCATCGAGGCCCACCCGATCCTGCTCAACCGGCCGATCGTCGCGACGCCGGCGGGCGTGAAGCTCTGCCGTCCCTCCGATCTCGTGCTCGACCTGCTGCCCGACGTCGCTCTCGCCGACTTCGTCAAGGACGACGGCGAGCCGGCGTTGCGCGACCGCGCGATCGCCGGCGACGATCCGGCGCTCACCGCCGCCCTGGCCGCAGCCGGCCTGCCGACCGACGATCTCGCCGAGGAAAACCGCAGGTTCTTCGCCTACGAGACGCTGTCGGGTTCCGTCGTCGGCTTCGCCGGCTACGAGATCCACGGCACGGAGGCGCTGCTGCGCTCGCTCGTCGTGCTGCCGCAGGCACGCGGGCAGGGCCATGGCGGGGCGATCCTCGCCCGCCTCTCCCGCCGTGCCTTCGACGCCGGCGCGCGCCGAGCCTGGACGCTGACGACGACCGTCGCCGACTGGCTGGAGAAGAAGGGTTTTTCGCGGATCGACCGCACCGATGCGCCGGCGGCGATCCTCGCGACGCGACAGGCGGCGGGCCTCTGCCCGTCTTCCGCCGCGCTCCTCGCGCGCAAACTGAAGCTCTGAGGTACCCCCATGTCGCTCTTCGAACGTTGGCTGACCCTCTGGGTCGCACTCTGCATCGTCGTCGGCATCGCCCTCGGCCATGTCGTGCCGGGTGTCTTCCACTTGATCGGCGCGGCCGAGGTCGCCAAGGTCAACCTGCCGATGGCGGCGTTGATCTGGCTGATGATCATCCCGATGCTGATCAAGATCGACTTCGCGGCGCTGGGCCGCGTCAAGGAACACTGGCGCGGCATCGGCGTGACGCTCTTCATCAACTGGGCGGTGAAGCCCTTCTCGATGGCGGCGCTCGGCTGGTTCTTCATCGGCCACCTGTTCCGGCCGTATCTGCCGGCCGACCAGATCGACGGCTACATCGCCGGCCTGATCATCCTCGCCGCCGCCCCCTGCACCGCCATGGTCTTCGTCTGGTCGAACCTGACCAAGGGCGAGCCGCACTTCACCCTCTCCCAGGTGGCGCTCAACGACACGATCATGGTCTTCGCCTTCGCCCCCATCGTCGGCTTCCTGCTCGGGCTCTCGGCGATCACCGTGCCCTGGGCGACGCTGGTGCTGTCGGTGGTGCTCTACATCGTCGTGCCGGTGATCGTGGCGCAGCTGCTGCGTCGTCGGCTGCTGGCGTCCGGCGGCGAGGCGGCGCTCGCCCGCCTGCTCGACACGTTGCAGCCGCTGTCGCTGGTGGCGCTGCTGGTGACCCTCGTCCTGCTCTTCGGCTTCCAGGGCGAACAGATCCTCGCCCAGCCGATGGTGATCGCGCTCCTCGCCGTGCCGATCCTGATCCAGGTCTATTTCAACGCCGGCTTCGCCTATCTGCTCAACCGCGCGACCGGCGAGGCGCATTGCGTCGCCGGCCCCTCGGCGCTGATCGGCGCCTCGAACTTCTTCGAGCTGGCGGTCGCCGCGGCGATCTCGCTCTTCGGCTTCCAGTCGGGCGCGGCGCTCGCCACCGTCGTCGGCGTGCTCATCGAAGTGCCGGTGATGCTGTCGGTCGTGTGGATCGTCAACCGCTCGAAGGGCTGGTACGAGGCGACCTGAACCTCGACCGCGACCGACGCGCTCAGCGCGTCGGCATCAGGACGTAGCCCTCGCCCCGCACCGTGACGATCGGGGCGGGGCGACCGTCGTGCATCATCTTGCGGCGCAGGCGGACGATCAGGTTGTCGACCGTGTGGCCGCTGATCGAGCGCGGATCGCGGTTGGAGATCACGTCGAGCAGGAAGTCGCGCGACAGCGGCTGGCGCTGGTGCGCGGCCAGCGCGGCGAGAATGTTGAACTCGCCGCTGGTCAGTTCCTGCAGCCGGCCGTCGGGACGGAAGAGCTCGCGCCGGACCATGTCGAGGATCCAGCCGTCGAAGGTGACGACCGGCTCGCGCGTCCGCCGCAGCACCGAGCGGATGCGGGCGAGCAGGGTGACGAGGTTGATCGGCTTGGCGACATAGTCGTCGCCGCCCGCCTCGAGCCCGGCCAGCACGTCGGCGTCGGAATCGCGCGCGGTGACGAAGATCAGTCCGTGGCGCTCGCCGAGCCGCAGGTCGCGCGCCAGCGCGATGCCGTCGGCATCCGGCAGGTCGACGTCGAGCAGCACGATCTCCGGCCGGAACGTCTCGAGCCGCGCCCGCATCTCCGCCGCCGAGGCGGCACGGACGACCCGCAGGCCCTGGCTCTCCAGGAACTCGGCGATCATCGCCAGGCTCTCCGGCGCGTCCTCGACCACCAGCACCGTCGCCGTCATCGACGCTCCCCTTCCTCGGTCGCCGCCCGCGCGAGACCCGCCGCCGTCGCCTCGATCGCCGCCGCCAGCCGCGCCGCCGCGCCGG
>DBMN01000287.1:23956-24108 GCA_002298965.1 Rhizobiales bacterium UBA697 | reverse complement strand
CGCCGCGGCGCCGAAGGCCGCACCCGCGGCTGCTCCGACCGCCGCGCCGGCGGCTCTGCCGGCCGGTCCGTCGGACGAGGCGGTGCTGAAGCTGTTCGAGCCGGGCTCCTACGAGCTCGTGCCGCACGACGGCATGCGCAAGACCATCGCCA
>DBMN01000287.1:23659-23901 GCA_002298965.1 Rhizobiales bacterium UBA697 | reverse complement strand
CCGGTCAAGGACGGCAAGCCGGCCTTCAAGGTCTCGGTCAACGACTTCGTCATCAAGGGTATGGCGCTGGCGCTCCAGCGCGTGCCGGATGCCAACGTGTCGTGGACCGACGGCGCGATGGTGAAGCACAAGTACTCCGACGTCGGTGTCGCCGTGTCGATCCCGGGCGGCCTGATCACGCCCGTCGTGCGCAGGGCCGAGCAGAAGTCGCTGTCGACCATCTCCAACGAGATGAAGGACTT
>DBMN01000287.1:0-23616 GCA_002298965.1 Rhizobiales bacterium UBA697 | reverse complement strand
GCCGCCATCATCAACCCGCCGCACGCGACGATCCTGGCGGTCGGCGCGGGCGAGCAGCGGGTGGTGGTCAAGGACGGCGCCCCCGCCGTGGTGACCGCCATGACGGTGACGCTGTCGACCGACCACCGCGCGGTCGACGGAGCGCTCGGCGCCGAACTGATCTCCGCCTTCAAGGCGCTGATCGAAGCGCCGATGTCCATGCTGGTGTGAGGCGNNCCCTCCCCCTCGCGGGGAGGGTGGACCGCCGCAGGCGGGCCGGGTGGGGTTCTCGCCGCGCATTCGGCGCTTCGGTGAAACGCAGCGCCTCGGTTCGATCACCTCGGAGGCATCGATGTCTCGGACCTCGATCGATCCCTGGACCCGCGCTTCCGCCAAGCGCATGCGGCGCGAGCCGACCGAGGTCGAGCGTCGTCTGTGGTGGCGGTTGCGCGATCTGAACCGGATGGGCGCCGGCAGGCGCCGATCGGCCCCTACGTCGCCGACTTCGCGTGGCTTTCGCAGCGGCTCGTCGTCGAGCTCGACGGCGGACAGCACGCGGAAGAGACGGCGGCGCACGATCGGGTGCGTGACGACTGGCTTCGCGAACGCGGCTTCCGCGTTCTGCGCTTCTGGAATTCGGACGTGATCGAAAGCCTCGACGGTGTCGTCGAGACGATCTTGCGGGAATGCCGAGACCTGCCGAACCGACCCCTCCCGACCCGCCCTGCGGGCGGGCCACCCTCCCCGCGAGGGGGAGGGAGACCGGGCGGCGGTGTCGCGGCGAAGGACTGAACGTCGAAGCGGTTGGAACCGTTGCGACCCGAGGACGGAGAAAACTCCATGTCTCAATACGACGTCATCGTCATCGGCTCGGGCCCCGGCGGCTACGTGACCGCCATCCGCGCCGCCCAGCTCGGCTTCAAGACCGCCATCGTCGAGGCCAAGCACCTCGGCGGCATCTGCCTCAACTGGGGCTGCATCCCGACCAAGGCGCTGCTGCGCTCGGCCGAGATCTACCAGTTCATGAAGCACGCGGCGAACTTCGGCCTCAAGGTCGACAATCCCGGCTTCGATCTGGAGGCGATCGTCAAGCGCTCGCGCGGCGTCTCCGGCCAGCTCAACACCGGCGTCGGCTTCCTCCTGAAGAAGAACAAGGTCGACGTGATCTGGGGTCGCGCCATCCTGACCAACCCCGGCAACATCGTCGTCACCGGCACCGACGGCGCCCCCAAGGGTGCGCTCGGCGGCGGTGAGTATCAGGCCAAGCACGTGATCCTCGCGACCGGCGCCAAGCCGCGCGTCGTCCCGGGCCTCGAGCCCGACGGCAAGCTGGTGTGGACCTATTTCGACGCCCTGCAGCCGAAGTCGCTGCCGAAGACCATGCTGGTCGTCGGCTCCGGCGCCATCGGCATCGAGTTCGCGTCCTTCTACAACGCCCTCGGCGTCGACGTGACCGTGGTCGAGGTGATGGATCGCGTCCTGCCGGTCGAGGACGCCGAGATCTCGGCCGTCGCCAAGAAGAACTTCGAGAAGCTGGGTCTGAAGATCCACGTCGGCACCAAGGTGCTCGGCCTCGTCCGCCATGCCGACAGCGTCACCGCGACGCTCGAGGACAAGGCCGGCGTCCAGCGTCAGATCGCCGTCGACCGCGTCATCTCGGCGGTCGGCGTCGTCGGCAACGTCGAGAACCTCGGTCTCGAGAAGCTCGGCGTGAAGACCGATCGCGGCTGCGTCGTGATCGACGAGTTCGGCCGCACCAACGTCCCCGGCCTCTATGCCATCGGCGACGTCGCCGGCCCGCCGATGCTCGCCCACAAGGGCGAACACGAGGGCATCATCTGCATCGAGGCGATTGCCGGCAAGCACCCGCACCCGATGGACAAGCAGAAGATCCCCGCCTGCACCTACTCCCAGCCGCAGGTCTCCTCGGTCGGTCTGACCGAAGAGAAGGCCAAGGCCGCGGGCTACGAGGTCAAGGTCGGCCGCTTCCCCTTCGTCGGCAACGGCAAGGCGATCGCCATGGGCGAGCCGGAGGGCCTGATCAAGGTCGTCTTCGACAAGAAGACCGGCCGCCTGCTCGGCGCCCACATGATCGGTGCCGACGTCACCGAGCTGATCCAGGGCTACGCCATCGCCATGAACCTCGAGACCACCGAGGAAGACCTGATCCACACCGTCTTCCCGCATCCGACCCTGTCGGAGATGATGCACGAGGCGGTGCTGGACTCGGAAGGCCGCGCCATCCACGTCTGACGCCACGTCACGTCGAAGTTCACGCGAAGGCGGCGGGTCGAAAACCCGCCGCCTTACGACCTAGCGACCCATGCGTTCTCGACGGGTCACATACGTTCTTCCGGTACTAGGGACGCCAGCACAGGTCTCGCAACGCCGTATCGGCGGCATAGCCGGCGCGATAGATCTCTTCGCTGCGGCGTGCGACCTCCGCGTCGAGTTGGGTCAATCGCTGCGCGGGAAGACTCTTACGGATGTTGCCGGCAAAACGCGCAGGCTCGGGTTGTCCCTGTGCCGCTGAGAGGGACGCCCAAACGTATGCCTCGTCCTTGTTCGGCGAGACGCCCGATCCGTCGAGATAGGCCTTTGCCAACCGGTATTGCATGTTCTCGTGGCCAAGCATGGCGCCTCTTGCGAGATGTTGTGCCGCTCGCTTGGGATCATGCGGCAGTTGATCGCTACGCAGATAGATCGCCGCCAGATAGGACATGGCATTTACGATTCCGGCAGCGGCAGCCTCATCGAGCCAATGCACCGCTAAAGTGGCGTTGTTAGGCAAGCCGCCGGTTCCATCTTTGTAGGAGAGGCCGAGATTGTATTTTGCCCATGGGTTACCTTGGGCAGCCGATTTCTGCCACCAGCGGACCGCCTCCTTCGAATCCGGAACGCCGAACCCCCCTTCCGCGTAGAGTTCGCCGACGCGATTGGTGCCACAGTTCGAGCCGTGCGCCGCCGAACTGCGAAAGAGGGTGGCTGCATGGCCCGGATTCCTTTCGACACCGGCCGCACCCTCGGTGAAGAGCCAAGCCAACTGATACTCGGCAATTGCGTTGCCCGTCGCAGCGAGCGGTGTGAGCAATGCCACCGCGCCCTTCTTGTCCTCGTGGTCGATGGCGTAACGAGCCCGGTCGAGGATATCAAAGGATGAAGGATGCGGAGAAATGACGATTTTCGGTTGCGGCGCAGGCGTAACAGACTCCTTTTCAGGCGGTGCTGCCGCTTCGGAATATGAGATCGCACGAGCATCAGCGATCGCGAGGTTTTCCGAGGTTCTCGAATCGGACTTTGGCGTTCCTGCGGTCGGTTCCGAGGCCGAAGGCGTTCGTTGAGCGAACTGAGCCCACATCGCCTTGTCGGGCTCGGGGCCGTCGGGTTGTGTCGGACGAATTTCCCCAGAATTGAAGATCGATCCGATCGCCGCCCTGACCGGTTCCCAGAGCGGTCTAACCGCACCGAGACCGATGGTGAAGACGACGCCGAGCGCGGGCCAGAGCATGGCCTTCATGACATTCGCGTGGGTCGTCGTCTTGCCGTCTTCTATCAGCTCGCTCGTTCGCCGCGTCTTCAAGTCGAGTTCCGACTCGATCGACTTGCTCAGCGCGAATTGCGCCAGCGTCGGCGACCCGAAGCGGCTCCAGCGTGCTTCCAGCTCGCGAAGATTGCGTACCTCCGGTCTTGGAGCGCGTCCGACAAGCCGCGACATCTCGTCGAAGAGGCCATCGAGGTCGGTGCTGCGCGGTCCTCCATCCCAATGCGTCAGATCGAGCGTATGATCTCGGAGGAACTCCAAGGGTAGCTCGACCGGCTCGATCCAGACCGGCACGTACTTGTTCAGCCGCTTGGCGAGGTGGGCTTCAACGTTGACCCAATCGCTCTCGACCGATCGACTACACCACAGGACGATCACAGCCCGCGCGTCTCTGAGTTCCCGTTCGATTTGCCGAGAAAAGTCGCGACCCGACAACAGGCCGTAGTCGAACCAAGCCGAGTATCCGTTCAGGCGCAATATCTCGCAAAGGTGTTCGGCCGCATCACGTCGTTCGGATTTGTAGGAAATGAATATGTCGGCCATGGACGTCACCGGTTCAGCGGGCTGTCGAAAACGAGGCAATATGAAAAGTGCCGGAATGCGTATCGTCGCGCCTTCAACCTACCATGTCGCGCTGGAGTTGGAATTGCGGAGAATGACCAACTTACGCCTCCCTTCCTAGCCTTCCACGCCACGCCCGGATATGAGACCTATGCGGGACTGGGCTGGCACGGCGTCATCGTCGAGCCGGCGGATCGTGCGACCGCCCGCCGATCCTGACCGGTCGCGGGCGACGGGGAGGGGACGCATGGACGACGTCGCGACGCCGCCGGCGGGCGGGAAGCGCCGCCGCGGACGGATGATCCTGATCGGCATCGGCATTCTGGCGCTGCTCGGCCTCTTCGGCCCGATGGCGCTGCGCGCCTGGATCGCCCGCGACCTCTGCCCGACCGTCGTCACCCGTTCCGGCACGTCCGACGGCGCCCGCTGGGAGGTCGCCCGTTCCGACTGCGGCGACGGCCGTATCGTCCATCAGCTGCGCATCGTGCCCAACAAGGGCTGGTCGACGCTGGTCTACGAGACCTCGGGCGGCTCGCTCCCGGTGTCGTGGAGCCAGGAGGGCTTCCTCGGCAAGCTCGAGCTCGACCATCCGCTGGAAGGCGAGGCGAGTCTCGTCCTCGACGTGCCGCTCGACATCAAGGGCCGGCCGAAGGAGATCATCCGCGTCAAGGCCGGCCGTCGTATTCCGCCGGCGTGAGGGCGATGGCTTCGACGCGGTGCGCGATGCTTCGAGACGGCGTTCTTCGAACGCCTCCTCAGCATGAGGCGTCTGTTTTCGCCGACGAAATCTCCAGAGCCTCATCCTGAGGAGCGCCGCAGGCGCGTCTCGAAGGATCGCGCACGGACGTCGATCCGGACTCATTCCGAATTGCGCGAAGGTCCTGCAAGGGGTGAAGGACGACTCCCGCGTCTCCCTCCGCGCAAATCCGTCACCTCCGCCCCTTCCGGGCAGCCGCTTTGCGCGCACGCGTGCTTGCCCGCGCGTGGGAGGGCCTATATCAGAGGCGAACGTCGGCACGTCGCCCGACGGAAGGAGAGATCCGCCGATGGTCAACGTGGTCGACACCCTCGCCGGCAAGCGCCCGCAGGGCGACAAGGTCCGCCATCCCGAGAAGGCCCATCGCCCCGATCAGCCGGTGGCGCGCAAGCCTGCCTGGATCCGCGTCAAGGCGCCCGGCTCGCCGGTCTACAACGAGACGCAGAAGATCGTCCGCGACAACAAGCTGGTCACGGTCTGCGAAGAGGCGGGCTGCCCCAACATCGGCGAATGCTGGTCGAAGAAGCACTCGACCTTCATGATCATGGGCGACACCTGCACCCGCGCCTGCGCCTTCTGCAACGTCGCGACCGGTAAGCCGCTGCCGCTCGACCCGGAAGAGCCGGAGAACGTTGCCATCGCCGTCGAGAAGCTCGGCCTGACCCATGTCGTCGTCACCTCCGTCGACCGCGACGACCTCGACGACGGCGGTGCCGCCCACATCGCCGCGACCATCCGCGCGATCCGCGCCAAGTCGCCCGCGACCACGATCGAGGTGCTGACGCCGGACTTCCTCAAGAAGGACGGTGCGCTCGAGATCGTCGTGGCGGCGAAGCCCGACGTCTTCAACCACAATCTCGAGACGGTCCCGGGCAACTACCTCTCGGTCCGCCCCGGTGCCCGCTATTTCCACTCGATCCGCCTGTTGCAGCGGGTGAAGGAGCTCGATCCCGAGATCTTCACCAAGTCCGGCATCATGGTGGGCCTCGGCGAGGAGCGCAACGAAGTGCTCCAGCTGATGGACGACCTGCGCTCGGCCGACGTCGACTTCATCACCATCGGCCAGTACCTCCAGCCGACCAAGAAGCACCACGAGGTGACGCACTTCGTCACGCCGGACGAGTTCAAGTCCTACGAGACGGTGGCCTATACCAAGGGCTTCCTGATGGTCTCGGCGAGCCCGCTGACCCGCTCGTCGCACCACGCCGGCGAGGACTTCGCGCGGCTGCGCGCGGCGCGTGCCGCCAAGAGCGCCTGATGCCGGCCTTCTCCACCACGCGCCGGGTCCGCCATTCGGCGGACGACATGTTCGACCTCGTCGCCGACGTGGAGAAATACCCCCGTTTCGTCCCCCTCTGCGCCGCGCTGCGGGTCAGGGCGCGCGAGGACGGGGGCGAGGGCCGGGCGGTTCTGATCGCCGACATGACGGTGTCGTTCAAGCTGGTGCGCGAGACCTTCACCTCGCGCGTCGAACTCGATCGCGAGAAGCGCGAGATCCGCGTGACCTATCTCGACGGCCCGTTCAGCCGGATGGAGAACGTCTGGACCTTCCGCGAGACCGGTGAGAAGGCCTGCGACGTCGGTTTCTCGATCGCCTACGAGTTCAAGAGCCGCGCCCTCGGCGTGCTGATGGGTGCGATGTTCGACCGCGCCTTCCGCACCTTCGCCGAAGCCTTCGAGAAGCGGGCGGACGCGGTCTACGGGCGCGGGTAGGGCGGCGCCTCGGTGCCGTTCGGCGACCTCGCGCCGTCGCGTGGCGGACGCGATGCGGCTCGGGCCGACGACGTCTCGGCCTGTCCTTCGGTCTGCGCCCGCAGCATCGCCTCGAAGGCGTCGGCCGGCAGCGCCGGGGCGTAGAGGAAGCCCTGGACGTAGTCGCAGCCGATGTCGCGCAGGATGTCGCGCTGGCGCTCGGTCTCGACCCCTTCGGCGACGACCTCGAGCCCGAGACGATGCGCCATGACGATGATCGCCTCGCAGATGTCGAGACCGACGCCCTCCAGGTCGGCGACGAAGGAACGGTCGATCTTCAGCGTGTCGATGTCGAACCGCCGGAGGTAGGCGAGCGACGAGTAGCCCGTGCCGAAGTCGTCGATGGCGATCTGGATCCCGGCGTCGCGGAAGGCCAGAAGGTTGGCCTTGGCGACCGGATCGGCGTGGAGCAACAGGCCTTCGGTGATCTCGATGGCGATGGCGCGGCCGTCGAGCCCCTGCGCCGGCAACTCGTGGATCCAGCCGATTTCCGCGAAGTGGTTGCCGCGGAACTGGGCCGGCGACTGGTTGACCGTGATCTGGAAACGGGGATCGAAGTCGCGCCGGAAGCGGGCGACCTCCTCGATGGCCCGGCGCGCCACCCAGTCGCCCAGCGGGACGATCAGGCCGGTCTCCTCCGCCAGCGGAATGAAGGCGCCGGGGCTGACCATGCCGCGGGTCGGATGCCGCCAGCGGATCAACGCCTCGGCCTTGGTGATGCGGCCGGTGGCGAGTTCGACGATCGGTTGGAAATGGACCACGAACTGCTCTTCGGCGACGGCGCGGCGGAGATCGTTGGCCAGATGCATCCGGTCGATCGCCGCCTGCTCGAGCGCCGGCGTGAAGTAGTGCAGGCAGTTGCGGCCCGACGCCTTGGCGGCATAGAGCGCCTGATCGGCGTTCTTGAAGAGATCCTCCAACGAGCGCGTGTCGTCGGGATAGATCGAGATGCCGATGCTCGCCGACATGAACACCAGTTCGTAGCCGATCGTCGCCGGCGCCTCGAAGCACTGCAGCACCTCCTGCGCCATCGCCCCGGCCGCGCTGCAGTCGGCGATGTCGGTGAGGACGAGCGCGAACTCGTCGCCGCCGATCCGGGCGATCGTGTGTTCGGGAGAGACCTGCTTCTGCAGCCGGCCCGCGACCTCGGCCAGCAGCCGATCGCCGATGGAATGGCCGAGCGTGTCGTTGACCTCCTTGAAGCGGTCGAGGTCGATCAGCAGCAGCGCCATCTTCGAACCGTTGCCGTCGGCCTGTCTCGCGCCCTGCTGCAGGCGTGCGTGGAACATGTGCCGGTTGGGCAGCCCGGTGACGGAATCGTAGTTGGCCTGGCGGCGGATCAGGTCCTCGGCGGCCTTGCGTTCGGTGATGTCGGTCGCGACCGAGACGTAGTTGAGCACGCTGCCGACGGAGTCCTTCACCACCGTGATGGTCGTCTCCTGGAGATAGGACTCGCCGGACTTGCGCCGGTTCCACATCTCGCCGACCCACAGGCCGTCCCTCGCCAGGGCCTCGTGGATCGCATCGTAGAAGCGCTCGTCGTGGCGGTCCGACCGGAACATGCCCCCCGAGCGCCCTTCGACGTCGGCGAAGGAATAGCCGGTGAGGCGCGTGAAGGCGGGGTTGGCGGCGATGACCCGCCGGTCGGCGTCGGCGACCAGGATGGCTTCGGACGTCGTCTCGTAGACCGTGGCGGCGACGCGCTGCTGCTCCTGCGCCTTCTTCCGCTCGGTGATGTCGAGCACGTAGACCAGCCGATACGGCCGCCCGGCTTCCGAGGGAAACAGCGCCGAATCCGACCAGACCGTGATGTGGGCGCCGTCGTGGCGCACGACGTCCCACTCGCCGCCCAGATGTTCGCCGCCGTCGAGGAACCGCCTGTGGAGCGCCAGCACCGTCTCGTGCGCCGCCGCCGGAAACACCATGAGGAAGTTGTTCCCGGTCATTGCGTCGACGGTGTACCCGTAGACGGCGGCATAGGCGGGGTTCACCGAGACGTAGAAACCGTCGTAGTCGATGACGGCGATCCCGACCGGCGCACGACTCAGGATCGCCCGCATCAGATCTTCCGGATCACGTTCCTTACGTTGCGTCATTCCGGTGCCTCGCCGCGTGACCGACTCCTTTGATCTTGATTGAGCTGGGAACGATTCGCAGTCATTTTTTCTCGAGGTCTTCTTGGAAGGCCGATCGAGACGGTTTCGCCGGCCGACGGCCGTCGTTTTCGCATGGGTCGAAACGGGTGGCGGCCCGGCGCGGCCACGGATGCGTCATTCGAGGGCGGGGCGGTGCCGTTCGCCGACATGACGGTGTCGTTCGCGCTGGTGCGCGAGACCTTCACCTCGCGCGACGCGCTCGACCGGGCGAGCCGCACGATCGGCGCCCTCGGCGTGCCGATGGGCGCGATGTTCGACGGCGCCTTCCGCACCTTCGCCGAAGCGGGCTCGGTCTACGGGCGCGCCTGAGCGCTCCGCCCCCGCCCGACCGCGGTCTCACATGATCTTCTCGAAGCGGAAGCCTTCGTCGACTCCCGGAAAATCGTCGTGTCCGGGCGGATGGTGCGGGTCGGGATGGTGCGCGTTGAAGAACTCGACGATCCGGAAGCCGCAGACGTTGACGTAGAAGTGGATGTTCCGCTTCTCGAAATAGGGCGTGTGGGTCTGCCAGACCCGCGTCGCCGGATAGGCCTGCTCGATCGCGCGCCAGGCCCGCCGGCCGAGGCCGCGACCATGCGACCCGACGGCGATGAAGAAGAAATCCAGCGTGTTGCGATGCGTGGTCTCGTCGATCGAGACGACGGCGCCGCCGACGTCGCGGCCGTCCGACAGGATGCGCAGGGCGACGGCGCCGGGTGCGGCGATCGTCGCGTCGATGTCGTCGTCGGCAGGAATCGGCCCGTCCGGCAAGGGGCCGAACGTCTCGACGACGGCGACCGCGAAGGCCTCCTGCAGCGCGCGCCGGAAGGCCGGGAGGTCGTGCGCCTCGGCGACGACGAGGGTGATCGGGTCCGTGATCATCCCGCTCTTCTAGTCCAGGGCGACCGCGGACGACAGCACGGCCGTCGAGCACCATCGCGTGATCTCGACCCCGCCGACGCGGCGCCCACGCGCCTCAGCGAACCTCGATACCCTGCTGGGCACAGCGATGGGCGACGCCGGTGCGATGGACGAGATGCGCCTTCGACATGGTGGCGAGCGACTGCCGCCGGCACCAGTTCTCGTGGAACTTGGGGTCGAGGACTTCCCTGGTCGCCTGGACGTTGCACCCCTGTGCCGCGGCACTGCGGATGATCTTGACCGCCCACGCCCCATACTCGCGACACGAGATGTCGTCGTTGGAGAAGGGAATGTGCTGCGCCGCCGCCGGCGCGATCAGCGCGGCGAAGGCGAGGGCGGCGAGGGGAAGGCGGGAGGGAAGGGAGAGCATGGCGGGGCTCCGGGGTTGGGCGGGCGGCGAGGAGTGAATAACGTGCGTCTCTCCATCGTTACGTGCAAGCGCTCCTGGTGCCGTGTATTATGAAGTTGGCGACGCGGAACCCGTCCATTCAACCTGCAGCGCAACTTTGCAGTCGCAATATGTCATGGCCATAAGCGTTGGTGAAAAAATGAATGACTATTCCGAATATAATGGAGTTTTTGTTCCAAATATTGATGGGTTGATTGGGCATCTTGTAATATCGGGAGAAAAGAGTTTTGTGAAATTGGTTGGTGGCGGCGTGCACGGATTTGGTACGCATACGAATGCCAATATCTACGGAACAACTAGCGACGGAAAGAAGGTGTCTCTAATTGACTGCGTCTTGAAAGAAATTTCAAACCACCACTCGCACGGAGGTGTGCAGTCAGAAGCGACGTTCTTTCCTAATTTCATTACTATCGGCGACGAATTCGTAAACCCAGATGAAGAAACAATAGCGGAGGTTCGATATTGTTTCGACAATGCCGATAAAATGATTTCGTATACGGGAACATTTAGAGAAATTGATGTAAGCGTCGACCGGGTTCGTGATCTCTTGGAGGAAGATTACAGGACGCACCAAGAGTCTGCGCGTCAATATGGATGGCCAGAATTTTCATTTGAGCCCGAAATTGGTGAATATCCGAAAATTTTGCTATACTCAGGTCGATGGGAAATAATGTCATCAAATGTCGATATCGGAAGGATTTCACTCGTTAATAATACGTCACATGGCTTTGGCGATGCGCGTGGGATTGGATTCAAGAACAAAGTGATTGCAATTATTGAATTTTTGGAACCAAAGAATATTTATAATACTGTTCATAATATTAGTGCTCTGCATAGTTTACTTGAGCTGAATCTTGGGGGTCGTCAGTCTTATCGCTCAATTGATCTTGTTTTTCCGGACTCAGGCAACGTTGAAGGCGAGAGTCGGCGCAAGTCAGTCCGCCTGCAATGGGTTCTTTGTAATGAGCGTGTGAAGAACAAATCGAGTGCTCGGTCCTTTGATGTGCTTTGTGATCCAAATCGAAACCCTGATGAGTTTGCACGTATTGTCGCGGGGTGGATGAATAGTGATGCTGATATGCGGGGTCCGAGGAATCGTTTTAGCGTTGCATTTAATTCGAGATATGGTATAGATCGCATTGTTGGCGCGGCTAATATGTTCGATCTGCTTCCATTGTACTGTGTCCCAAAAAAAGTTGAGCAAAGCGCCGAGACAAAGGCGGCTGTCGATCAGTGTCGTCGGATATTCCGCGATCTACCTGATAGCTTCGCTCGGCAATCCGTCCTGTCAGCTTTGGGGCGCGTTGGAACGGCGAGTCTGCGCGATAAGGTTCTATATCGCACAAAGAAGTTAGTCGAATTGAGTTTTGGGAGGCTTGTTGGTATCGAAATACCTTGCAATCATGCTATAATCGCGAGAAATTACTATGTTCATGGTAGTGATTCTTCTTTCGATTATGAAGATAATTTCGTTGAATTTGCATTTTTGACGGATACACTAGAGTTTGTATTTGCTATTTCGGATCTAATTGACCTGGGTTGGGATTTTGGGGCGTGGGTGTCACGTCAATCAACGCTGTCGCACCCCTTTTACATGTATGTTCACTGTTTTCCGGAGAACATGAGTCGTCTCACGGCGTTGATTGACGATCGAGTTTGACGAAGGACGCTCGGCCCTCTTCGCTCCACCCCCCTCCCGCCTTGACATCTCCCGCCATCGCGCCTATGTCCCGCGCCATTCCACACGCGTGGGGTCGGGCGCTCGGTACCGAGAAGGATGTCTCGGGGCCGTCAAGCGTCCTACCGGTGTTTCTCTCCCGAGAAACATTCTGCCCCCGCGGAGGTTCAACCGGTAAAGGAGAAGAGAGCCATGGCTCTGCCCGATTTCACCATGCGTCAGCTGCTCGAGGCCGGCGTCCACTTCGGTCACCAGAAGCACCGCTGGAACCCGAAGATGGCCCAGTTCATCTTCGGCACCCGCAACAACATCCACATCATCGACCTCGCGCAGACCGTTCCGCTGCTGCATCAGGCGCTCAAGGCGGTGTCCGACACCGTCGCTCGCGGCGGCCGCGTGCTCATCGTCGGCACCAAGCGCCAGGCCCAGGAGCCGGTCGCCGATGCGGCCCGTCGCTCCGCCCAGTACTTCGTCAACGCCCGCTGGCTCGGCGGCATGCTGACCAACTGGAAGACCATCTCCAACTCGATCAACCGTCTGCGCAAGATCGAGTCGATGCTCGGTGGCGAGGCCCAGGGCCTCACCAAGAAGGAGCGTCTGAACATGGACCGCGACCGCGTGAAGCTCGACCGTTCGCTCGGCGGCATCAAGGACATGGGCGGCCTGCCGGATCTGGTCTTCGTGATCGACACCAACCGTGAGGCCCTCGCCATCCAGGAAGCCCGTCGTCTGGGCATCCCGGTCGCCGCGATCCTCGATTCGAACTGCGATCCGGACGGCATCACCTATCCGATCCCGGGCAACGACGACGCCGGCCGCGCCATCGCCCTCTACACCGACCTGATCGCCCGCGCCGCCATCGACGGCCTGTCGCGCGCTCAGGGCGACATGGGTGTGGACATCGGCGCCTCCGAGGCTCCGGTCGAGGAAGTCCTGTCGGGCGAAGACGCCGCGCAGTGATCCATTCGAACGGCCCGGGCACGCCCCGGGCCGTTCGTCACCCGCTCGTCGTCGAACCGAGGTTCGATGACACGAGAGGCGGATGGTTCGAGCAGGCCGCCCCCGAGTCGCGGCTCACGTGTTCCCGTCCGTCGCCGAGGCCTCCGCCTCGGCCGTTTTTCATCACATGACCCTCCAGAGGCGAACATGAGCATCTCTGCTTCCCAGGTGAAGGAACTCCGCGACAAGACCGGCGCGGGCATGATGGACTGCAAGGCCGCCCTCGCCGAGAACGCCGGCGACATGGAGGCCGCGGTCGACTGGCTGCGCAAGAAGGGCCTGTCGAAGGCCGCCAAGAAGTCCGGCCGCACGGCCGCCGAGGGTCTCGTGGGCGTCGCCACCGACGGCCTGCGCGGCGCCGTCGTCGAGGTCAACTCCGAGACCGACTTCGTCGCCCGCAACGAAGGCTTCCAGGCCATCGTCAAGGGCATCGCCCAGCTCGCCCTGACCACCGGCGGCGACGTCGCCGCGCTCGCCGCCGCGGCGCTGCCCTCGACCGGCAAGTCGGTCACCGACAGCCTGACCGACGCGGTCGCCACCATCGGCGAGAACATGCAGCTGCGTCGCACCGCGCTGATCTCGGTCACCGACGGCGTGGTCGCTTCTTATGTCCACAACCAGGTCGCCGACGGCATGGGCAAGATCGGCGTGCTCGTCGCGCTCGAGTCGACCGCCGACAAGGCCAAGCTCGCCGCCCTCGGCAAGCAGATCGCCATGCACGTCGCCGCCCACGATCCGACCCCGGCCGCCGTGCGCACCGAGGAAATCGACCCGGCGATCGTCGAGAAGGAGCGTCAGATCTTCTCCGCTCAGGCGCTCGAGTCCGGCAAGCCGGCCGCCGTCGTCGAGAAGATGGTCGAGGGCCGCATCCGCAAGTTCTACGAGGAGGTCACCCTCCTGAAGCAGAACTTCGTGATGAACCCCGAGCTGACCGTCGAGGCGCTCGTCGCCCAGGCCTCCAAGGACCTCGGCGCCCCCGTCACCATCAAGGCCTTCGTGCGCATGGTGATCGGCGAGGGCATCGAGAAGGAAGCCTCGGACTTCGCCGCCGAGGTGGCCGCCGCCGCCGGCGTCTGATCTCCGCGATCGAACGACTTGAAAAAGGCCGTCCGCGAGACCCGCGGGCGGCCTTTTCTCTTATTGAGGCCCGGTTGATGACGAAACGCCGTGCTTCGTGTATTGCCAGCCCGCACGCGCGAGACGCATCGCGACTCGCCCCGCCGCCCGACCGAAGGAGCCACGAATGACCGAGACCCTCGCCTGGAAACGCGTCCTTCTGAAGCTCTCGGGCGAGGCGCTGGCCGGCGGCGCGCCGCTCGGCATCGACACGGACGTGGTCGGCCGCATCGCCGACGCCATCGTCGCCGCCCGCGCGCTCGGCGCCGAGATCGGCATCGTCATCGGCGGCGGCAACCTCTTCCGCGGCGCCTGGCTGCAGAAGCAGGGTACCGACCGGGTCACCGGCGACCACATGGGCATGATGGCGACGGTGATGAACGCGCTGGCCATGCGCGAGGCGCTGAGCGCCCGCGGGCTGAAGGCCAAGGTCTTCTCCGGCCTGTCGATGCCGGCCGTCGCCGACGACTTCACCCAGCGCCACGCGCTCGAGGCGCTGGCGACCGACGGCGTCGCGCTCTTCGCCGGCGGCCTCGGCACGCCGTTCCTCACGACCGACACCACGGCGGCGATGCGCGCCTCGGAGATGCGCTGCGACGCCATCTTCAAGGCGACCAACGTCGACGGCGTCTACACCGCCGACCCCAAGAAGGACCCGACCGCCACCCGCTTCGATCGTCTGACCTTCGACGAGGCGATCGGCCGCGATCTCAAGGTGCTCGATACGGCGGCTTTCGCACTTGCCCGCGACAACGCTATTCCGATAATCGTGTTCTCGCTCGAGGAGCCCGCCGCCCTGATCGAGGTGCTGAAGGGCTCCGGCCGCGCCACTCTGGTGGCCGGACGCGGGGCCTGACCGGCTCGCGCGCCGCGACGCAAGACGCTTTTCATCACGGGCGCCGGGGCCGATCCCCGTGCCGTCCGGGCCCGCTCCGAGCGATCGCCTCGCCGGTCGGGCCGATCCCGAGGAAGCCTTCCGAGGAAGCCCCCATGGCACACAAGTTCGACATCGAAGACATCAAGCGCCGCATGGGCCAAGCGGTCCACGTCTACAAGGAAGAGCTCTCGGGCCTGCGCACCGGTCGCGCCTCCACCCACCTGCTCGAGCCGGTGACGGTCGAGGCCTACGGCGCCCGCATGCCGCTGTCGCAGGTCGCCACCGTCTCGGTGCCCGAGTCGCGCATGCTGCTGGTCTCGGTCTGGGATCGCGGCATGGCCGGCGCCGTCGAGAAGGCGATCCGCGAGGCGAACCTCGGCCTCAACCCGATCTCCGAAGGCGCGACGCTGCGCGTGCCGATCCCGGAGCTCAACGCCGAGCGCCGCAAGGAGCTGGTCAAGGTCGCGCACAAGTACGCCGAGGCAGCCCGCATCGCCGTCCGTCACGTCCGCCGCGACGGCATCGACAGCCTGAAGAAGGCGGTCAAGGACGGCATGAGCGAGGACGAGGAGGGTCGTCTCGCCGATCGCGTCCAGAAGCTCACCGACGAGACCGTGGCCGAGATCGACAAGCTGCTCGTCGCCAAGGAGCAGGACATCACCAAGGTCTGATCCGGGTCACGGACGGGACGGGGACCGAGCACATGAGCATGGCGTCCGACGGTTCGATCGAACGCGACCTCGCCGGTGCCGCCGGCGAGGTGCCGAACCACGTCGCCCTGATCATGGACGGCAACGGCCGCTGGGCCCAGGCCCGCGGCCTGCCGCGCACCGAAGGCCATCGCCGCGGCATGGAGACGGTGCGTCGCATCATCCGCCACGCCTCGCGGCGCGGCATCGGCCATCTGACGCTCTACTCCTTCTCGTCCGAGAACTGGCGTCGGCCGGCGGAGGAAGTCGGGTTCCTGATGGGGCTCCTCAAGTACTTCATCCGCCGCGACCTCGCCGAGCTCCACGCCGAGAACGTCCGCATCTCGGTGATCGGCGAACGCGGCGATCTCGCCCCCGACATCGCCGCGCTGCTCGCCGAGGCCGAGGATCTGACGCGGGCGAACACCGGCCTGCGGCTGATCATCGCCTTCAACTACGGTTCGCGCGACGAGATCGTGCGGGCCACCCGCATCCTCGCCGAGCGCGTCGCTCGCGGCGAGCTCGCCGCCGACGCGATCGATCGCGACGCCTTCGCCAATGCCCTGTGGACCGACGGGATCCCCGATCCCGATCTGCTGATCCGCACCTCGGGCGAGAAGCGGCTCTCCAATTTCCTCATGTGGCAGGCGGCCTATTCCGAGCTGGTCTTCTCGCCCGTGCTCTGGCCCGACTTCGACGAGGCCGCCTTCGACGCGGCGATCGACGAATACAACGGCCGCGAACGCCGCTTCGGCGGCATCGGCGTCTCCCTGGGGGCCAAATGACCGACGCGAACCCGGCCGGCGACAAGTCGCGCGAACTGAAGCTGCGCGTGGCCTCGGCCGTGGTGATCGCGCCCGTCGCCCTCGGCGTCACCTGGGCGGGCGGGACGGCCTTCTCGCTCCTCGTCGTCCTCTGCGGCGTCGTCATGGCATCCGAATGGGCGACCATCGCCATGGGCCGCTCCTGGGCGCCGCTGCGCCTCGTGCAGCTGGCGCTGGTGGGGCTCTCCGTCGCGGTCGGCGTCGGGCTGGTCCCGGCCGCGGGCAAGGTCGCGATGCTGCTCTCGGCCGGCGCGATGTTCGCCGCCGCCGCGGTCGGCTTCGTCGAGGCGAGGGCAGGGGCAGTCGCCGGGGCCCACCGCTGGGCACCCTTCGGACCGTGCTACGCGGTGCTGCCGTCGCTCTCGCTCGAGCTTCTTCGCGAAGGCCCCTCCGGGCTCGCGCAGGTGATCTTTCTCTTCGCCGTGGTCTGGGCAACCGACATCGCCGCCTATTTCACCGGTAGGGCGATCGGCGGGCCGAAGCTGTGGCCGGCGGTGTCGCCGAAGAAGACCTGGTCGGGCGCCCTCGGCGGGCTCGCCGCCGCCGCGATCTGCGGCGTCGGCGCCGCGGCCGTGGCGGGCGCCAAGGGGCTCTTCGCCATCGCGGTGCTCGCCGCCGTCATGTCGATCGCCTCGCAGGGCGGCGATCTCTTCGAGTCGAGCCTGAAGCGTCGCTTCGGGGTGAAGGATTCGGGCTGGATCATTCCCGGCCACGGTGGTCTCCTCGACCGGGTCGACGGTCTGGTGACGGCGGCTCTGGTCGCCGCCGCCTTCGTCGTCGTCCGCGGCGGGCTCTTCGCGGCGGGTTGAGTTTCCGGATCCGGTCGGAAATCGGCCGGAATCCCGTGGAACATTCGTAAAGGATTGGCGTGCGACACTCGGGGAACCGGGGCGTATCGCCGGTAGTCGAGGGTGGTGGATGCAGGTGCTCAACGACGTGTGGAGTTTCGTCGGCTACGTGCCGCCGTTTCTCTTCGTCCTCACGCTCGTGGTCTTCTTTCACGAACTGGGACATTTCCTGGTCGGCCGCTTCTGCGGCGTCGGCGTCGTCACCTTCTCGATCGGTTTCGGACCCGAGCTCTTCGGCTGGAACGATCGGCACGGCACCCGTTGGCGCATCTCGATGATCCCGCTCGGCGGCTACGTCCGCTTCGTCGGCGACGAGAACGCCGCCTCGGTGCCCGATCGCGAGGCGCTCGACGGCATGAGCGCGGAAGAGCGCGACCACGCCTTCCAGACCAAGTCGGTCGGCGCCCGCGCCGCCATCGTCGCCGCCGGCCCGATCGCCAACTTCCTGCTCGCCATCGTCGTCTTCTCGGGTCTGCTGTTCTTCGGCGGCCGCTGGGATCTGCTGCCCAAGGTCGGCGACGTGTCGCCGGGCGAAGTCGCGGCCGAGGCCGGCGTGCGCCCGGGCGACCTGATCATGACGATCGAGGGCAAGCCGGTCGCCACCTTCATGGACGTGATGCGCATCGTCTCCGAGCGCGCCGGCCAGACCACGAGATTCGAGATCGACCGCGGCGGCCGCCGCGTCGACGTGACGCTGACCCCGCGCCTCTTCGAGGAGAAGAGCCGCTTCGGCAGCCAGCGCCGCGGTCTCGTCGGCATCCGCGCCTCGACCGATCCCGCCGATCGCCATCTCCGGACCTTCGGTCCCGGCGAAGCGGTCGTCGAGGGCGTCAAGGAGACGTGGTTCTTCGTCGAGAAGACGCTGTCCTATGTCGGTGGCCTGTTCTCGGGCCGGGAATCGATCGACCAGATCGGCGGCCCGCTGCGCGTCGCCCAGATCTCCGGCGAGGTGGCCGGGCTCGGCTTCCCGGCGCTGATCAATCTGGTGGCGCTGCTTTCGGTGTCGATCGGCCTTCTCAACCTGTTCCCGATTCCCATGCTCGACGGCGGCCATCTGGTCTTCTATGCCGCCGAGGCGGTGCGCGGCCGACCCTTGTCGGAACGCGCCCAGGACATCGGTTTCCGCATCGGTCTGGGGCTGATTCTGATGCTGACGCTGGTTTCGTCGTGGTACGACATCCTCCATCTCGTCTCGCTGCGCAGCGGCGGTTGACGGGGCGGCAGGTTGTCGTGTCGCATTCACGCTCGGGGAGTATCGCGTATGGTCGAGCCGTGGGGAGCCGATGACGTGGCGATCGGGCAACGGTCGCTCACAAACCCGTCGGAAGAGTCCGGCGGTCGGGTTGCACATGTGCCAAAAGGCTGTACAAAGCACGGTACGGACGAAGAGATTCCGATCCTCGCCGGGTTGGGCCTGCGTCCCGCGTTCAGCGGAGGTCGCAGGGTGTCGAGGGTCGAAGTGAAACGGGGCCGAAATACGATGAGTTCCTTCGCGAGCACGATGAAGAAGACGGCCCTCGCGGCGGCGCTGCTGACGGTGGTTCCCGTCGCGATGGGCGACGGTGCAATCTTCGGGGCGAGCGTTGCCAAGGCCGACGTGATCGTGCGTGGCAACAAGCGAATCGAGACCGAGACGATCCGCTCCTACGTGGTGCAGAACGCCAAGGGCGGTGACACCGACGCGGTCCTCAAGGCGCTCTATGCGACCGACCTGTTCTCCGACGTGAAGGTCACCCGCGAGGGCGGCAACACCGTCGTGGTCGTGACCGAGAGCCCGCAGATCAACAAGATCGCCTTCGAGGGCAACAAGCGCATCACCGACGAGCAGCTGAAGGGCGTCATTCAGGCCAAGCCGCGCGGCTTCATGTCGAAGAACGACGTGCAGTCCGACGTGCAGCGTCTGCTCGAGGCCTATCGCCGCAATGGTCGCTATCGCGCCCAGGTCGAGGCCAAGGTCATCAACCTGCCCGACAACCGCGTGAACCTGGTCTACGAGATCGACGAGGGCGACAAGACCGCCGTCACCCGCATCTCCTTCTCCGGCAACCACGCCTATTCCGCCGGCCGCCTGCGCGACGTCGTCAAGACCCGCGAGACCGGCCTGCTCGGTTGGCTGCGTTCGACCGACACCTACGATCCGGATCGCCTCCAGCAGGATCAGGAGGCGCTGCGCAAGTTCTACATGAAGAACGGCTACGCCGACGTCCGCATCGTCTCCGCGACGGCCGACCTCGACCGCGAGCGCAACGTCTTCTTCGTCGGCTTCACCGTCGACGAGGGCCAGCAGTATTCCTACGGCGAGATCGACGTCCAGAGCTCGCTCTCGGGCCTCGACGCCGCCGCGCTGCGGTCGGAAGTCGGCACCCGTTCGGGTTCGGTCTATTCGTCCGAAGAGGTCGAGAAGACCATCGAGGCGCTGTCGCTGGCCGCCAGCCGCTCCGGCTATCCCTTCGCCCAGGTGCGTCCGCGCGCCCAGCGCGACTACGCCGGCCGCACCATCTCGATCACCTACTATGTCGAGGAAGGTCAGCGCGTCTACGTCGAGCGCATCAACGTGCGCGGCAACGACCGTACCCGTGACTACGTGGTGCGTCGCGAGTTCGACATGGGCGAGGGCGATGCCTATTCCAAGGCGCTGGTCTCCAAGGCCGAGCGTCGCCTGAACCGTCTCGGCTTCTTCAAGTCGGTCAAGGTCAACACCGAGGCGGGTTCCGCCCCGGACCGCGTCGTCGTGAACGTGGACGTCGAGGAACAGCCCACGGGCGAACTCGGCTTCGGCGCCGGCTACTCGACCGCCGACGGCATCATCGGCGACGTGTCCTTCTCCGAGAAGAACTTCCTCGGTCGCGGCCAGTATCTGAAGGCCTCGGTGCAGTACGGTCAGCACACCCGCGGCTGGCAGTTCTCCTTCACCGAGCCCTACTTCCTCGGCTATCGCGTCTCGGCCGGCTTCGACGTGTTCCAGAAGCAGCAGCTCTCGACGAGCTACCGCAACTACGAGCAGAAGGACACCGGTGGTACGCTGCGCTTCGGCCTGCCGATCACCGAGAACCTGACCTTCGGCGTCAGCTACACCCTGCTGCAGTCGAAGATCTCGCTCGACGCGACCCAGGCGGACACCAACACCGCCAACGGCGAAGCCTCGCTGGCCTACAAGTACTACATCTGCGGTCAGTCGAACTGCTCGGGTACCGGCGTCCTGTCGCGTAGCCGCATCATTTCGACCCCGGCCGTCAGCCTGGTCTACAACACGGTCGACAACATCCAGTTCCCGCGTGACGGTATCTACGCCAAGTGGACCGAAGAGTTCGCCGGTGCCGGTGGCGACGCGAGCTACATCCGCTCGCAGATCGACGCCCGCTACTATCGCGAACTGTGGGCCGACTGGGGCGTGATCGGTATGGTCCGCGGCCGCGCGGGCAACATCGCCGGCGTCGGCAAGAAGCTCGAGATCATCGACAACTTCTTCCTCGGCGGTGAGATGATCCGCGGCTTCGCCTCGTCGGGCTTCGGTCCGCGCGACATCGGCGGCGTCTATTCGGAAGCCCTCGGCGGTCGCAACTACTGGGCGGCGACGGCGGAAGTCTCGATGCCGGTTCCGGGCACCCCGGACGAGTTCGGCCTCTACATGTCGGCCTTCGCCGATGCCGGCCAGCTCTGGAGCATCGACAAGCGCGCGGTCCCGGCTGGTCTGAACTACGTCGACGACAACAAGGTCCGTGCCTCGGTCGGCGTCGGCATCCTGTGGCGCTCGCCCTTCGGTCCGCTGCGTGCCGACTTCGGCATCCCGGTCTCGAAGTCGAAGTACGACCAGACGCAGGTCTTCCGCTTCTCGGGCGGCACCCAGTTCTGAGGTCGATCGCCTCCATCGATCGGGCCGCCGCCATCCGTGCGGCGGCCCTTTTTCTTTGAACGGGCCCGGTTTTCCCTGGCCGTTCGACCGTGTCGGAGTTCCATCGCGATGAGCGATCCGTCCTTCTTCGCTGCCCCCAAGCCGGCAACCATCGCCGAAGTCTGTGCCTGGACCGGTGCTTCTTGCGCCGACGAGACGGCGCTCGCCACCGTCGTCAAGGGCGTCGGCCCGCTCGACGGTGCCGGTCGCGGCGACGTGACCTTCCTCGACAACAAGAAATACGCGCCGCAGCTCGCCGCGACCCGGGCGACCGCCTGCCTCGTCGCCGAGCGCTTCGCCAAGGAGGTGCCGGAAGGCGTGGTCGCGCTGATCGTGCGCGATCCCTACCGCGCTTATGCGACCGTCGCCGGCCGCTTCTATCCCGCCGCGCTGCGCCCCGAAGGCGTCTTCGGCGCCGAGCCGGGCGTCTCGCCCGCCGCCCATGTCCACGCGACCGCCAAGCTCGAGCCCGGCGTCACCGTCGAACCCGGTGCGGTGATCGGCGCCCGCGCCGAGATCGGCACCGGCACGGTGATCTGCGCCGGCGCGGTGATCGGCCACGACGTCCGCATCGGCCGCAACGCCTATGTCGGCCCGAACGCCTCGCTGATCCACTGCCTGATCGGCAACCGCGTCATCCTCCACGGCGGCGTGCGCATCGGTCAGGACGGCTTCGGCTTCGCCATGGGCGCGGGCGGCCACCAGAAGGTGCCGCAGACCGGCCGCGTCGTCGTCCAGGACGACGTCGAGATCGGCGCCAACACGACGATCGACCGCGGCGCCAACCGCGACACGGTGATCGGCGAGGGCTCGAAGATCGACAATCTGGTGATGATCGCCCACAACGTCGAGATCGGCCGCCACTGCGTCATCGTTTCGCAGGTCGGCATTTCCGGCTCGACCAAGCTCGGCGACTTCGTCGTCCTGGCCGGTCAGGTCGGTATCGCCGGCCACGTCACGATCGGCGCGGGCGCCCAGCTCGGCGCGCGCTCGGGCGTCCACACCGACGTCCCCGCCGGAGCCCGTTGGGTCGGCGCGCCGGCGAAGCCCTTCATGGAAGCGGCGCGCGAACTGGCCGCGGTGGCGCGTCTCGCCGCCCGTTCGGACGCCAAGGACTGATGGACCCGACCGGCGCAATTGCGGCGCCGTCGTGGACCGAGACGAGAGAGGAAAGAGGAGCGCGATGACCGACCAACCCGCCACCACGCTCGAATCCGTCGGCATCCAGGAGCTGTTCGAGCTCCTGCCGCACCGTTATCCCTTCCTGCTGATCGACAAGATCGTCGACATCGACGGCGACGACCGCGGCGTCGGCATCAAGAACGTCACCTACAACGAGCCGCAGTTCCAGGGCCATTTCCCGGAGCGGCCGGTGTTCCCGGGCGTCTATCTGATCGAGGCCATGGCCCAGACGGCCGGCGCGATGTGCGTGCTGAAGAGCAAGAAGTCCGGCGGCGGCGCGCGTCCCTCGGTCGTCTATTTCATGACGGTCGACAAGGTGAAGTTCCGCAAGCCGGTGGTGCCGGGCGACACGGTCGAGTTCCACGTCGCCAAGCAGCGCCAGCGGTCCAACATGTGGTGGTTCCGCGGCGAGGCCAAGGTCGACGGCAAGATCGTCGCCGAGGCCGAAGTCAGCGCCATGCTGGTCGCCTGACGCCCGTCGTCACATACCGACACACGAAGTGATTTCGTTCGCGCCCCTCGGGTCGATAGACCACGGACGCGAACAACACAGACGAGGAATCGTCCCCATGGCGAAGATCCATCCCTCCGCGATCGTCGAGGACGGCGCGGTCGTCGGCGCCGACGTGTCCATCGGTCCCTTCTGCGTCGTCGGCCCCGAGGTGGTGCTCGGCGACGGCGTCGAGCTGGTGAGCCACGTCTCGGTCGCCGGCAAGACCGAGATCGGCCCCAAGACCAAGATCTATCCCTTCGCCTCGATCGGCCACCCGCCGCAGGACCTCAAGTACCACGGCGAGGCGAGCCGCCTGACGATCGGCGCCGGCAACACCATCCGCGAGCACGTGACGATCCATCCCGGCACCGAGGGCGGCGGCCTGCTGACCTCGATCGGCGATCGCTGCCTGATCATGGTCGGCGCCCACATCGCCCACGACTGCCACGTCGGCAACGAGGTCATCCTCGTCAACAACGCGACGCTCGCCGGCCACGTCACCGTCGGCGACCACGCCATCCTCGGCGGCCTCTCGGCCGTGCACCAGTGGGTGCGGATCGGGCCGCATTCCTTCCTCGGCGGCCTCTCCGGCCTCGAGAACGACCTGATCCCCTACGGTTCGGCGATCGGCGATCGCGCCCGTCTCGGCGGTCTCAACATCGTCGGCCTGAAGCGCCGCGCCTTCGAGCGCGAGAGCATCCACAAGCTGCGCGCCGCCTATCGCATGCTGTTCTCGGAAGAGGGCACGCTGCTCGAGCGCGTCGAGGACGTCGCCACGATGTTCGCCGACGAGCCGCTGGTGATGGACGTGGTGTCCTTCATCCGCGAGGGCGGCGACCGCCGCGTCTGCATGCCGCGGTGAGGGTGCGATGACGGCGCGGCGCGACGAGGGCGAGGGCCCGCTGATCGTGCTCGCCGGCGGCGGGCGCTTTCCGCGCCTCGTCGCCGATGCCGCCGCCGCCC
>DBMN01000290.1 GCA_002298965.1 Rhizobiales bacterium UBA697 | reverse complement strand
CGAGACCGATCCGCTCGATACCGCCAAGACGACCGAACCGACCGCCGCCGCCACCCCGACCCGCACCGCCGACGTCGCCACCACGACCAACGGCGCATCGACGCAGCGCGCCGTCGCCGCCGACGTGTCGCCGGCGGTCGCAGCCTCGGCGATGGCCGGCCTGGCCGACGTGGTCGCCCGCCGCACCCATCAGGGCTCGAGCAAGTTCACCGTCCGCCTCGACCCGGCCGAGCTCGGCACGGTCGACGTCAAGGTCGAGGTCCGCGCCAACGGCGAGGTGAAGGCTCACCTCGTGGTCGAGCGCTCCGAGACCCTCGACATGATGCTGCGCGACCAGAAGCAACTCGAGCGCTCGCTCGCCCAGGCCGGCCTCGACGTCGGCAACTCGGGTCTGCAGTTCTCGATGCGCGATCAGCGCGGCAACGGATCACAGACCGGCGCGGAGACGCCGGTCGTCGCCGCCGCCGCCCCGGAAGACGAAGTTCCCCACGCCTCTCAGGACGCGGTCATCGCCGCCTACCGCCCCACTCGGGTCGGCGGCCTCGACCTGCGCGTCTGAGCGGCCAGTACCCTGCGTAACGCCTCGGAGATCTCGCGATGTCCATCCTCGGCCTGACCACCCCGACCCTGACCAGCACGACGTCGACGACGGCGAGCGACAGCAAGAGCCTCTCGACGAACTACGAGATGTTCATGACGCTGCTGGTCACCCAGATGCAGAACCAGGACCCGCTGAGCCCGACCGACGCGTCGAAGTTCACCGACCAGCTGGTTCAGTATTCCTCGGTCGAACAGCAGATCAAGATGAACGCCCACCTCGCCAATCTCGAGGCGCTCTCGACCACCCAGAACGCATCCAACCTCGTCGCCTACATCGGCAAGACGGTGCAGGCCGAGGGCAAGACCTCGACCTACGACGGCACCAACGCCGCGACGTGGAACTTCGACTCGTCCGCCAAGTCCACGTCGGCGACGATCAAGGTCACCAACGCCAGCGGCGAACTGGTCTATTCGACGACCAAGTCGCTGACCGCGGGCTCGAACACCTTCACCTGGGACGGCTCCACCAGCTCCGGCGGCAAGGCGACGGCGGGCGACTACACGATCGCGGTCAGCGGCTCCGACAGTTCCGGCAACGCGCTCACCATCAAGACCGGGGTCGACGGCGTCGTCACGGCGGTCGACTTCTCCGGCACCACGCCGATGCTGACCGTCGACGGTCAGACCATCTCCGCCTACAAGGTGACGAACGTCTCCGGCGGTTCGTGAACGGCGGCGTTTCGTCGCGCCCACCACCCGAAATTGCCGAATCACCCGATCCGACGCCCGCGAGGGCGCCGGATTTCGGCGCATTTCCGCCGGATTTCGGGACCCGGAGGCCACGCTCGCGAAAAATCTCGAGGGGGCCGCCGGTGTTTAGCCATATTTTAAGTCCCGGCCCCGTAGTCTCGCTCTCGATGTGATCGCATCGAATGTGTGAGAGTACGATGACCGATCAAATGAGACCGCGTGTGAAATACGTCATCGGCCCGGACGGAAGCCCGTTGACCATCGCCGACCTGCCGCCGCAGGGCACGAGACGATGGGTCATTCGTCGCAAAGCCGAAGTGGTGGCCGCCGTTCGAGGGGGACTACTTTCCCTGGAAGAGGCGTGCAGCCGCTATACCCTGACCGTCGAAGAGTTCCTGTCTTGGCAGCAGTCGATCGACCGTCATGGTCTGGCCGGTCTGCGGACCACGCGCATTCAGCAATACAGGCAATGATCCTCCCGGATCCGCACGAGATCGAGGGCCGCCCCACGGGGCGGCCCTTTTTTTTGCCCCTGCGACGACACCACTGCCACGCCCTTGCGTAAGGTCTCGACAAATCCTTGACGCGACTGGGCAAATTTGACCGGGCAACGGATCGGATGCGACCGGTTTTCTTGGTCTTTCGTTCACCGGAACGTCCCGGAGAGAGACGGCGTTAACCACCCGTTTACCATCCACTGGGAAATTCTTGCCCAGTGGCCGAACGGATTCTCCGACCCCACCGGACCGTCGACAGCCACGCGCCGCCCACCCCCTGCGGCGCAGGTACCGGAAATCGCGCGGCCGACCCCCACCCCCCGGGGGTCGGTCGCCCCCGTCAACGCAACGAAGACTGAAAGGTCGAGACGTGAACGGCGCCCTCGAGTTCCTCAAGAACCTCGGTCCCGCTCGCCTCGCCGCGATGGGCGTCGTCACGGCGCTGCTGGTCGGCTTCTTCGCCTTCGTCATCACCCGGGCCACCGCGCCGGTGATGACGCCGCTCTACTCCGACCTCTCCGACCGCGACAGCTCGGCCATCGTCAAGGACCTCGAGGCCCAGGGCATCGTCTACGAGCTGCGCCACGACGGCGCTCAGGTCCTCGTCCCCAAGGACAAGGTGCTGCGTCTCCGGATGAAGCTCGCCGAGAAGGGCGTGCCCGCCGGCGGCAACGTCGGCTGGGAGATCTTCGACAAGACCGACAGCCTCGGCACCACCTCCTACGTCCAGAACATCAACCACCTGCGCGCCCTCGAGGGCGAGTTGTCGCGCACCATCCGCTCGATCGACCGCGTCCAGGCCGCCCGCGTCCACCTCGTCATCCCCGAACGCCAGATCTTCCAGCGCGAGAAGAAGGAGCCGACCGCCTCGATCGCGCTCAAGCTCAAGGGCCAGATCGACCAGACCCAGGTCCGCGCCATCCAGCATCTCGTCGCCGCCGCGGTCGAGGGCATGAAGCCGTCGCGCGTGTCGATCGTCGACGAGACCGGCCGCCTGCTCGCCACCGGCGAGGGCGACGATCCCAACGGCCTCGTCGCCGCCTCGCTGCAGGAACGCACCTCCGCCTACGAGGCGCGGCTCGAGAACCAGATCGAGTCGATCGTCGCCTCGATCGTCGGCCAGGGCCGCGTCCGCGTCCACGTCGCCGCCGAGCTCGACTTCAACCGCGTCACCCAGACCTCCGACACCTTCGATCCCAACGGCCAGGTGGTGCGCTCGACCCAGACCAAGGAAGAGAGCTCGCAGAACGCCTCGACCGAAAAGGGCGTGACCGTGTCGAACCAGGTGCCCGCCGGCACCCAGGATCAGGCCGGCGCCGGTTCCAAGGAGGCCTCCAACACCTCCGAGGAGACCGTCAACTACGAGATCTCCAAGACCACCCGCACCGAGATCCTCGAGGCCGGCCGCATGAAGCGGGTCTCGGTCGCGCTGCTGGTCGACGGCGTCTATGCCACCACCGCCGCCGGCGAGGTCTCCTACCAGCCGCGCTCCAAGGAAGACCTCGACCGCATCGCCGCCCTGGTGCGCTCCGCCGTCGGCTTCGACCAGAAGCGCGGCGACGTGGTGGAAGTGGTCAACCTGCGCTTCGCCGACGCCCCCGCCGCCCAGCCGCTGGAGAGCCAGAAGACCGGCATCGCCGCCCTGTTCGACTTCGGCCGCGACGACATCGTCCGCTTCGCCGAGCTCGGCGCGCTGGTGCTGATGACGCTCCTCGTCCTGCTCTTCGCCGTGCGCCCGCTGATCACCCGCGTCCTCGCCCCCGAAGGCGGCGCGCTCGCCGCCATCGCCGGCCCGGCCGGTGCCGAGGGCGCGGAAGGCG
>DBMN01000177.1 GCA_002298965.1 Rhizobiales bacterium UBA697 | reverse complement strand
CCCAGCCGGCGCCGGCGAGACCGGCGGCGAGGGCCACGGCGAGGATACGGCCGCGCGCGGCGGCGACCGCGTCGCGGGCGGTGCCGAGATCGATGGTGGTGGCATGGGGTTCGCTCAGCGACATCGTCCGCCGTCTCCTCTTCCCCCAACTTGCGAGCTGCTGGTTAGCATCGCGTTAACCATGATCGGGGACATCGGCAGAACGACGCGGGGCGTGGGTTCAACGTTCATTAACCATATCCGCCCAATCTCTCGACGTGACGGAATCGAAGGATCGCGTGATGTTGGTTCGTTTGGCGCAAGTTCTGCTCGTGGCGAGCCTCCTGGCGGGGTGCTCCGGCTACGTGCGCCCGGCGCCGGCCTTCCACGAGGTGCTGAACCAGCCCTACACGTTCGATGCCGGCGACCGCCTGCGCATCACCGTGTTCGATCAGGCCAACCTCACCAACGTCTATACGGTCGACGCCTCGGGCAACATCTCGATGCCGCTGATCGGCGGCGTGCCGGCGCGCGGCCGCAAGGCGCCCGAGCTCGAGCGCGACATCGCCGCCCGGCTGCGCAACGGCGGCTACCTGCGCACCCCCGACGTCTCGGTCGACATCGACCAGTATCGCCCCTTCTTCATCATGGGCGAGGTCAAGAACGCCGGTCAGTATCCCTACGTCGCCGGCATGACCGCCCAGACCGCCGTCGCCATCGCCGGCGGCTACTCGGCGCGCGCCGACCAGCGCACGCTCGACGTCACCCGCCAGATCAACGGCGAGGTCCTGGTCGGCCGCGTGCCGGTCACCGACCCGATCCGTCCGGGCGACACGATCTACGTCCGCGAACGGCTGTTCTGACTGCGCGCCGCACGAGCGACTCTGCCGCGACGTCAGAGTTGTTGGGAACTTTCTCAACCATATTCGAAACCCTTCGAAACTCCGGGCTTTTCCGAGGCGTCCATCAACGCGCCTTTCACCGTTCCGAGCCCATGATCCGGGCCGAACGAGAGGTGGTTCCGCGCCCGGCTCAGGCCGGCGGCAGCGGGAGCGTCGGGCGTGGGGGCGCTCGACGGGGCAGGACGACCGGAGACGGGGCATGAAGCAGATCGATCCGAAGACCCTCTATCGACAGAGCGTCGACCTCGCCGCGCTCGGCGGCGACGGTCCGGTCGCCTTCGACGCGGTGCCCGAGGCTCCGCGCACGGCGGCGACGCTGTCGGATCAGGCGCGCGAGGTGGCGGCGCTCTTCTCCGATCGACCGATCTCGCGCCGGCTGCTCGCCGGCTCGGTGCGTGCACTCGACTTCGTCGCGCTGGCGGCGCTCGGACTGACGACGCTCGCCATCGCCGGCGGCTTCGACGACGGCATCCGCACCGCGGCGGTCGGCATCGGCGCGGCGCTCGCCGTGCTCTTCGTGCAGGCGCTCGAAGGCTACCAGATCGCCGCCTTCCGCAACTTCGCCTCGCAGCTCGGCCGCGTGCTCGCGGCCTGGGGCATGCTCTTCGCCGGTGCGGCCGCACTCGCCTTCTTCACCGGCCGGATGGAGGGCGGCGAAGGCCTCCTCGTCGCGCGCTGGTTCGTCGGCGGCGTGGCGTGGTTCTTCGCCTCGCGGGCGATCCTGACCCGGCTGGTGGTCGGCTGGACCCGCGACGGCCGGCTCGAACGGCGCGCCGTCATCGTCGGCGGCGGCAAGCTCGCCGAGGAGGTCATCCGCGGCCTCGAGGCGCAGCGCGACAACGACATCCGCATCTGCGGCATCTTCGACGACCGCGACGACGAACGCTCGCCGGCGATGGTCGAGGGCTATCCGAAGCTCGGCACCGTGCCGGAGCTCGTCGAGTTCGGCCGCATCGTCAAGCTCGACATGCTGATCGTGGCGCTGCCGATCACCGCGGCGCTGCGCGTCCAGCAGATGCTGCGCAAGCTCTGGGTGCTGCCGGTCGACATCCGCCTCTCGGCCCATTCCGACAAGCTGAAGTTCCGGCCGCGCAACTACACCTACGAAGGCTCCCTGCCCTTCATCGACGTCGTCGACAAGCCGCTCGCCGACTGGGACGCGGTGTCGAAGCGGATCTTCGATCTCGTCGTCGGCACGCTGGCCCTCGTGGCGCTGGCGCCGCTGATGGTCGGTGCGGCGATCGCCGTCAAGGCGACGTCGAAGGGGCCGATCTTCTTCCGCCAGAAGCGCTTCGGCTTCAACAACGAGGTCATCTCGGTGTGGAAGTTCCGCTCGATGTTCGTCGATCTCTGCGACGCCGACGTCAAGCAGGCGGTGACCAAGGGCGACCCACGCGTCACGCCGGTCGGCCGCTTCATCCGCAAGACCTCGATCGACGAGCTGCCGCAGCTCTTCAACGTGCTCTCCGGCGAACTCTCGCTGGTCGGCCCGCGGCCGCACGCGATCATGGCGCAGACCGAGAACCGCATGTGGGACAACGTCGTCGACGGCTACTTCGCCCGCCACAAGGTCAAGCCCGGCATCACCGGCTGGGCGCAGATCAACGGCTGGCGCGGCGAGATCGACACGCCGGAGAAGATCCGCAAGCGCATCGAGCACGACATCTACTACATCGAGAACTGGTCGATCCTGTTCGACATCAAGATCCTGGCGCTGACGCCCTTCCGGCTGTTCGACACCAGGAACGCCTACTGAGCCGAAGCCCCGAGACGACGAGAGCCCCCGACCGGATCGCCCGGCGGGGGCTCTTCTCGTTTGGTCCGGGTCCGATCGATCAGGCGCGGCGGATCTGGTCGGCGCCGAGGACGGCGAGGACGACGCCGGCGACGCGGTCGATCCACAGGCGCACGCGGCGGCCGAGCGCAGCGCGCAGGCCGGAGACGGCGGCGACGACGCCGACCCACCACAGGAACGAGCCGGTGAGCACGCCCGAGACGGTGGCGAGCGCCGTGACGGGGTCGAATCCGGTCGTCGGGGCGAGCGCGGTGAAGACCGCGGCGAACATGACGATGGTCGGCGGGTTGGTCAGCGTCAGGGCGATCGAGCCGAGGAAGGCGGCGGCGGGCGTGCCGGCGATGCCGGCCTCGGCGACGCGGCCGTCGTCTTTCGTGAAGAAGGTCTTCAGCCCCAGCCAGATCAGGAACAGGCCGGCGGCGAGGTGGAGCTGCTTCTCCCAGGCGAGCACGAAGGCGGAGACGCCGGCGAGGCCGAGGGCGGCGACCGCGGCATAGATCGCGTCGCCGAAGGCGATGCCGCCGCCGGTGGCGAGGCCCCAGCGCCAGCCTTGCGTCAGCGTCCGGCGCATGCAGAGCAGGCTCATCGGGCCGACGGGCGCGGCGACCGCCACGCCGATGCCGGCGGACTTGAGGAAGAGCAGCAGAAAATCCACGCGACGACCCTCCGTTCCGCCCGCGACACGCGGGCCATGTCCGCGGAAGCTTAGGAGGCGCCGCAAAAACGGTCCAGCCCGTTCGGCGGGCACATCGGCCACGTCAGGAGGCGGCTTCCGCGTCGCGCGGGCCCATGCGGGCGAGGAGGCAGACGCCGGCGGCGGCGACATGGGCGGCGACGGCGGCGGCGGCGGCCTCC
>DBMN01000077.1 GCA_002298965.1 Rhizobiales bacterium UBA697 | reverse complement strand
CTTTCCTGTGTCCTCTGCGCCTCTGCGCAACTCTGTGTCTGATCAGTTTCTTAAACCCGCCGAAAGGATGGGATCAGCCACATCCCATGATGCCCAACCGAAGAGAACTACCCTCCCCCCCGCCGGAAGTGCGCCAGGAACCGCGCCATGAAGGCGTCCTGTTCAGGCGGCCCGTACCCCTTGAAGTGAAGGTCCACCTGCAGACGGTCGAGATGGAGCGCCCCCAGGTCCAGGGGCGGCAGGTCCGCCAGAGTGATGCGCCAGGTCCTCCCGCCCTCCCCGCCGCCGTACCCATCCACCAGGGTCCGCACCTCCCCCCCGGCCGCCGCCAGGAGCGTGCGCCGGAATTCCTCCCGCGTGAGCGTCATCTCCAGCCGGACCACGCCCCGCTCAGCCACCGCCCACCGGGGGCCAGATGGCCAGCACGTCCCCTTCTGCCAGGACCGTGCCCACGAAGGCCTCACGCGCGATGAAATGGCCGTTCACCAGCACCAGGGTGCACAGCTCCGGCGGCACCCGGAACCGTTCGATCATCCCCTGCACGGTCATGCCGTCCGCCACCTCCACCGCGACCTGGCGGGACCTCCGGGCCTCCGGCGGGAGGTGGGCGGCGAGGGTGGCGTAGAGCTTGAAGGTTACGTTCATGCTTTCTGCGCGCAGGCGAGGTAGGCATCCATGATGAGGCCTGGGTTCTGCCGCAGCCGCTCCTTCCAGGGCCCCAGGTGGACCTTGCCCTCGATGAGGCCGCGCAGGGCCCCGATATGGTCGCTGTGGCCCACGGCGTTGGCGCCCACCAGCAGGTCGCCGGCGAACTGGAGGTTGAGGTACCGGTAGCGGTCCGGATTAGACGCCTCCACGGCGTCGCCGCCGGGCAGCCCCTGCCAGGCCCCGAAGGACGAGGACAGGAGCCCCAGGGTGTCCAGGATGTTGAAGGAGAAGGTGCCCCGGCTCGCCGCCCTGCGTCCGGCCATGTTCAGGGCCGCCACGCGTCCCTGCTCCACGGCGTTGGGCTGGATGGCGTTCACGGAACGCTCGCCCGTGATCACGTCCACGTGCTCGGCCACGTCGCCGGCGGCGTAGATCCCGGGGACGGAGGTGGCCATGGCGGCGTCCACCAGGATCCCCGAGCCCATGGCCACGCCGGTGCCGTCCAGGAACTCAGCCGCGGGCTTGACGCCCACCAGGCAGAGGTACATGTCGGCAGGCAGCGTCTCGCCTCCCGGCAGGTGCACCCGGAGATGGCCGTCCTCGGCGGTGATGGCTTCGGGCAGGGTCTCCACCCGCACCGTCACGCCCTTGGACTGGCACCAGCGCCGGATCATGGCGCTGCTGGGCGGGTTCATCATGCGGGAGACCATGCGCCCGCTGCGCACGAGGATGGTGAGGTCCACCCCCATCGACACCAGGCCCTGCATGATGATGCACCCCACGAAGCCCGCGCCCATCTGGACGACGCGGGTGCCGGGGCGGGCCTTGCGCAGGAGAACCCGGGCGTCCTCCAGCGTCCAGCAGGTGTGGACCCCGGGCAGGTCGATGCCCGGGATCCGCTGGAGGGTGGGCCGGGAACCGGTCGCCACCAGGAGGCGGTCGTAGGGAAGGGACTCTCCCGACGCCAGCGTGACCTGGCCGTTTCCAGGTGTCACGGCGCGCACCCGGCCCGGCACCAGGTCGATGCCCAGGTCCGCGTAGTGGCCCTCGCGGGGCCGGATGCGCAGGCCGGACTCCCGGATCTTCCCGGCCAGCAGGTAGGGGATCGCCATGCGGGCATAAGGCTCCTCCGACTCTCCGTGGATCAGGGTGACGGAGGCTCCGGGGTCCGCCTTGCGGAGGGTTTCGGCGGCGGTGACGCCGGCGGGGCCGGCGCCGATGATGACGTGCCGCATGGTCACAGTCCCAGGCGGGTCACGGTCTCGGGCGTGGGGACGCCCTCCGGGGTCCAGCCTCGCACCTGGTAGTACTCCGGCAGCATCTTGCCCAGGTCGGCCACCCTCCCCTTCTGGGGGCCGGTCTTGGCGGGCTCGGTGAGGAGGCGCGGGGGCAGGGTGTCGTCCTTGCCGGTGAGGCCCGCGGCGAGGTTGTAGCGGCGTTCCAGGTTCCACACGCGCTCGCCCAGGGTCATGAGGGCCTCCAGGGACCAGTCGCCGCCCAGGGCGGGCTGGATCATGGACTGGATGTCGTCCGCCGACCACGCGAAGGTGGTGAACAGGCAGATGCCCGCGGAATCCACCACCGCCGTCAGGTCCTGGAAGGCCTTGAGCATCGGCGCCTTGCCTTCGGTGGCGCCGGGATCCATCTTCACCGGGATGCCCAGCACTTCGGGGGAGACCATGTAGCCGCGCACGTGGCAGGCGCCGCGGTTGGACGTGGCGTACTCCAGGGCCATGCCCTGCAGGCCGCGGCCGTCATAGGCGGGGAACTCCTGGCCCTTGACGGTCATGGAGAGCTCGGGCCGCCCGTACTTCGCGCAGAGGCGGCGCGAGCCCAGGCCCAGGATCTTCCCGAAGCCCTCGCCCCGGGCCGTCCATTCGCCCAGGGTGACCAGGGCCTGGGCCGAGCCCCAGGGCAGTTCCAGGCCGACCTCCTCCTTGGTGAGGATGCCCAGGTCGTAGAGCTCCATGGCCGCGCCGATGGTGGCGCCCAGGGTGATGGGGTCCAGGCCTTCCTCGTTGCAGAGGAAATTCACGTAGGTGAGGGCCTCCAGGTCCGACACGCCGTTGGCGGCGCCCAGGGCCCAGGCGGCCTCGTACTCCACGCCGCCGGAGGCGCCGTGGTATTGGGGCTTGTCCTTCACGGAGAAGTGGCCCGGATCCATCTTCGACACCCGGCCGCAGGCGATGGTGCAGCCGAAGCAGGCCTGGTTGGTGACGAGGTTCGCCTTGCCGTCGGTCGGGCGCTTCTCGCGCATGGCCTCGGCCGAGATGTCGCGCGCACCCTCGAACTGGACGTCCTTGTGGTTGCGCGTCGGCAGGGCGCCGATCTCGTTGATGACGTTCATCAGCACCTGGGTGCCGTAGGTCGGCAGGCCCTGGCCGGTGACGGCATTGTCGGCGAGCACCTTCTTGGCGGCCTTGGTGGCGGTCATGAAGGCCTTCGGGTCACGCACGGTGCCGACGCCCTTGGTGCCGCGCACGGCGATCGCCTTGAGGTTCTTCGACGCCATCACGGTGCCGACGCCGGAGCGGCCGGCGGCGCGGTGGAGGTCGTTGACGACCGCGGCGTAGAGGCAGCCCTGTTCGGCCGAACGGCCGATCGAGGAGACGCGCATCAGCGGGTCCTGATGGCGAGCCTTCAGGTTCTCTTCGGTGTGCCACACGGTGTGGCCCCAGAGGTCGCTCGCGTCCTCGAGGGTGACCTCGTCGTCGCGCACCAGGAGGTAGACCGGCTTCGGGGACTTGCCCTCGAAGATGATCATGTCCCAGCCGGCCTGCTTCAGCTCGGCGCCCCAGTAGCCGCCGGAGTTGGAACAGGCGATGGCGCCGGTCAGCGCGCCCTTGGTGATGACGGTGTAGCGGCCGCCGGTCGAGGCCATGGTGCCGGTCAGCGGGCCGGTGGCGAAGATCAGCTTGTTGGCGGGGGACAGCGGGTCGACGCCGGGGCCGACCTCGTCGACGAAATACTTCGTCCCGAGGCCGCGGGAGCCGAGGTATTCCATCGCCCATTCCATGTTGAGCGGCTCGTTGGAAACGGTGCCGGCGGTCAGGTCGACGCGCAGAATCTTGCGTTGCCAGGACATGGGATTCTCCTCGTCTTCCTCAGGCGGTCTTCGTGGCGGTGTCGAGCTTCTCGGCCCAGTTCCTCATGCGATCGAGGCCGGTCCAGTTCGCGTCGACGAAGGTGATGGCGCCGGTCGGGCAGGCGTCGGCACAGGCCGGAGCGCCGGCGCAGAGGTCGCACTTCTGCACCTTGCCGGTGTCCGCCACGTAGTTGATCGTGCCGAAGGGGCAGGCGATGGTGCAGACCTTGCACCCGACGCAGGTGGTCTCGTTGACCACCTTGGCGCCGAGAACCTTGTCCTCGTGGATGGCGCCGACCGGGCAGGCATGCATGCACCATGCTTCCGAGCACTGCGTGCAGGTGTAGGGGACCTTGCGGCCGGTCGAGTGGAAGTCGAAGACCTTGATGCGCGACTTCGAGGTGGCGAAGACGCCGTGGTTCTCGAAGGAGCACGCCATTTCACATTGCAGGCACCCGGTGCACTTCGATGCGTCGATGTGCAGTGAATTCATCATGGGCCTCTTCCTCCCTTGCGGTCGACGAACCGTTCGCCGACCCCGAGGAGAGGCGACGGTCCAGTTTTCGTTGTGATTTGTAAAACAAAACGGCGAGACCGCCTTGTTTCACTCCCTGATATTCGTTATGATCGACAAAGCATTTCGCTGTGCCGTCAGTATTTTTGCTTGGGCGGATCATCGATCGGCCCGTTCGAATTTGCAATTGTTCCAAAAGGCAATTTTGGAGCACTCGATTTCACGTCGACGCGAGGGGGCGGCGACTTGCTTCCGTCGACGAAAGGAAGTTTGCTCGTACGCGGGCGACGCCGCGTCGCGTCGCCGATCACCTCGGGTTCGGGAGCCGCCGATGATCGCCGTTCGTTTGTTCCTCAAGCTGGATTCCGACACGCGAATCGGTCACGGCAAGGTCGCCCTGCTCGAAGCCATCGACGAAACGGGATCGATCTCCGGCGCCGGTCGGGCGCTGGGGATGACCTATCGTCGGGCCTGGGAACTGGTCGACCACCTCAACAAGGCCTTCGGCCGTCCGCTCGTCACCGGCCAGACCGGCGGCGCCGGCGGCGGCGGAGCGCGGCTGACCGAGCTCGGGCGAGAGGTGGTGGTGCGCTATCGCGCCATCCTGGCGGCGACCGAAGCCGCCGCCGCGCCGCATGTCGCGGTGCTCGAGGATCTGATGAAGACCGCCGATGCGCAGGACGGTCTCGACGACGGCTGCTGAGGCCGTCGCCGAACGTCGCCGCGATCACGCCGGGCGGAAGCCGATCTCGGCGAGGCGCGCCCGCATCGCCGGATCGGCGACGAGGTCGAGGAAGGCGCGGACCGCCGGACGGTCCAGCCGCGAGCGCGGGATCGCGAAGTCGTAGTGCTCTTCCCCATAGGGCAGGAAGGCGAGACCCTCGGCGCGGGACGCGGGCTCGATCGTCATGCCCCAGTCGGCGGCGCCGCGGGCGACCGCGACGACGACCGCGCCGTGCGAGCGCGGCTGATTCTGCCAGCCCTGCGGGCGGCGACCGGCGAGCAGCCGGTCGATGAGGATTCGCGTGCCGGCGCCCTGGTTGCGGTTGACCATGACGACGGACGGATCGGCGAGGGCCGCCGCGACCGCCTCGGCGACCGTCGCGAATCCCGCGAATCGCGCATCGTCGGGGCGATGGACGAAGCCCTGCATGCGGCGCCAGCCCTCGTGCAGTTCGAGGCCGTCGTCGAGGAAGGGCTGGTTCCAGCCGCCGGTCGCCGGGTCCATCAGATGCATCGGGGCGACGTCGCATTCGCCGCGCCGCGCCGCCTCGAGGCCGCCGGTCGAGCCCAGCGCCAGGATGCGGACGTCGAAGCCGCGGTCGGACAGCGTGTCGACGATCGGCTCGAGGCCGATGCAGTGCGATCCGGCGATCACCAGATCGGGCAGGCGGATGTCGGGGTCGAACAGCGTCACCTCGCAGTCCGAGCCCGCCGGCAGATGGTCGGCGAGCGCGTCGACGGCGACGAATCCGTCGGCCTGGGCGAAGGCCGAGATCGAGCCCGAGCCCTTGAACACCGGATGGGCGACGACCTCGCCCTCGTCGCCCTCGGCGAGCGAGACCATGACGTATTCGGTGCGGCCGCGGGCCGAGGGCACGCGCACCGGCACCGTCGCCTCGACGCTCTCGTCGGCGCGCGGCTTGAGGCCGGCGAGACGGCGCAGCGACGGCACGACGAACTCGTGGAAGGTGAACATCGCCGAGGCCGGGAAGCCCGGCAGAACGATCACAGCCTTGCCGCGGCAGACGGCGAGGCAGAGCGGCTTGCCCGGCTTCAGCGCGACGCCGTGGACGACGATGCCGGGTTCGCCGAGTTCGGCCACCAGCCGCGAGGTGTAGTCGCCGGCGCCCTTGGAGGTGCCGCCGGAGAGCACGACCATGTCGCAGCTCTCGAGCGCCCGGGCGAGCGTCTCGCGCAGCGCCGCCTCGTCGTCCGGCACGCGGCCGAGGATCACCGGTTCGCCGCCGTTCTCGGCGACGGTCGCCGCGACGATCGGGCCGTTGGTGTCGTAGATGCCGGCCGGCGGCAGCGGCGCGCCGGGGGCGACGAGCTCGTCGCCGGTCGAGACGACGGCGACCTTCGGCCGGCGCCAGACCGGCACCTCGCCGATGCCGGAAGCCGCCATCATGCCGATCTCGCGCGAGCCGATCGGCGTGCCGCGGCGGATGAAGACCTCGCCGCGGCCGAGGTCTGATCCGGCGAAGGCGACGTTCTGGCCGCCCGCCACGGCGCGGCGGACGAGGATGGTGCCGTCGGCGGCCGGTTCGGTCCATTCGACCGGCACGACGGCGTCGGCGCCGCGCGGGATCGGGCCGCCGGTGGCGATGACCGAGGTGGCGCCGGGTTCGATCGCGATCCTGGGCAGACGGCCGCAGGCGATCTGCTCGCCGGTCGGCTTCAGGGCGATCGGGTTCTCCTCGGAGGCCGTGGCGACGTCGCTCGCCCGGACGGCGAAACCGTCCATGGTCGAGCGATCGAAGGGCGGCACCTCGATCGCCGGCGACAGGCTGCGGGCGACGATGCGGCCGAGGCTGTCCCCGAGCGGCACCGTCTCGACCCCGACCGGCGCGGCGGCGAGCGCCGTCTCGAATCGCGCGAGCGCCTCGTCGCGCCCGAGAACGGTGAGAAACTGGTCCTGTTTCACGGCGGTATGCTCCGGATTGTCGTCAGAGAATGGGCGCGAGCGCGCGGACGGCGAGGGTCGATCCGTCGGCGAAGCCTTCGCAGTCGGGGCCGAGTTCGACCCAGGCGTCGGCGCGGGCGATCGCGGTCCAGGGCGGGCGGCCGGTTGAGAGCGGCACGAGCGAACCGTCGTCGGCGCGGGCGAGGAGGGCGATCTCGGCGAGGCCGATCTCGGAGACGAGCTTGCGGGCGAGGCGGCCGGTCGTCTCGACGATCGGCGGCGTCCATCCCGCGAGCGCGGCGATCATCGGCTCGAGGATCGCGAGGGTCGCGACGAAGAGATCTTCGGGGCGGCCCGAGAGGAGCAACGCCGGACTGCCGGCGATCGTGCCCCAGGCGGTCGCCTCGCAGGCGGCGAGCGCCAAGCCGCCGCCCTCGATCGTGCCGGCGGCGGCGAACCACGTCCGCGCCGGATCGGCGGCATCGAGGTCGCCGCGGCCGAGGAGAAGGAGGAGATCGGCTTCGGCCGGATCGAACGCGGCGAAGGCGGCGGTCTCGACGAGGGCCGGGCCGCGGCCGAGGAGGAGGACGAGGGCGCGGGCCGCTTC
>DBMN01000325.1 GCA_002298965.1 Rhizobiales bacterium UBA697 | reverse complement strand
GCGTCGCGGGGCGAGAACGCCGCCTTCGGCGCCCGCGTCACGATCGCGACCGTCGACGTGCTGCGCCGGGGCGCGGTCCGCGACGCCGCCCTGCCGCGCGAGAGCTTCGACCGGGTGATCGTCAACCCGCCCTTCTTCGCCCCCGGCAGCGTCCGCCCATCGCCCGACGCGCGCCGCGCCGCCGCCCACGTCTTTTCCGAGGGCACGCTCGCCGACTGGATGCGCGTCGCCGCCTCGGTCCTGGCGCCGAAGGGCCGGCTCGGCCTGATCTTCCGCGGCGACGGGCTCGACGAGATTCTCACGGCCCTTTCCGGCCGCTTCGGCGACGTCGCCGTCCGCCCCGTCCACCCGCGCGCCGATGCGCCCGCCCATCGCCTGCTGGTGACGGCGACCAAGGGCTCGCGGGCGCGGCCGTCGATCCTGCCGGGGCTGGTGCTCCACCCCGCCGGCTCCGATCTCTATCTGCCGGAGGCCGACGCGATCCTGCGCGGCCGGGCGGATCTCGCGGGCGCCGAGGTCACTGCGAGCAACGGATGACGCGGCGATGCAGGTTTTCCCGGACCTGTGACCGCGAAGTGGTTTCCAGCCCGCGCCGCCTCGTCTAACGTGCGCCTCGCCGTCGCTCGGACGGCTCGTGCATTCGGAGTTTCGTCATGCGCCTTCTCGCCCCGATCTTCGCCCTCGCTCTCGCCGCCTCCGCCGCTCCGGCGTTCGCCGACAGCTACTCGGGCGCCTCGTCGGTCGCCGGTGGTCGCGGCGCGGCCTGTGCCGGCGTCACGCCGATGAACGGCAACGTCTCGGGCGGCTCGATCGAGCTGATCGGCTACGCCTACGAAGGCTCCGGCGAGCGCGCCTCGGGCACGGTCAAGTCGGACGGCTCCTTCACCGCGGTGATGGCCTCGCCCAAGGGCGACGTCCACTTCACCGGCAAGGTCACCTCCCGCAACGTCGCCGGCACCTGGAAGGGCCCGGACTGCTGGGGCTCGGTCGACCTGAACCGCTGAGGCGGGGTGGCGTTCGGTCCGGCCGGCAGCCGCGCGGCGGCGCCTGCCGGCGACGCTCGGCCGGGGAGACGGACGTGAGCTGAGCCTTTTGAATGCATGTATCATGCATTTTTATGAATATGGGTTAATGTCTTCTCGCCGGGGGGATGGGAGATCTCGGGGACCGTCCTTCGGCCCGAAGCGGCCACTTGGCCGGGCGCGTATCGACTTGAAGCGATCCCGGGCTGGAGACAGGCCAACGCCCACACGCCTCCGCCCTTCCCGCAATCTCGGAAGGGGCGTGGGGGCTGCGACCGCGTCCGATGCGTTCCGGCGACTTGCGACTTGCGACACGAGGTGACGTCGCGACCGCCCGCCGCAACTCGGTGGGTGGCTTCGTCGACGACTGCGGGCACGGCGGGCAGAAACGACGGGGCGCGCCGATCCGGGACCGGCGACTGCGCGCGGCGCGTCACACGGTCGGGACCGTGCCGCCGTCGATGACGAACTCACTGCCGGTGATCGCACCGGCGCGCGAGGACACGAGAAAGGCGACGAGATCGGCGACCTCCCGGGGTTTCGCCGGCCGCCCGAGGGGAATGCCGCCGAGCGAGTTCATGATGATCTGTTTGCCGCCGGCATAGTCGGTTCCCGCCTGCTCGGCGAGACGCTCGGTCAAGGCGACCGCCGCTGCCGTTTCCACCCAGCCCGGCGACACCCTCACCACTCGGACGCCCTTCGGCGACACCTCTTTCGACAGGCTCTTGCTGTAGGTCGAGAGAGCCGCCTTCGCCGCAGCATAGGCCGTGGTCGACTCCGGCAACGGCAGTCTTCCCTGAATGGACGTGACATGGACGACGACACCGGAGCCCTGTGCGATCATCGAGGGCAACAGGGCTCGGTCGAGGCGAACCGCCGTCATCAGATTGAGGTTCAGTTCGCGCATCCACACGTCGTCGTCGAGGACGGAGAAGCCACCGGTCGGGGCGGTCGAACCACCCACGACATTGACGACGATGTCCACACCGCCGAGCTGCTCGAGGGCGAAGCTCGCGACCTTTGCACACCCTTCCGCGGTTGCGATATCGGCGGCGATGTAGCGGAGATCCGGGGGCGAGATCTCGGGTACGCTGCGTGCCGTGGTGACGATCCGGGCGCCGGCTTCCCGCAGCACTTCGACGATGGCCGCACCAACGCCCTGGGTCCCTCCGGTCACCAGGGCCCGGCGCCCCTGCAGATCGAGATCAGGGCTCATGGGACGATCTCCAGTCGCGCGATGGCACCGGCTTCGAGGACGAAGGCATGGCGCAGGTCGATGGGGCTACCTGGAAAGTCGCCGGAGACGCGGCAGGTCACGACGACGCGACCGCCCTCTTCGACGACGGCCATCGGCTCGGCGACGGCGTGGTATTTCGTCGAGACTTCGGTCTTCCACGCCTCGATTGCCACGCGACCGCCGTGGTTCCTTCGTTCATCGACGACGACGGCATCTTCGGTGAAGCAGCGCGCGGTGGCCGCACCGTCTTTTCTCTCCGCAACAAAATAGTCGGCGATCGGTTTCGGTAGATCCATGGCCATGACCCATCTCCCAAGTGCATTGCACCTCGAGAGAGTTGGCCCTATCCTGAGATAATGACAAGTACGCACGAAAAAGTCAGGTACTCACCTGAAGGTAAGCCACACGGCCATACCCGCGAGACCGCAGCGGAAGGCGTCGAACAGGCGCTGAAGCTCATCGAGGGACGTTGGAAGCTGGTGATCCTGTTTCACCTGTTTGGCGGCCGCACGCTGCGCTTCTCGGATCTCGAACGGGCGATCCCTGCGATCTCCCAGAAGATGCTCGTCCAGCAGCTCCGGCAGATGGAGAAGGACGACATCGTACACCGCATCGTGCACCATCAGGTGCCGCCGAAGGTCGAGTACCGCTTGACCGAGTGGGGGCAGGCCCTCTGTCCGGCTCTCGACGCCCTGCTGACCTGGGCTGCTCTCCGCAAGGAAGCCCCGGCTCCGGCAGTTTCGTCTTCTCATCCGGACCCGGATGATCCTGCCTGATGAGCGCGAGGCCGCAATCGGCGCGATGAGGCCAGTGACCTCCGGCGAGCGTTCGCGGCCACTCGATCCCCCCTCACACCGGCACCCGCGTCGTCCGCTTCACCGTGCGCAGCGTCAATTGCGACTGCACGCGCACCACGCCGGGCAGGCGCGTCAGCACTTCCGAATGCAGGCGCTCGAGGTCGGCCATGTCGCGGAAGATCACGCGCAGCAGATAGTCCGACTGGCCGGCGAGCAGGTGGCATTCCTGGATCTGCGAGACCAGCCGCACCTTCGCCTCGAAGGCGTCGAGGCGGGCGCGGTCCTGGCTGTCGAGGGTGATCGAGACATAGGCGGTGCCGGCGAAACCCGCCGTCTTCTGGTCGATCACCAGATGGGTGCCCGCCACCAGCCCGCTCCCCATCAAGAGGTTCACCCGTCTCAGACAGGCGGATTGCGACAGGTGCACGCGCTCGGCCAGCTCGGCATTGGTCAGCCGGCCGTCGGCTTGCAGTTCGCTCAGGATCTGGCGGTCACGATCGTCCAACAGCATGGTCGCATGATATTCGACGATTTCCGTGATTAAAACAACTTTCCGTCTTATCGAATGGATTGAAATCCAAACTCCGGCGAAAAATTGCGCGGGATCGCGCGCATCATCGACAGATTATTCGGCACGGGAAGGCCGCTGCCGATCCGGTTCGGGAGATGGACAATGCGCATCGGTGTTCCCAAGGAGATCAAGGACCACGAGGATCGCGTCGGCCTGGTGCCGTCGTCGGTGGCCGAGCTGGTCGCCCATGGTCATTCCGTCCTGATCGAGAAGGGGGCCGGCAAGGGCGCCGGCATCACCGATCGCGACTACGTCAAGGCCGGCGCCAAGATCGTCGACGACGTCGACGCCGTCTGGGGCGAGGCCGAGATGATCGTCAAGGTCAAGGAGCCGCTGGCCGTCGAGCGCAAGAAGCTGCGCGCCGATCACCTGCTCTTCACCTACCTCCACCTCGCGCCCGATCCGGCCCAGACCCGCGACCTCGTCGATTCGGGTGCCACCTGCATCGCCTACGAGACGGTGACCTCGCCGACCGGCGGCCTGCCGCTCCTCACCCCGATGTCGGAAGTCGCCGGCCGCATGGCGGCGCAGGTCGGCGCCCACGCGCTCGAGAACGCCTCCAAGGGCCGCGGCATCCTGATGGGCGGCGTCCCCGGCGTGGCGCCGGCCAAGGTCGTCGTCCTCGGCGGCGGCGTCTCCGGCACGCATGCCACCACGATCGCGCTCGGCATGGGCGCCGACGTCACCGTGGTCGACCGCTCGCTCGACGTGCTGCGTCGCCTGACCCAGCAGTTCGGCGCCCGCGTCAAGACCGCCGCCTCGACCCGTGAGACCGTCGCCGAGCTCGTCGCCGGCGCCGACCTCGTCATCGGCACCGTGCTGATCCCCGGCGCCGCCGCGCCGAAGCTGATCACCCGGCCGATGCTCAAGACCATGAAGCGCGGTTCGGTCATCGTCGACGTGGCGATCGACCAGGGCGGCTGCGCCGAGACCTCGCGTGCCACGACCCACTCCAGGCCGACCTACGTGGTCGACGGCGTCGTGCACTACTGCGTCGCCAACATGCCGGGCGGCGTCGCCCGCACCTCGACCTTCGCGCTCAACAACGCGACCCTGCCCTTCGCCCTGGCGCTCGCCGACAAGGGCTGGAAGAAGGCGATCGCCGAGGATCCGCATCTGGCGAACGGCCTCAACGTCTGCGCCGGCCGCGTCACCTACGCCGCCGTCGCCGAGGCGCTGGGCTACGACCTGCTGCCGCTGAGCAAGGCGCTCGCCGCCTGATCGAGCAGCTCGATCGGCCCGAAGAGATCGACCCCCCGCGTCGGCGACGGCGCGGGGGTTTTGTTTATCGGGCCTTCAGCCGACGACGCGCTCGAGGAGATCGATCGCCCGGCCGTGCCGCAGGGCCTCGCCGTAACGGCGGTAGCCGAGGCGGGTGGCGAGGGCGAGCGAGGCGGCGTTGTCGGGCTCGATCATGCAGACGCTGCGCGGTGCGCCCGACCGGCCATCGAAGTCGGCGACGGCCGCCGCCATCGCCTCGTGGGCGAGGCCGCGGCCACGATGTTCGGGACGCAGCGTCCACATCGCCTCGGCGGCCTCGTCGAAGCCGGGGCCGATGCCGCGCTCGAAACGGGCGAAGCCGGCTTCGCCTAGGATGGCGCCGCTCGCGGCCTCGGTCACCAGCCACGGCGCGAAGCCGAAGACGGCGCGATGGCCGACGAGGCGCAGCAGGCGCGCCCAGGCGCCCTCGCGGTCGAGCACCGGCACGCGGGGCGGCCCGTCGGTCGGCGGCAGCCACAGGAGCGCGTAGCCGTCGAGATCGTCCGGGCGATGGGGACGCAGGATCAGGCGTTCGGTCGTGATCATCTCGGGTCCGGTCATGTCAGCCGCGCCAGCAGCTTCGGCACGGCCTCCCACAGGGTGGTGATCGCGAAGAGGCAGAAGAGCCCGCCGGTCACCCGCACGATGGTGACGGCGTGCGACAGATACAGCCGCCGCATGAAGCCGGTGCCGACCACCCAGGCGAGGATGGCGTCGCCGGCGAGGAAACCGACGAGGGAGGCGGCGAAGAGCCAGGGCATGGCGGCGAAGGTCAGTGCCTCGGTGCGGCCGGCGAAGAGCGCCGTGTACATGGCGAGCGCCACCGGATAGCTCTTCGGATTGGTGAGGCCGAAGGCGATGCCGCGCATCCACGGCCTGTCGCCGATCAGATCGTCGGCGCCCTCGGCCGAGCGCGAGCGCACGCCCTTGATGCCGAGATGGCCGAGATAGAGACCGCAGGCCAGCGCCACCAGTTCGAACAGCAGCGGATCGAACACCTTGGCGCCGACCAGCGCGGTGATGGCGAGCGTGCACCACAGCGTGTCGCCGGCGAGGTGGCCGAAGAGGAACTGCAAGGCCGGCCGCCGTCCCTTGGCGGCGCCGATGCCGACCAGCGCCAGCACCGCCGGCCCGGGCGAGACCACGTAGAGGCAGCCGGCGACGGCGGCGGAGAGAAGCGCTGCGAGATCCATCGTCAGGGCATCGCCAGCAGGCGGCGGATCTTCACGAGCGCCTTCGCCGCCTCTTCCTGGTAGTTGATCATGCCGACGAAGCGGCCGTGACCATCGAGCAGGTAGACGGCGGCGGTGTGGTCCATGGTGTATTCGCCGTCCTTGCCGTCGACCTTGCGGGCGAAGACGCGGTAGGCCTTGATGATCCGATCGATCTCGGCGCGCGGGCCCGACAGGCCGACGAAGCGCGGGTCGAAGCTCTTGAGATACTCGCCGAGCTTCGCCGGCGTGTCGCGCTCGGGATCGACGGTGACGAAGACCACCTTGATCCGGTCGGCGTCGGCGCCGAGTTCCTTCATCCAGCCCTCGGCCTCGATCAGCGTGGTCGGGCAGACGTCGGGACAGAAGGTGTAGCCGAAGAACAGCAGCGTCGGATGGCCGAGGAGTTCGGCCTGGGTGTAGCGCTGCCCCTTCTGGTCGACGAGATCGAACGGTCCGCCGATGCCGGCGATCGGCTCGAGCTTGGCGGCATCGCCGGCCGGCTTGGTGGGCGCGGGTTCGCGCAGCGCGACGAAGACGCCGAGACCGATCACCACGACGGCGATGAGCACCCAGAGCGCATGACGCAGGAGGCCGAGCAGCGCCATCTGGTTCTCAGGCGAGGCGGGCCGGTTCGCCTTCGACTTCCGCCCGTCCGAGCGCTTCGAAGGCCCGCCGGACGATGCCGGAGGCGTCGATTCCGATCGCGGCATGGGTCTTCTCCGGGTCGCCGTGGTCGAGGAACTGGTCGGGCATGGTCAGGGCGCGGACGCGCAGGCCGCCGTCGAGCAGGCCCTCTTCGGCGAGGAAGTGCAGGACGTGGCTGCCGAAGCCGCCGACGGCGCCCTCCTCGACGGTGATCAGCACCCGGTGGCCGAGCGCCAGGCGGCGGACGAGGTCGCGGTCGAGCGGCTTCATGAAGCGCGCGTCGGCGACGGTAGTCGAAAGCCCCTGCGCCTCCAGCCGTTCGGCCGCCTCGAGCGCGGCGGAGAGGCGGGTGCCGAGCGACAGGATGGCGACCTTGTCGCCCTCGCGCAGGATCCGCCCCTTGCCGATCTCCAGCACCTCGCCGCGGCTCGGCAGTTCGACGCCGACGCCCTCGCCGCGCGGGAAGCGGAAGGCCGAGGGCCGGTCGTCGATCGAGGCGGCGGTCGCCACCATGTGGACGAGTTCGGCCTCGTCGGCCGGCGCCATCACCACCATGTTGGGCAGGCAGCCGAGGAAAGCGAGGTCGTAGGACCCGGCATGAGTCGCCCCGTCGGCGCCGACGAAGCCGGCCCGGTCGATGGCGAAGCGCACCGGCAGCGACTGCAGCGCCACGTCGTGCGCCACCTGGTCGAAACCGCGCTGCAGGAAGGTCGAATAGATGGCGCAGAACGGCTTGTAGCCGTCGGCGGCGAGACCGGCGGAGAAGGTCACGGCATGCTGCTCGGCGATGCCGACGTCGAACATGCGATGCGGGAAGGCCTCGCCGAAGATGTCGAGCCCGGTGCCCGACGGCATGGCGGCGGTGATGCCGAGGATCTTGTCGTCGCGCCCGGCCTCGTCGACCAGGGCGTTGGCGAAGACCTTGGTGTAGGACGGCGCGTTGGCCTTGGGCTTGTCCTGCTTGCCGGTGACGACGTCGAAACGGCCGACGCCGTGATACTTGTCGGCCGCGGCTTCCGCCGGCGCGTAGCCCTTGCCCTTGCGGGTGACGACGTGGACGAGGATCGGCCCTTCCTTGGCGTCGCGCACGTTGCGCAGCACCGGCAGGAGGTGGTCGAGATTGTGCCCGTCGATCGGCCCGACGTAGTAGAAGCCCATCTCCTCGAACAGCGTGCCGCCCATGGCGAGGCCGCGGGCGAATTCCTCGGCCCGCTTGGCGCCCACTTCCATGAACTTCGGCAGGCGCCGGGTGATCTGCTTGCCGATGTCGCGCAGCTGCATGAAGGTCCGCGACGAGACGAGCCGCGCCAGATAGGCGCTCATCGCGCCGGTCGGCGGGGCGATCGACATGTCGTTGTCGTTGAGCACGACGATCAGCCGCTCGTCGCGTGCGCCGGCGTTGTTCATCGCCTCGTAGGCCATGCCCGCCGACATCGAGCCGTCGCCGATCACGGCGACGACGGCATTGTCGCGCCCGTCGAGATCGCGCGCCGCGGCGAAGCCGAGCGCCGCCGAGATCGAGGTCGAGGAATGGGCCGCGCCGAACGGGTCGTAGGGGCTCTCCTCGCGCTTGGTGAAGCCGGAGAGGCCGCCGGGCTGGCGCAGCGTGCGGATGCGGTCGCGCCGCCCCGTCAGGATCTTGTGCGGATAGGTCTGGTGGCCGACGTCCCAGATCAGCACGTCGCGCGGCGTGTCGAAGACGTGATGCAGCGCTACCGTCAGCTCGACCACGCCGAGGCCGGCGCCGAGATGGCCGCCGGTCTGCGACACCGCGTCGATGGTCTCGGCACGCACCTCGTCGGCCAGCTGCTTGAGCTTGGCGTCGGGGAGCCTGCGGAGATCCTCGGGGGTGGCGATCGTGTCGAGGAGCGGGGTCAGGGGGGGCTGCGGCAAAATCGAGTCTCTCGAAATCGAAACCACCTGCGCGGGTTCGCCGTCTCGGCCGTCACGCGTCCGTCCCTCGGGTCGAGGGTCTTCGGTCATCGATACATGAGCCGCCGCCGGGCTGCAAATCACCCTTTCGCGGGGGCGCCGTCCGCCGCGCGCAGGGCGGGCGGGGCGTCGCCGTCACCCGCATGGGGGCCGAGCGCCGC
>DBMN01000326.1 GCA_002298965.1 Rhizobiales bacterium UBA697 | reverse complement strand
CCTGGCGGGCGCGCTCGGTCGCGACCAGCGCCTGGACGAGGCCGACGCCCGCCTGCGGATCGGCCTTCATCAGCGCCTCGACCAGCGCCTCGGCCTCCGCGTCGCGGGGCGCGTTCGCGCCGGTCGCCTTCAGGCGATCGAAGACGGAACGGATGATCTGGGATTCCTCGGGCGTCATGGACGTGATCCTCTCGCACCGCGCGGTCGCGGTCCCCGGGAGATGGGGAGCCGATCCGCGTCCGACAAGAGTTCGAACCATGAAGACGGCACGATCGTGACGACCGCCCGCCGCGGCGCCGTCAGGCGCGAAAATGCCCGGACGGCGCCGTCAGCGCGAAAATGCTCGGACGGCGCGCTCAGGAACGGAAGTGCTTGGAGAGCTTCAGGCCCTGCGCCTGATAGTTCGACCCGGTCTCGCCGTAGAGCGCCTCGGGTCGCGCCCGCATGCGCTCGTAGACGAGGCGGCCGATGATCTGGCCGTGGTCGAGGATGAAGGGCACTTCGTGGCTGCGCACCTCGAGCACCGCGCGCGCACCGGCACCGCCCGCCCCCGCATGGCCGAAGCCGGGATCGAAGAAGCCGGCGTAATGGACGCGGAACTCGCCGACCAGCGGGTCGAAGGGCACCATCTCTGCGGCATAGTCCGGCGGCACGTGGACCGCCTCGCGGCTGACGAGGATGTAGAACTCGTCGGGATCGAGGATCAGCGAACGGCGACCGCGGTTGTCGATCGGCTCCCAGAAGTCGAGGACGTCGAGACCGTTCTTGCGGTCGACGTCGACGACGCCGGTGTGGCGCTTGGCGCGGTAGCCGACGAGATTGCCCTCGCCGCCGGCGAAGGGGGCGCGGCCCTCGAGGTCGATCGACAGCGTCAGGCCGCCGTGGATCACCGCGTTGTCGCCGGAGACGATGGTCTCCTTCGCATGGACCGCCTCGAGCTCGGCGTCGGTGAGGCGGGCGTCGCCGCGGCGGAAGCGGATCTGCGACAGGCGCGAACCGGCGCGCGCCAGGATCGGGAAGGTGCGCGGGCTGACCTCGAGATAGAGCGGGCCCTCGTAGCCGGCCGGGATCGTGTCGAAGGCACGGGCGCGATCGCAGATGACGCGGGTGAAGATGTCGAGCCGGCCGGTCGAGGACTTCGGGTTGGCCGAGGCCGAGACGTCGGCGGGAAGCTTCAGCGCCTCCATCAACGGCACGATGTAGACGCAGCCGGTCTCGAGCACGGCGCCGTTGGTCAGGTCGATCTCGTGCAGGCGCAGCGCCTCCACCTTGTCGTCGACCGACTGGTCGGGACCCGGCAGGAAGGAGGCACGGACGCGGAAGGCGGTGCAGCCGAGCCGGAGGTCGAGGCTCGCCGGCTGGATCTGGTCGGCATCGAAGACCCGTTCGGCGGTGATGCCGCCGGCCGCGGCGAGTGCCCGAATGTCCTGCACCGCGAGGATGCCCGCCCCAACTTCCGCACGCATGACGCCGTCCCGATCCCCGGAAAACCTCGATTGAGCTTCCTAGCCGATCCGACGCGCGGATGCCACTGGGGGAACGGTCGCGGTCATGCCCGTTTGGGCGCGCTCCATCAGCATCTTCTGATTTGACGGGGCCGCGCGACGGGATTATGGACGATCCCGATACCGTGGTCATTTGAGCCGGCCGGCTTGCCGCCACGTAAAACAACGCGCTAAAAGGGTCGGGATGGGAAAAAACCCGGACCGCACCCGTCGGCCGGGTTTTTGCGTTTCCGGAGGCATCCGCCGGAGACGGATCGGAGAGACACGATGACCGAAACGCCCCGCCGCCGCCGTCCCGCGACCGAACTCGTCCACGGCGGCGTGCTGCGCTCGCAGTATGCCGAGACCTCCGAGGCGCTGTTCCTGACCCAGGGCTTCGTCTACGAAAACGCCGAAGAGGCGGAAGCCCGCTTCCTCGGCACCTCGCCCGGCTACCAGTATTCGCGCTTCGGCAATCCGACCGTCTCGATGTTCGAAGACCGCATGGCCGCCTTCGAAGGCGCCGAGGCGGCCCGCGCCACCGCGACCGGCATGGCCGCGGTCACCGCCGCCATCCTCTGCCAGCTCTCGGCCGGCGACCACGTCGTCGCGGCCAAGGCGCTGTTCGGCTCGTGCCGCTACATCGTCGAGGACCTCTGTCCGCGCTTCGGCATCGGCTGCACGCTGGTCGACGGTTCCGACCTCGACCAGTGGAAGGACGCGGCGCGGCCGAACACCAAGGTGTTCTTCCTCGAGAGCCCGACCAATCCGACGCTCGAGATCTACGACATCGAGGCGATCGCGAAGATCGCCCATGCGGCGGGTGCCCGCCTCGTCGTCGACAACGTCTTCGCCACCGCGCTGTGGCAGTCGCCGCTGGCGCTCGGCGCCGACGTCGTCGTCTATTCGGCGACCAAGCACATCGACGGCCAGGGCCGCTGCCTCGGCGGCGTGGTGCTCGCCTCCAAGAAGTTCGTCGAGGACCATCTCCAGGTCTTCATCCGCCAGACCGGCCCGTCGCTGTCGCCCTTCAACGCCTGGGTGATGCTGAAGGGGCTGGAGACGCTCGCCGTCCGGGTCGAGAAGCAGACGGCCAATGCCGCCCGCCTCGCCGACGTGCTCGCGGACCTTCCCGGCATCGCCAAGGTGCTCTACCCCGGCCGCGCCGACCATCCGAACGCGGCGATCGCCGCGAAGCAGATGCGCGGCGGGTCGAACCTGATCGCCTTCGAGGTCGAGGGCGCCAAGAAGGGCGCCTTCGCCTTCTCCAACGCGCTGGAGATCATCCGCATCTCCAACAATCTCGGCGACGCCAAGAGCCTGATCACCCATCCGGCGACGACGACGCACCAGCGGCTGAAGCCCGAGGTGCGCGCCGAGCTCGGCATTTCCGACGGGCTGCTGCGCCTCTCGGTCGGCCTCGAGGACATCGAGGACCTGATCGAGGACGTGACGGCCGCCGTCGCGGTCGCCCGCAAGGCGATCTGACGAACACCCATGTGACGCCCCGAATTGCGCCCGGCTCGCAATTCGGCATGATGGCGGCGGCGACGGCGACGTCGCCGCGTGCCGGAGGCAAGAGAATGTACGAGGCCGTGACGCGGGACATCCGCGTGACCGTGACGCCCGAGTATCAGGCCGACAAGTCGGAACCGTCGGAGAACCGGTGGTTCTGGGCCTATACGGTCGAGATCGCCAATCTCGGCGCCGAGCCGGTCAGGCTGCGCGCGCGCCACTGGCGCATCGTCGACGCCAACGGCCGCATCCAGGAAGTCAACGGCCCCGGCGTCGTCGGCGAACAGCCGCTGATCGGTCCGGGCGAGCGCTTCGAATATACCTCGGGCTGCCCGCTGACCACGACGTCCGGCTTCATGACCGGCCACTACCGGATGGAAGCCGGTGCCGGCGTCTATTTCGACGTCGAGATCCCGGCCTTCTCGCTCGACCTGCCGCAGGCGACGCGCGTGCTCAACTGATCGCCTTCCGGCGTCAGCGCCACAGCCGCCCGTCGAGGGCGACCGCGTGGCCGGCGGGATCGCGCGCGAAGGCGGCGAGGCCGACGAAGGCCGGCAGCGGGTGGACGACGACGCGGGTCGAGAGCCCCGCCATCAAGGATCGATAGGGCGGCTTCGCCTCGAAGGCGGCGCGGAAGCGGCCGTCGGCGAGGAGCGGCAACACGCGCGGCGGAATGCCGCCGGCGAGGAAAAGGCCGCCGTGCGGCAGCGACAGGAGCGCGACGTCGCCGCAGAAGCGACCGAGCGCGGTAGCGAAGATGCCGAGCGCCTCGAGCGCCTCCGGTTCGCCCTTCGCGGCGGCGGCGGTGACGCCGGCCGGATCGAGACCGCGCGGAGCCTTGCCGTCGACCTTCAGGATCGCCGCATGCAGCCGCGCGATGCCGGGGCCGGCGAGCATGATCTCGGCCGAGACGCGGTCCTCGATCTCGGCGATCGCCGCGACGAGTTCCGCCTCACGGGCGTTGCCGGGGGCGAAGTCGACGTGGCCGCCCTCGCCGGGGACCGGGATCCAGGCACCGCGGGCGCGGACCAAGAGGCCGACGCCGAGACCGGTACCGGGGCCGACCACCGCCATGGTGGCGTCGGGGCGGGGCGTGCCGCCGCCGATCGGCGCGAGGTCGTCGGCGCCGAGATGCGGCAGGGCGAGCGCCTGGGCCTCGAAGTCGTTGACCACCACCACCGCCTCGAGGCCGAAACCGCGACGCAGATCGTCGGGGCGGAGCACCCAGGGCGAGTTGGTGAAGGGGATGGCGTCGCCCTCGATCGCCGCGGCGACCGCGAGAATCGCCGAGCGCGGCGGGGTCGCGAGCTTGGGCAGGACGAAGCGCTCGATCGCCTCCATCGGGTCGGGATGATCGGCCGTCGGCGTGCGGCCGAGATCGCGGAACGGCGCGCCGGGCGTCTCGACGACGGCGAATCGGGCGTTGGTTCCGCCGATGTCGGCGAGAAGGACGGGATGGGCGAAGGCGTCGAGAGGGGAGGCGTGCATGACGGATCCGGTGGTTCGGCGAACCGATCGTCGACCCTTCGGGCGCAGGGCGCAAGGGGGTGGAGGCCACGACCGCACCGCCCGGTGGACGATCGCCGAGCCCTGCGAAAAACGAGGTGCGATCGCAACGGGGCCGTGCCAATCTCGCCGCCTGCATGCTCTTCATGCGACGGGGCCGGCACGCCGACGGCGGAGCCCCGCATGCGAACGAGGTGACGAGATGTTGAAGACGACCCTCGCGGCGACCTTCGCGGTCGCGTTCTCGGCCGGCATCGCGGCCGCGGCCGACATCCAGCCCGCCGTGCTCTACGACCTCGGCGGCAAGTTCGACAAGTCGTTCAACGAGGCGGCCTACGCCGGCGCCGAGATGTTCAAGAAGGAGACCGGGGTCGAGTACCGCGACTTCGAGATCCAGAACGACGCCCAGCGCGAACAGGCGCTGCGCAACTTCGCGCGCAAGGGCTTCTCGCCGATCGTCGCCATCGGCTTCACACAGGCGACCGCGGTCGAGAAGGTCGCCAAGGAGTTCCCGAAGCTCCAGTTCGCCATCGTCGACATGGTCGTCGACCTGCCGAACGTGCGCTCGATCGTCTTCAAGGAACAGGAAGGCTCGTGGCTGGTCGGCGTGCTGGCGGCCTCGGCCTCCAAGAGCCACAAGCTCGGCTTCGTCGGCGGCATGGACATTCCGCTGATCCGCAAGTTCGCCTGCGGCTACGTCGGCGGCGCCAAGTCGGTCGATCCCAAGATCGAGATCTTCCAGAACATGACCGGCACCACGGGTGCGGCCTGGAACGACCCGGTCAAGGGCGGCGAGCTCGCCAAGTCGCAGATCGACCGCGGCGCCGACGTGATCTATCACGCCGCCGGCGGCACCGGCCTCGGCGTGCTGCAGGCGGCCGCGGATGCCGGCAAGCTCGGCATCGGCGTCGATTCGAACCAGAACCATCTCCATCCCGGCAAGGTGCTGACCTCGATGACCAAGCGCGTCGACGTCGCCGTCTACGACGCCTTCAAGGCGGCGAAGACCGATGCCTGGAAGTCGGGCGTGACCGTGCTCGGCCTCAAGGAGAACGGCGTCGGCTGGTCGCTCGACGACTTCAACAAGGGCCTGATCACGCCGGAGATGAAGGCCGCCGCCGACAAGGCGCGCGACGACATCCTGTCGGGCAAGGTGGTCGTCCACGACTACATGGCCGACAAGACCTGCCCCTATTGATCGGCACACGGCCGAGGGGCGACGTCCCTCGGCCGTCGCCCAGACCGGACGACAGGCCCCCATGAACGGTACCCGCCCGCCGGCCGTCGAATTCATCGGCATCGACAAGCGATTCGGCGCGGTCCACGCCAATCGCGACGTCGACCTCGCGATCGAGGCCGGCAGCGTCCACGGCCTCGTCGGCGAGAACGGCGCCGGCAAGTCGACGCTGACCTCGATCCTCTACGGCTTCTATGCCGCCGACCGCGGCGAGATCTTCATCCACGGCCGGCGCGTCGACATCCGCACCTCGGCCGACGCGATCCGGCTCGGCATCGGCATGGTCCATCAGCAGTTCATGCTGGTGGAGACGATGACCGTGCTCGAGAACGTGCTGCTCGGCGCGGAAGGGGCGATGCTCATCGGCGCGGCGGAGAAGCGGGCGCGCGCGCTCCTCGCCCGGCTCGCCGCCGACTACGATCTCGCCGTCGATCCCGACGCGCTGGTCGGCGATCTCTCGGTCGGCGAACAGCAGCGGGTGGAGATCCTCAAGACGCTCTTCCGCGGCGCCGAGATCCTGATCCTCGACGAGCCGACCGCGGTGCTGACGCCGTCGGAGGCGACGCATCTCTTCCGCATCCTCCACCGCCTCGCCGAGGAGGGGAAGACGGTCCTGCTGATCACCCACAAGCTCAAGGAAATCATGGCGGTGACCGACCGCGTGTCGGTGATGCGGGCGGGCGAGATCGTCGCCGACTTCGCGACCGCCGCGACCTCGATCGAACAGCTCGCCGAGGCGATGGTCGGCCGCCGGGTGCTGCTGCGCGTCGACAAGGCGCCGTCGGTGCCGGGCGCGCCGCGCCTCGAGGTCGAGAACCTCACCGTCACCGACGGTCGCGGCATCGCCGTGGTCGACGGCGTGACCTTGAGCGTGCGCGCCGGCGAGATCGTCGGCATCGCCGGGGTCGCCGGCAACGGCCAGTCGGAACTGCTCGAGACGATCGCCGGCATTCGTCACCCGACCCGCGGGCGCATCGCCGTCAACGGCGAGGATGCGACCGGGCTCGACCCGGACGAGATCCGCGCCCTCGGCCTCGCCCACGTGCCGGAGGACCGCCACCGCGCCGGTCTCGTGCTGTCGTTTCCGGCGCGCGAGAACATGCTGCTCGGCCATCAGGCCGATCCGGCCTTCGCCCGCGGCCTCCTCCTCGACATCGGCGAACTGACCCGCGAGACGGAGGAAGCCTTCGCCGACTACGACGTGCGGCCGGCCGATCCGCTGCTGCGCACGGCGCTCTTCTCCGGCGGCAACCAGCAGAAGATCGTGGTGGCGCGCGAGGTGCTGCGCGACCCGTCCGTGCTGCTCGTCGGCCAGCCGACCCGCGGCGTCGACATCGGCGCGATCGAGGCGATCCATCGCCGGCTGATCGCCCTGCGCGACCAGGGCCGGGCGATCCTGCTGGTCTCGGCCGAGCTCGACGAGATCCGCTCGCTCTCGGACCGGGTGATCGTGATGTGCCGCGGCCGGATCGTCGGCGAATGCCGGCCGGAGACGAGCGAGACGGCGATCGGCCTGCTGATGGCCGGCGCCGCGGACGAGGAGGCGCGCCCGTGACACCTGCCACGCACCGCGATCTGCCGCGCCTCGTCGACTGGGTGGTCGTCCCCGCCCTCAACCTGACGGTCGCCTTCCTCGTCGCCGGCCTCGTCGTGCTGGCGATCGGCGAGAACCCGCTCGAGGCGATCGCGATCATGATCCGTGGTGCGCTGGGCTACCCGGAAGGCATCGGCTTCACGCTGTGGTACGCGACCGACTTCGTCTTCACCGGGCTCGCGGTCGCCGTCGCCTTCCATGCCGGGCTCTTCAACATCGGCGCCGAGGGACAGGCGACGCTCGGCGGCCTCGGCACCGTGCTCGTCTGCCTCGCCTTCGACGGGGCGCCGTGGTGGCTGGTCGCGCCCTTCGCGCTCGCCGCCGCCATGGCCTTCGGCGCCGCCTGGGCCTTCGTGCCGGCCTGGGCGCAGGCACGACGCGGCAGCCACATCGTCATCACCACCATCATGTTCAACTATCTGGCGGCGACGCTGATGGTGTGGCTGCTGGTCGAGGTCATGGGCAAGCCCGGCGCCATGAGCCCGGAATCGCGCTCCTTCTCCGAGCCGACCCGCCTTCCCTTCCTGCGCGATCTCGTCGCCCCCTTCGGCATCGATCTCGGCCAGTCGCCGCTCAATCCGATGGTCTTCGTGGCGGCGCTGGCCGCTCTCTTCGTCTGGGTGCTGATCTGGCGGACGCGGCTCGGCTTCGAGATCCGCACCGTCGGCGCCAACCCGCGCGCCGCCGTCCACGGCGGCATCGATCCGGCCCATGTCACCATCGTCGCCATGCTGATCTCGGGCGGGCTCGCCGGTCTCCTCGCGGTCAACGAGGTGATGGGCACGCAGCATCGCCTGCTGATCGAGTTCGTCGCCGGCGCCGGCTTCGTCGGCATCGCGGTCGCCCTGATGGGGCGGTCGCATCCGGTCGGCGTGGTGCTGGCGGCACTGCTCTTCGGCATCCTCTACCAGGGCGGCGCCGAACTCGCCTTCGAGAAGCCGAAGATCAGCCGCGACATGATCGTCGTCATCCAGGCGCTGGTGATCCTCTTCGCCGGTGCGCTCGAACACATGTTCCGCCCGGCCCTCGTCCGGCTCTTCGCCCCCGGCAGGGAGCGCGCGCGATGACCGACGCCCTCGCCTTCCTCGACGTCGCCGCCCCGGTGCTCGGATCGGGCCTGCGCCTCGCCGTGCCGCTGCTCTTCGCCTGTCTCGCCGGCCTGTGGTCGGAGCGCTCGGGCGTCGTCGACATCGGCCTCGAGGGCAAGATGCTGGCGGCCGCCTTCGCCGGTGGTGCGGCGGCGGCGCAGTTCCATTCGCCCTGGGCGGGTCTCGCGGCCGCGATCCTCGCGGCGGTCTTCCTGTCGCTTGTGCACGGTTTCGCCGCCATCACCCAGCGCGGCAACCAGATCGTCTCGGGCACCGCCATCAACTTCCTCGCCGCCGGCCTCACCGTGCTGCTCGGACAGGTGTGGTACGGCGAGGGCGGACGCACGCCGCAGCTCGGCGCCGGCGATCGGTTCCTCGGCGTCGGCCTCGACTTCGGCATTTCCCGGGCGCTCGGTCACGACGGGATCGGCGCGCTGTGGAGCGAGGTGATCGTCGGCCACAACATCCTCGTCTATGCCGCGCTCGCCGCGGTGCCGGCGACGTGGTGGGTGCTGTGGCGGACGCGTTTCGGCCTCAGGCTCCGCGCGGTCGGCGACAATCCGCATGCGGTCGACACCGCCGGCGTCTCGGTCGCGGGGCTGCGCTACCGCGCGGTCATCGTCTGCGGCGTGCTCTGCGGCTTCGCCGGGGCCTATCTGGCGGTCGCCCAGTCGGCCGGCTTCGTCCGCGACATGACCGCCGGCAAGGGCTTCATCGCGCTCGCCGCCCTCGTCTTCGCCAAGTGGAAGCCGTTCAACGCGCTCGGCGCCTGCCTGCTCTTCGGGCTGCTCGACGCCGTCGCCATCCGCCTGCAGGGCACGCCGATCCCCGGCATCGGCACCGTCCCCGTCCAAGTCTTCCAGGCGCTGCCCTATGTCCTGACGGTGGTGCTGCTCGCCGGCTTCATCGGCCGCTCGATCCCGCCCAAGGCTTCGGGCATCCCCTATACCAAGGACCGTTGAGAGGAGACCTTTCATGTCCAAGGAACAAGCCGCGCTCGACGCATTGTTCGAAGCCGCCGCCGACGTGCGGGTGCGTGCCCATGCGCCCTATTCGAACTTCTTCGTCGGGGCCGCGATCCTCGACGAGGAGGGCCGCATCCATGTCGGCTGCAACGTCGAGAACGCCGCCTATCCGCAGGGCACCTGCGCCGAGGCAGGCGCCATCTCGGCGATGGTGGCGGCGGGCGGGGCACGGCGCATCTTCGCCGTGGCGATCGTCGGCGGCCCGGCCGAGGGCGCCGAGGTGCAGTGCCCGCCCTGCGGCGGCTGTCGCCAGAAGATCCGCGAGTTCGCCGGCGAAAGCGCCTCGATCCATCTGCGCGACGGCGACGGCGAGGTGACGAGCATTCCGCTCGGCGAGCTGCTGCCGCTCTCCTTCGGCCCCGGCCACCTGTGAGGACCGCCATGACGCCCGCCGCTCTCGCCGACATCATCCGCGACCGCTGCCCCGGCCTCGCCCCCCGCGTCGGCCTGGTGCTCGGCTCCGGGCTCGGCGACTTCGCCCGCGTGGTCGAGGGTGCGGTCGTCGTGCCCTACGCCGACCTGCCGGGCTTCCCGCGCTCGGGCGTCTCCGGCCATGCCGGCGAACTGGTGCTCGGACGGGTCGAGGGCACGCCGGTCGCCGTCCTGTCGGGCCGCGCGCACTATTACGAGCACGGCAATCCGCGCGAGATGGCGGTGCCGATCGCCACACTCGCCGCCCTCGGCGTCGAGGCCCTGATCCTGACCAACGCGGCCGGATCGCTGCGCGCCGACGTCGGGCCGGGGTCGCCGATGCTGATCACCGACCACATCGCGCTGGGTCCGAACCCGCTGATCGGCACGAGTGGCGACGGCCGTTTCGTCTCGATGGTCGGGGCCTACGATCCGGCGCTGATCAAGCTCGCCCGGGCGGCGGCGAAGGCGGCGCGGGTCAAGCTCGACGAGGGCGTCTACATGTGGTTCACCGGCCCGTCCTTCGAGACGCCGGCCGAGATCCGCATGGCCCGCGTCCTCGGCGCCGACGCCGTCGGCATGTCGACCGTGCCGGAGACGATCCTCGCCCGCCACGCGGGATTGAAGGTTCTGGCGCTGTCGATGATCACCAATCTCGGCGCCGGCATGACCGGCCGCCCGCTCTCCCACGCCGAGACCAAGCACGAGGCGGCGCAGGGCAGCGACCGCATGACCCGTCTCGTCGCCGCGATCCTCGGCGCATGGGCGAAAGACACGGACTGAGACGGAGAGACGTGATGGTGCTGCCGCAGGAAACGATACGCCGCAAACGCGACGGCGGCCGGCTCGAGGCGGAGGAGATCGCCGCGCTGGTCGGCGGCCTGACCGACGGGTCGTGGACCGACGCCCAGATCTCCGCCTTCGCCATGGCGGTGTTCTTCCGCGGGCTCGACCTCGCCGAACGCGTGGCGCTGACCACCGCGATGCGCGACAGCGGCAGCGTGCTCGCCTGGGACCTGCCGGGGCCGGTGGTCGACAAGCACTCGACCGGTGGCGTCGGCGACGACGTCTCCCTGATGCTCGCGCCGATGCTCGCGGCCTGCGGCGCCTTCGTGCCGATGATCTCGGGGCGCGGCCTCGGCCACACCGGCGGCACGCTCGACAAGCTCGAGGCGATCCCGGGCTACAGCGCCCAGCCGGGGCTCGACCTCTTCCGGAAGGTCACCGCCGAGGTCGGCTGCGCGATCATCGGCCAGACCGGCGATCTCGCCCCGGCCGACAAGCGCTTCTACGGCATCCGCGACGTGACCGGCACGGTCGAGAGCATCGATCTCATCACCGCCTCGATCCTGTCGAAGAAACTCGCCGCCGGGCTCGGTGCGCTGGTGCTCGACGTCAAATGGGGCAGCGGCGCCTTCATGGGCACGCTCGAACAGGCGCAGGATCTGGCGCGGACGCTCGCGAGCGTCGCCAACGGCGCGGGGCTCCGGACGACGGCCCTCGTCACCGACATGAACGAGCCGCTGGCGCCCGCCGCCGGCAACGCGCTCGAGGTGATCCACGCCATCGACTTCCTCGCCCGCCGCCGCGTCGACCCGCGCGTCGAAGGCATCACCGTGGCGCTCGGTGCCGAGCTGCTGGTGGCGACCGGGCTCGCGGCGGACACCGCGGACGCCGAACGTAGGCTGACCGCCTGCCTCGACGACGGCCGCGCGGCGGAGGTCTTCGACCGCATGGTCGCCGCCCTCGGCGGGCCGGTGGACTTCGTCGCCAAGGCTCCCATCTATCTGGCGAAGGCGCCGGTCGTCCGCGACGTCTACGCCGCCGGAGACGGGTTCGTCGGCGCCATCGACACGCGGGCGATCGGCGTCGCCGTCGTCGAACTCGGCGGCGGACGGACGAAGTCGAGCGACACGATCGATCCGGCCGTCGGCTTCTCCGATCTCGTCGGGCGGGGCGCGAAGGTCGATCACAAGACGCCGATCGGCCGGGTCCATGCCGCGAGCGAAGCGGCGGCCGAGATCGCGGCCGCGCGGCTCGTCGCGGCGCTTCACATCGCCCCGGAGATGCCGGGCGTCCTGCCGCTCGTCGCCGATCGCATCGGCTGACGAAGGCGGGATCGGGAGACGTCATGACGCGCGCCATTCTTCTCGTGCTCGATTCCTTCGGCTGTGGTGCGGCGGCGGATGCCGCGCGCTTCGGCGACGAGGGATCCGACACGTTCGGTCACATCCATGCGGAATGCGCGGCCGGCCGCGCCGACCGGCCGGGCCTGCGCGCCGGGCCGCTGGTGATCCCCCATCTCGCCCGCCTCGGGCTCGGCCGCGCGCATGCCGCCTCGACCGGGGGGAAAGACTTGCTCGGCGTCGTGCCCGATCTCGGCGCCCACGGCTTCGCGGTCGAGACCTCGCGCGGCAAGGACACGCCGTCGGGCCACTGGGAGCTGATGGGCGTGCCGGTCACCTTCGACTGGGGCTATTTCCCCGAGACGAAGCCGTGTTTCCCGCGCGATCTGATCGCGGCGCTGATCGCGGAAGCGGGGCTTCCCGGCGTGCTCGGCGAGGAACACGCCTCGGGCACCGAGATCATCGCCCGGCTCGGCGAGGAACACGTCCGCACGGGCAAACCCATCGTCTACACCTCGGCCGACTCGGTCTTCCAGATCGCCGCGCACGAGGAGGCATTCGGGCTCGAACGGCTGTTCCGGACATGCGAGATCGCCCGCCGCCTCGTCGATCCGCTCGGCATCGGCCGGGTGATCGCCCGGCCCTTCGTCGGCGGAAGCGCGGCCGACTTCAGGCGCACCGCCAACCGCCACGACTACGCCGTACCACCGCCCGCCCCGACGCTGCTCGAACGGGCGAAGGAGGCGGGGCGTGCCGTGGTGGCGATCGGCAAGATCGACGACATCTTCGCCCATGTCGGGCCGACCGAGGTCATCAAGGCCGCCGGCAACGACGCGCTGTTCGACGCGACGCTCGCCGCGCTCGACGGCGCTCCCGACGGCGCGCTGATCCTCGCGAACTTCGTCGACTTCGACATGGAATGGGGCCATCGCCGCGACGTCGCCGGCTATGCCGCAGGCCTCGAAGCCTTCGACCGACGCCTGCCGGAGCTGCTGGCGCGACTGCGGCCGGGCGATCTCGTCGTGGCGTCCGCCGACCACGGCTGCGACCCGACCTTCCGCGGCACCGACCACACCCGCGAGCACGTGCCGGTACTGGCCTTCGGCCCCGGCATCGCGCCGCGTGAGCTCGGCCGGCTCGGCTTCGCCGACGTCGGCGCGACGTTTGCCGCCCATCTCGGCCTGCCGGCCGGGGAGCATGGGCGCACCTTCGCGGTCTGAGGCGGGGCCGCGGCCCCGCCCTTCCCTCAGTCCTCGCCGAGCGAGAGCAGCGCCGCGTTGCCGCCCGAGGCGGCGGTGTTGGTGGCGACCACCTGTTCCAGCGCGAAGCGCGGCAGATAGCTCGGCCCGCCCGCCTTCGGCCCGGTGCCCGAGAGGCCCGAACCGCCGAAGGGCTGCACGCCGACCACCGCGCCGATCATGTTGCGGTTGACGTAGACGTTGCCGACCGCGAGGCGCTTCTCGATCGCCCGGATCGTCGACTCGATGCGCGAATGGACGCCGAGGGTCAGGCCGTAGCCGGTGGCGGCGATGGCGTCGCAGACCGCGTCGAGTTCCGACGCCTTCCAGCGCACGACGTGCAGGATCGGACCGAAGTGCTCTCTGTCGAGGTCCGAGGCCTTCTCCAGCGTGATCACCGTCGGGGCGACCCAGGTGCCGCCGGCGAAGGCGCCCTTCGGCGTCTCGCCCTCGAAGGCGACGCGCCCGGCGGCGCGCGCTTCCGCGACGTGGGCGGCGAGACGATCGCGCGCCTCGGCGTCGATCACCGGGCCGACGTCGGTCGCGGGGTCGGACGGCAGGCCGAGCCGCAGTTCCTTCGCCGCGCCCTCGATCATCGCGACCATGCGGTCGGCGACGTCCTCCTGGACGAAGAGCAGGCGCAGCGCCGAGCAGCGCTGGCCGGCCGAACGGAAGGCCGAGGTCACGACGTCGTCGGCGACCTGTTCCGGCAGGGCGGTCGCATCGACGATCATGGCGTTGATGCCGCCGGTCTCGGCGATCAGCGGCACGATCGGGCCGTCCTTGGCCGCGAGCGTGCGGTTGATGATGCGGGCGACCTCGGTCGAGCCGGTGAAGGCGACGCCGGCGACCGCCGGATGGGCGACCAGCGCCGCGCCGACCGCACCGTCGCCGGGGACGAACTGCAGAACGCCGCCGGGGATGCCGGCCTCGTGGGCGAGCTTGACCGCGAGGGCGCCGACGAGCGGCGTCTGTTCCGCCGGCTTGGCGACGACCGTGTTGCCGGCGGCGAGCGCCGCTGCGATCTGGCCGAGGAAGATCGCCAGCGGGAAGTTCCACGGGCTGATGCAGACGAAGGGACCACGGCCGCGATGGACCAGCCGGTTCTCCTCGCCGGTCGGGCCGGGAAGGATCCTGTCGGCACCGAAGAGACGACGGGCTTCGCCGGCGTAGTAGCGGCAGAAGTCGATCGCTTCGCGCACTTCCGCGAGCCCGTCCGGCAGGGTCTTGCCGGCCTCGACCGCGAGCAGCGCCATGAAGCGTTCACGGTTCGCCTCGAGCGCGTCGGCGAGCTTTTCGAGCGCCGTGGCGCGGATCTCGACCGGGGTCGCGTCCCAGCCGCGGAAGGCGGCAGCCGCGCGATCGACCGCCTCGCGGGCGATCTCCGGCGTCGCCTCGACGACGCTGCCGGCGACGGTCTTGCCGTCGACCGGCGAGACCACGTCGCGGGCGCTGCCGGGGCGGCCCTTGCCGTCGACCACCGGGGCGGCGTCGTAGACGTCGTCACGATGGCCGGCGATGGCGGCGACCAGCGCGTCGCATTCGGCGGCGACGCCGAATTCGATCCCGCGCGAGTTCGTCCGTGTGCCGTAGAGCGCGGCGGGGCGGGGAATACGGGCATGGCGCGGCCTGGTGCCGCCCGCCAGCTCCTCGGAGGGCGTGACGAGGAGCGCCGAGACGTCGACCGCCTCGTCGCCGACCTTGGCGACGAAGGAGGAGTTGGCGCCGTTCTCGAGCAGGCGGCGCACCAGATAGGCGAGCAGGTCGCGGTGACCGCCGACGGGGGCGTAGATGCGGCAGGGCCAGCCGTCGACCTCGACCACGGTGCGGTGGAGCGCGTCGCCCATGCCGTGCAGCTTCTGGAACTCGAAGCCCGGATCGCCGTCGCCCTTGGGGCCGGCGATCTCGCGCACCTCGGCGATGGTCACGGCGTTGTGGCCGGCGAACTGCGGATAGATCCAGGGCCGCGCGGCGAGCAGGCGCCGGGCGCAGGCGAGATAGGAAGCGTCCGTCGCCGCCTTGCGGGTGAAGAGCGGGAAGTCGTCGAGGCCGCGCTCCTGGGCGCGCTTGATCTCGGTGTCCCAGTAGGCGCCCTTGACGAGGCGGACCATCAGGCGACGGTCGTGGGCCTTGGCGAGATCGACGATCCAGTCGCAGACCGCGGCGGCGCGCTTCTGGTAGGCCTGGATCGCCAGACCGAAACCGTCCCAACCGGCGAGCGACGGATCGGCGAGCGCCGCGGCGAAGACGTCGAGCGACAGTTCCAGCCGATCGGCCTCCTCGGCATCGACGGTGAAGGCGAGGTCGTATTTCTTGGCGGCGCGGGCGAGATCGATCAGGCGCGGCACCAGTTCGCGCATCACGGCTTCACGGTTGACCGCCTCGTAGCGCGGATGCAGCGCCGAGAGCTTGACCGAGATGCCGGGCCGCGCCGGCAGCGGCGCCTTGCCGGCCGAGGCGCCGATGCGCTCGATCGCCATGGCGTAGGAGGCGAAATAGGCCTCGGCATCGGCCGCCGTGCGGGCGCCCTCGCCGAGCATGTCGTAGCTGTGGCGCCAGCCCTTGGCCTCGAGGCTCGAGGCCCGCGACAGCGCGCTGTCGATCGTCTCGCCGAGCACGAACTGGTAGCCCATGACGCGCATCGCCTGCCGCGCTGCGGTGCGGATGGTCGGGCGGCCGAGGCGCTTGACCATTCCGGAGAGGATGCCGGTCGGCGTCTCGCCGGGGCGGAAGACGCGGGCGGTCAGCCCCATTGCCCAGGCCGAGGCCGAGACCAGCCAGGCGTCGGAGACGCGCTCGTGGTTCTCGAATTCGGCCTCCGCCAGCTTGTCCTCGATCAGCCGATCGGCGGTGGCGGCATCGGGCACGCGCAGGAGCGCCTCGGCGAGCACCATCAGCGCCAGCCCCTCGCGGGTCGTCAGCGCATATTCGCGCAGGAACTCCTCGACGCCGAAGCCGCCCTTCTCGGAGCGGATCGCGCCGATCAGGCGGGTGGCGTCGGCGTTCACCCGGGCGCGGGCCTCGGGGGTCAGCGTCGTCTCGGCGAGGAAGGCGCGGACGAGATCGCCGTCGTCGGGGGCGAAGGGGGCGCGGAAGGGCTGACAGGCGGCGTCTTTCGGCGCGATGGCGGCCAGGGCGGACATGGACGTTCTCCCGATGGTGCGAGCTGCATCGAAGGGCGGCGAGCGTCGGCCGCACTTTCGTCAGGATAGCAGTCGATATCCCGTCTTTTCCGTCGAACTGATGGCACTGTTCGACGCTTTTCTCTATTCTTTTCGGCATGAGCGAAGAAAACGACGACATCGACCGAATCGACCGCAAGATCCTCGGCGTGCTGCAGGACGACGGGCGGATCACCGTGACCGATCTCTCCGAACGGGTCGGCCTCTCGGCCACCGCGACGGCCGAGCGCATGCGGCGGCTGACGCGCGACGGCTACATCCTCGGCTATCGGGCGGAGCTCGATCCGGTGAAGCTCGGGCGCGGGCTGCTGGTCTTCGTCGAGGTGCTGCTCGACCGCACCTCGCCCGACGTCTTCGACGCCTTCGCCCGGCAGGTGAAGCGGGCCGGCGAAGTGCTCGAATGCCATCTCGTCGCCGGCGGCTTCGACTATCTCATCAAGGCGCGGGTGCGCGACATGGCGGCCTACCGGCGCTTCCTCGCCGAGGTCATCCTGCCGCTGCCCGGCGTGCGCGAGACGCGGACCTATGCCGTGATGGAAGAGGTCAAGGCGACCCTGGCGCTGCCGCTGTGAGCACGAACGAAGACGGCCCTCACGCCGGTCGGGCGGAGGGCCGTCGATGACGTCGCGGGCCGCGATCGCTCAGCTGGAGATGCGCAGCTTGACGATCTTGGTGGCGATGGTGGTGAAGATCGCGTCGAGCTGGGCGGCCGACGGCGAGTTGAAATAGTAGTCGGCGCCCGACGAGCAGTCCGACAGCAGCTGCTGGCCGGCGGCATCGTCGATCATCAGGCCGATGGTGTAGATCTGGATGCCCTTGGCCTTGATCGCCTCGCAGGCCGCCCGCGTCTTGGCGTCGAGACCGTTGCGCAGGTTGGTGCCCGGGTTGTTGCCCAGCCGGTTCGAATAGGGATAGCCCCAGCTCGAGTAGGCCCCGCCGAGCGGCGTCGAGAAGGTGTTGATGGCATTGGTGCCGTCGGTCAGGATCACCAGGATCTTGGCGACGCCGGCGCCGTAGTCCTTGCCGTCGGCGAAAGGCCCCTTGGGCGACAACATGCGCCAACCCCAGGCGACGCCTTCCGGCAGGTTGGTCGAACCGGCGACGGTCAGCGCGTTGATCTGGTTGACGACCGACGTCGTGTCGGTGGTCAGGCGCTGCACCGGCTTGGCGTCGCAGCCGAAGCCCGGCCCCTTGGGGACGTGGTAGTTGCTGTAGAAGTTCGAGTTGGAGAAATCCTTGTTCTTCAACGTCGTGTATTTCGACGCGTTCAGCATCTCCGTCAGCTGATCGGTCGTCGACGGCGAACAGAAGAAGAAGAAGCAGTTCTGCGGGATGTCGTCGTCGAGGTAGTTGTTCGGATAGGTCCCGTCGTCGGGCTCGTCGGGATTGAAGGCCGGCACGAAGAGCGTCGACGGGTTGGCGGCGGTCGGCGCGGTGTCGTCCATGTCGTAGGGCGAGGGGCGCGTCTCGACGCAGCCCGGCCAGGTCTTGCCCAGCGCGGTGTAGAGCGAGAAGCGGTTCTTCGACGCCGAGAAGTAGCTCGAGTGATAGGGCGAGGCGGCGGCCGTATCCATCCACGCGGCGTTCTTGTAGGTCGAGCCGACGTTGACGAAGTTCGAGAAGGGCACCAGCGCGAACTTGATCGAGTTGCCCGAGGTCGCCTTCGCCGCGATCGAGTTGACGAAGGACGTGCCGGCCGTCTTCAGCGCCGCGAGCTTGCCGCTGTCGGCCATCGAGCCGGTGGTGTCGAGCACCATCGAGATCTCGAGGCCGGTGTCGCCCCAGGTCACGGTCGAGGTCGCCGAGGCCACCATGTTCGCCATACCGATCAGCGACAGGAAGTTCGACTTGGTCGTCAGCTTGGCCGAGACCGTCAGCGTCGTGCCGGTCGACGTCGCGGCGACGTCGGAGAGCACGCCCTGCTTGGCGTCGACGACCGAGGAGAGCCGCGCCTGCGCCTTGCTCTGGATGCCACCGGCATTGGAGGCGTTGAGGCCGTTGGCGACATAGAGCGCGGTCGCGTCGACGCGCTCCTGCAGATAGTTGCGGTTGGAGGTGACGGTCATCAGATCGAGGGCACCGCCGCCGATCAGGACCACGCTCGTCACGGTCAGGGCGAAGACCACCGCGACGTTGCCCCGTCGATCGGCCGCCCAACTCGTCCAGAGGTCACGCTTCGCTTTCGTCATGTCGACTGCTCGATCCCTGCCCCAGGGTCACCGCGAGCGCGGTTCCCGTCACGGGCGATTTGTCGGACGTCGACCGAAGTTACGCGCAAACTCTTACGGAACTCCTCCGAAGATCGATGAAACTTCGAGGGATCCCGGGGTTCGGATGCGACGAATCGGCCCTGTCGCCAGCGCCGCTTCGCCGCAGTCGAGGCTCCGTTGATCGAGGTCAATCGCTCCGCCCCGCGATCCGGCTAGATGTCTTCGACATCAGACGAAAGACGCATTCGTGCCCCATCGCGACCTCCCCCGCTTCGCCGATCTCTCCGCCTTCGTGGCCTTCCTCGAGGCGCGGGGACAGCTCGTGCGCATCACCGAGCCGGTTTCGACCGACCTCGACATGGCCGAGATTCACCGCCGCGTCCTGCGCGCCGGCGGCCCCGCCCTGCTGTTCGAGAACCCGGTGCTGCCGTCCGGCGCGATCTCGGACGTGCCCGTTCTGGTCAATCTCTTCGGAACCGTCGAACGGGTGGCGCTCGGCCTCGGCATCGAGCCGGCCGGGCTCGACCGTCTGGGCGAGGAACTCGCCGCGCTGCGCGATCCGACCCCGCCGGAGGGCATGCGCGACGCGCTCTCCAAGCTGCCGCTGCTCGCCGCTGCCCTCAAGCTCCGTCCGAAGCGGGTCGGCACGGCCCGCGTCCAGACCCGCGTGCTGACCGGCGACGACATCGATCTGACGCGTCTGCCGATCCAGACCGCCTGGCCGGGCGAGCCGGCGCCGCTGATCACCTGGGGCATGGTCGTCACCCAGCCGCCGGACAGTGTCGCCACCGCGCGCGCCAACGTCGGCGTCTATCGCATGCAGGTCGCCGGTCGCGATCGGCTGATCATGCGCTGGCTCGCCCATCGCGGCGGCGCGGCGCATCACCGGGCCTGGGCGAAGACCGGGGCCGACATGCCCGTCGCCATCGTCGTCGGCGCCGATCCCGGCACCATCCTCGCCGCCGTCATGCCGCTGCCGGAGAACCTCTCCGAGCTGCATTTCTCCGGCCTCCTCCGCGGCGAACGGGCGAAGCTCGTGTCGTGCCGGACGGTGCCGCTGTCGGTGCCGGCCGATGCCGAGATGGTGATCGAGGGCTTCGTCTCGGCGACCGAGACCCTGCCGGAGGGCCCCTACGGCGACCACACCGGCTACTGGAACGCCGTCGAGCCCTTCCCGGTGATGCGGGTCACCGCGATTACCATGCGCGAGAAGCCGATCTGGCTCTCGACCTGGACCGGCCGGCCGCCGGACGAGCCGTCGCGGATCGGCGAGGCGATGAACCGCCTGTTCATGCCGATCCTGAAGAAGCAGTTCCCTGAGGTCGTCGCCTTCCACCTGCCGCCGGAGGCGTGCTCCTATCGGATCGCCATCGTCGCCATCGACAAGCGCTATCCCGGACAGGCACGGCGGATCATGATGGGCCTGTGGTCGATCCTGCCGCAGTTCACCATGACCAAGCTCGTCATCGTGGTCGATGCCGAGATCGACGTGACCTCGTGGGAAGACGTGATGTGGGCGGTCTCGACCCGATCCGATCCGGGGCGCGACGTCATGTTGGTCGACCGCACGCCGATCGACCATCTCGATTTCGCCTCGCCCAAGTCCGGGCTCGGCGGCAAGATGGGCATCGACGCCACCACCAAGATCGGCACCGAGACCGAACGCGACTGGGCCGAGGTGCTCGCGGTCGACGAGGCGACCATCCGCCGGGTCGATGCGCTGTGGCCGAGCCTCGGCCTCGACCCCGCGGCGAAGAAGGACGACGCACGATGAGCGAGCCTCGGCCGACCCGCGTGGTGCTGGGCATTTCGGGCGCGTCGGGTGCCGCGATCGGCGTCGCGATCGCCGAGAAGCTCGCCGCGGCGAAGATCGAGACCCATCTCGTCGTCTCCCGCGCCGGCGAGCGCACCCTCGTCCACGAGGTCGGCCCGCAGGCGCTCGGCCGGCTCAGAAACCTCGTCCACGCCACCCACGCGATCGAGGACATCGGCGCGGCGATCGCCTCGGGCTCCTTCGCCAGCGCCGGCATGATCGTCGCGCCCTGCTCGATGCGGACGCTCGGGGCGATCGCCGCGACCATCCCCTCCGACCTCCTGACCCGCGCCGCCGACGTCCATCTCAAGGAACGTCGGCCGCTGGTGCTCATCGCCCGCGAGACGCCGCTGCACCTCGGCCAACTGCGCGCCATGACGGCCGTCACCGAATACGGCGCCATCGTCATGCCGCCGATGCCGGCCTTCTACCTGAAGCCCGTTTCGGTCGCGGCGATCGTCGAGGAGATCGCCGGCCGGGCGCTCGCCCTGCTGCGCCTGCCCGGTGTCGCGGCGCCGGCCGAATGGACGGGCGAAGGCGGGAGCCCGTGAGACCGCCCCATGCCCGGCTGCGGCCCTATCGGGTGTTCTTTCCGCTCGCCGCCCTCGGCGGCTCGGCGGCGGCGCTGGTCGTCGTGCTCGACCGGCTCGGCGGCGGGTTCGGGCTC
>DBMN01000312.1 GCA_002298965.1 Rhizobiales bacterium UBA697 | reverse complement strand
GAGCGCGACGATCGGCGTGCCGGTCATGCGCGCGGCCTCGGCCGCGTTGCGGCTGATCTGCGCGGCGAAGGGATGGGTGGCGTCGACCAGCGCCGCGATGCCATGATCGCTCATGTACGTCGCCAGCCCCTCGGCACCGCCGAAACCGCCGACGCGGGTCGGGATCGGCTGGGCGGCCGGCGCCTCGGTGCGCCCGGCGAGCGACAGCGTCGCGGCGATGTCGGGGCGGTCGGCCAGGGCCTTCGCCAGACGGCTCGCCTCGGTGGTGCCGCCGAGAACCAGAATGCGCATCGGACCCTCCGGGAGCCTTCACGATGATCGATCAGACCGCGACCACCCCCTGGCTGGCGATCATCGGCCTCGGCGAGGACGGGCTCGACGGCCTGACGCCCGCCGCGCGTCGGCTTCTCTTTTCGGCCGAACTCGTCGTCGGCGGCAAGCGCCATCTGGCGCTGATCGGCGACACACCGGCGGAAAAGCTCGCCTGGCCCTCGCCGCTGACCGACGCCTTCCCGGCGATCCTCGCCCGCCGCGGTCGCCCCGTGGCGGTGCTCGCCTCCGGCGACCCCTTCTCCTACGGCGTCGGCTCGCTGCTGGCCCGCCACGTCCCACCGAACGAATACGTGACGCTGCCGGCGCCCTCGGCCTTCTCCATGGCCGCCGCCCGCGTCGGCTGGGCGGTGCAGGACTGCGCCCTCGTCACGCTGCACGGCCGCGCCTTCGAGAAGATCGTGCCGCATCTCCAGCCCGGCCGGCGCATCCTCGTCCTCTCCTGGGACGGCACCACGCCCGCCCGCCTCGCCGACCATCTCGTCGCCAACGGCATGGGTCGCTCGAAGCTGATCGTGCTCGAAGCCATGGGCGGGGCGCGCGAGCGGGTCGTTTCTTCGCTGGCGAAGGACTTCGCCCGCTCCGATCTCGATCCGCTCAACACCGTGGCGATCGAGGTGGTGGCGGATGCGAACGCCCGCATCCTGCCGCTCGCCGCCGGCATTCCCGACAGTTTCTTCGAGAACGACGGCCAGATCACCAAGCGCGAGATCCGCGCCACGACGCTGTCGAAACTGGCGCCGCGCCACGGCGAACTCCTGTGGGACATCGGCGCCGGCACCGGCTCGATCTCGATCGAATGGATGCTCGCCTCGCCCGGCAATCGCGCCATCGCCATCGAACCGCGCCCCGACCGCCTCGCCCGCGTCGCCCGCAACGCCGCGCTCTTCGGCGTGCCGGATCTGGTGACGATCGAAGGCTCGGCCCCCGCGGCCCTCGAAGGCCTGCCGACGCCGAATGCCGTCTTCCTCGGCGGCGGCGGCGTCGATGCCGACCTCGTGGCGCACCTCGCCGCCCGTCTCGCCCCCGGCGGCCGCCTCGTCGCCAATGCGGTGACGATCGAGACCCAGGCCGACGTCATCGCCCGCTTCACGGCGATGGGCGGCGATCTCGTCCAGATCTCGGTGGCACGCGCCAGCCCCGTCGGCCGCTTCCACGGCTTCCGCCCGGCCATGCCGATCCTCCAGTGGGTGTGGGAGAAGCCGGCCGGCGATCCTGTGGACAACCCTGTGGAAAACCCGTCGACGACCGGTGGAGAACCGGCCTTCCATGCTGTGGAAGACCTTGGGGACGAACTGGGGGAGGACGGTGGATGACGTCGCGTTTCCTCGCCGTCGGCATCGGCTGCCGCGCCGGCGTTCCCACTGATGCGATCGTCGACCTGATCGAGGAGGCCCTCGCCCAGACCGGCGAGGAGGCCCTTCCCGTCGCCCTCTTCACGGTGGCCGACAAACAGTCGGAAACCGGCATCGCGCAGGCCGCGGCGCTGCTCGGCTTCCCGCTGGTGCATCTGCCGCGGCTCGCACTGGAATCGGTCGCCGACCGGGTGACGATCCGCTCCGACAAGGTGATCGAACTCTTCGGCGTCCCCTCGATCGCCGAAGGCTCGGCGCTCGCCGGCGCCGGGGCGAACGGCCGCCTCCTCGTCCCCCGCAAGGCGGCCCGCGGCGCGACCGTGGCGGTCGCGATCTCCGGCGAGGGAGGCGGCACGCCGTGATCCCCGCCCTCCCGCCACGCCCCTTCATGCAGAGGCCTCTCCCATGACCGTCCATTTCATCGGCGCCGGCCCCGGCGCGGCGGACCTGATCACCGTGCGCGGGCGCGACCTCATCGCCGCCTCGCCCGTGGTGCTCTGGGCCGGCTCGATCGTGTCGAAGGACCTCCTCGTCCACTGCCGCCCCGACGCCCGCATCGTCGACACCGCGCCGCTGTCGCTCGACGAGATCGAGGCCGAGTTCGTCCGCGCCCATGCGGCCGGCGAAGACGTCGCCCGGCTCCATTCCGGCGATCTCTCGGTCTGGTCGGCGATGGGCGAGCAGATCCGCCGGCTGGAGCGCCACGGCATTCCCTACACGGTGACGCCGGGCGTGCCCTCCTTCGCGGCCGCCGCGAGCGTGCTGCGCCAGGAGCTGACGCTGCCGGAAGTGACCCAGTCCGTGGTGCTGACCCGCACCTCCGGCCGCGCCTCCGCCATGCCCGAGAGCGAGACCATCGCCGCCTTCGCCGCGACGCGGGCGACGTTGGCGGTGCATCTGTCGATCCACGTTCTGGACAAGGTCGTCGACGAGGCCACCCCGTTCTACGGCGCCGATTGCCCGGTCGCGGTGGTCTTCCGCGCCACCTGGGCCGACGAGCGCGTGGTGCGGGGTACGCTCGCGACCATCGTCGCGCAGCTCGCCGCCGAACCGATGGAACGCACCGCGCTGATCCTGATCGGCCCGGCGCTCGCGGCGCGCGACTTCCGCGAATCGTCCCTCTACGACGCCGCCTATCAGCGGCGGTTCAGGGGCCGCGACGGAAGGCCGGAGTGAGTCACGGCCGCCACTCCGTCGGATCATCTTCGGTTCGGAGCCGACCAGCCCGATGCGGCGAGGTCTACCCCTCCCCTCAGGGGAGGGGCAGGGGTGGGGTGAACGACCGAGGCCGAAAGAAAAACGCCGGCGGTCGTCCGACCAATCGCGCGCCCGTCGGAAGCCGAACCGCCGAACCCCACCCGCCTCGCGAAGCTCGGCACCCTCCCCTGATGGGAGGGTGGGATGGCGGCACGTCCGGGAATCCCATCGGGCGCAGCAGAGGGACAGGGCCTAGACCCTCCGGCCAGCCCCGCCCCGTTCACGCCTCGCGGAACCCGCTCGACGCCACCAACCCGCCCTGACGATCGAAGATCGCGATCTCGAGCGCGACGCCGCTCCCCGCGATCATCGCTGCCGCCGTCCGCCAGCCGGCCGCCGCGATCGGCGTGCCGAGGTCGAAACCGGTCTCGCGCGATATTTCCAGCACTTCCAGCGCCGAGTTCGCCGCCCCCACCCGCCTCGCGAAGCTCGGCACCCTCCCCTGATGGGAGGGTGGGATGGCGGCACGTCCGGGAATCCCATCGGGCGCAGCAGAGGGACAGGGCCTAGACCCTCCGGCCAGCCCCGCCCCGCTCACGCCTCGCGGAACCCGCTCGACGCCACCAGCCCGCCCTGACGGTCGAAGATCGCGACCTCGAGCGCGATGCCGCTTCCCGCGATCATCGCCGCCGCCGTCCGCCAGCCGGCGGCCGCGATCGGCGTGCCGAGGTCGAAGCCGGACGCCCGCGCGATCTCCAGCACCTCCAGCGCCGAATTCGCCGCCCCCACCCGCGCGACGATGTCGGCACTCGCCCCGGCGACGCCTGCGACCTCCGCGAGGAAGGCGTGGTCGACCGTACCGCGCTTGGAATGGAGATCGGTCAGCCCCTGCGCCAGCTTCACCGACTTGGCGAAGCCGCAGGCGATGGTGACGCGGGCGACGGGGTGCGATTTCAGATACTTCAGCATGCCGCCGACGAAGTCGCCCATCTCGATCAGCGCCTGCTCGGAGAGCCCGTGGAGCCCCGCGACCGCCTTCTCCGAGGTGTTGCCGGTCGATCCGGCGACGTGATCGAGGCCGCAGGCGCGCGCCACGTCGATGCCGCGATGGATCGAGTGGATCCAGGCGGCGCAGGAAAACGGCACGACGATGCCCGTCGTGCCGAGGATCGACAGGCCGCCGAGGATGCCGAGGCGCGGGTTGAGCGTCTTTTCCGCCAGTTTCGCGCCGTGTTTCACGCCGATCTCGACGACGAAGTCGCAAGGCGCGCCCGCCGCTTCCGCGACGCGGGCGAGCGCCTCGCTCATCATGGCCCGCGGCACCGGGTTGATCGCCGGCTCGCCGACTGGCACGGGAAGCCCCGGCCGCGTCACCATACCGACGCCGTCTCCTGCACGGAAGACGATGCCGCTGCCCGGTTCGCCGCGCGCGACGCGGGCGATGACCAGCGCACCGTGGGTGACGTCTGGATCGTCGCCGGCATCCTTGACGACGCCCGCTTCGGCGACATCTCCGTCGATCCGGTTCGTCGCCAGCGCAAACGCCGGCTCCTGCCCGCCCGGCAGCCGCACCACGACCGGATCGGGGAAGGCGCCGGTCAGAAGCGCGCTCGCCGCGGCGGTCGTCGCCGCCGTGGCGCAGGTGCCCGTCGTCCATCCCCTGCGCAGGTCGGGCGAATGTTCGTTTTTCGGCGAAGCGGCGTCGTCATTCATGGCGAGAGTTGGTATCTCATGGGCCATCGCCGCGATCCATCGCTATTCGCGGCCCGACGAGACATGGAACACGCGACGATGCCTCAGGTCGATCTCGGCCCCCTCGCCCGCCACATGCCGGACTTCGCGCCCGGCTCCGTCTGGCTCGTCGGCGCCGGCCCCGGCGATCCGGGCCTTCTCACTGCCCGCGCCATCCACGCGTTGGCGACCGCCGACGTCATCGTCTACGACGCCCTCGTCGCCCCCGAGATCCTCGACCTCGCCCACCCCGGCGCGACGCGCGAATTCGCCGGCAAACGCGGCGGCAAACCGTCGGCCAAGCAGGGCGACATCACCGAGCGGCTGATCGAACTCGCCCGCGAGGGCAACCGCGTCCTGCGGCTGAAGGGCGGCGATCCCTTCGTCTTCGGCCGCGGCGGCGAGGAGGCGCGCGCGCTTCACGCCGCCGGCGTGCCCTTCCACGTCGTCCCCGGCATCACCTCCGGCCTCGGCGGCCTGACCGCGGCGGGCATCCCGGCGACGACGCGCGACACCAACCAGGCGATCGTGCTGATGACCGGGCACTACGCCGTGCAGGGCCCCGAGGCGATCGACTGGGCCGCCTTCGTGCGCACCGGCGTGCCGCTGGTGCTCTACATGGCGATGAACAATCTGCCGGCGATCGTCGGCGAGCTCGCCAAGGCCGGCATGGCCGCCGACACGCCGGTCGCCTTCGTCAACAAGGCGACGACGCCGGAGCAGCGCGTCCTGGTGACGACGCTCGGTCGCTGTCTCGACGACGTCGCCGCGGCGAAGATCGAGGCGCCGACCATCACCGTGCTCGGCTCGATCGTGCCGCTGCGCGCCATCCTCGGCTACGGCGACGGCCACCTCGAGGCGCCGCGATGACGGAACCCGCCCGCCCACGCGGCCTGATGGTCGCGGCGCTGCGCTCCGGCTCGGGCAAGACGACGGTGACGCTCGGCCTGCTGCGCGCGCTGGCCCGCCGCGGATTGGCGGTCTCGGGAGCGAAGTGCGGGCCGGACTACATCGACCCCGCCTTCCACGCGGTCGCGACCGGCCGGCCGAGCCTCAATCTCGACGGCTGGGCGATGACGCCCGGCCTGATGGGCGCGCTGGCGGCACGCACCGCGCAGGGCGCCGACGTCGTCGTCGCCGAGGCGCTGATGGGCCTCTTCGACGGCGTGCCGGCGGAACCCGGCCGCTCCGGCGCCTCCGCCGACGTCGCCCGCGCGCTCGGCCTGCCGGTGCTGCTTGTGCTCGACGTCTCCGGTCAGTCGCAGTCGGCGGCGGCGATCGTCGCCGGCGTCCGCGCCTATGCGCCCGACCTCGCGCTCGCCGGCGTGGTGCTGAACCGGGTCGGCTCGGAGCGCCACACCCGGCTGGTGACCGACGCGATCCGCGCCCTCGGCGTCGACGTCTTCGGCGCCGTCCCGCGCACGCCCGACGTCGTGCTGCCGGAGCGCCATCTCGGCCTCGTCCAGGCCGGCGAGATCGCCCATCTCGAGGCGTTGCTCGATCGCATGGCCGATCTCGTCGGAGCCCATGTCGACCTCGACCGCCTCCTCGCCGCGGCGCGCCCGATGACGCCGATCGCCGAGGATGCCACCGCGGCGATCCCGCCGCCGGGCGGGCGCATCGCCGTGGCGCGCGATGCCGCCTTCACCTTCCTCTATCCGCATCTGGCGGAGGGCTGGCGGGCGGCGGGCGCCGAGATCGCCTTCTTCTCGCCGCTCGCCGACGAGGCACCGGACGCGACCGCCGACGTCTGCTGGCTGCCGGGCGGCTACCCGGAGCTCCTCGCCGGCCGGCTCGCGGCGGCCGAGGGCTTCAAGGCCGGCCTCGCCCGTTTCGCCGAGACGCGGCCGGTCCACGGCGAGTGCGGCGGCTACATGGTGCTCGGCCGCTCGCTGACCGACGCCGACGGGGTTGTCCACCCGATGACCGGCCTGCTCGGCGTCGAGACCAGCTTCGCCGAGCGCAAGATGCAGCTCGGCTATCGCCAGATCGAGCTTCTCGCCGACGGCCCGCTCGGCCCCGCCGGATCGCACCTCGCCGGCCACGAGTTCCATTACGCGAGCGTCGTGACCCGCGGCGACGACCGGCCCTTCGCGCTCGCCGGCGACGCCTACGGCAACGAGCCGACGCCGACCGGCAGCCGACGGGGGAACGTCACCGGCAGCTTCTTCCACGCCGTGGCGCGGCGGGTGTGACGGGGCGCACCGTCGGATCGGTCCGGCAGCGCCGAGAAACGGTGCGCGATGCTTCGAGACGCGCCTGCGGCGCTCCTCAGCATGAGGCGCATGGTTTTGTATCGACGATGAAAACAGACGCCTCATGTTGAGGAGCGGACCGCAGGTCCGCGTCTCGAAGCATCGCGCACCCCGGCCGCAGCTCCACAGCTCCCGACGCCCGTCCCATGAAAGAACGGCCCGGATCGCTCCGGGCCGTCAGTGGGTCTTTGCAGGAGGAACTGCGATGCGCTTCCCACTCTCCAGCGGCGTGGTCAGAACCGCTTGAGCTCGATGTTGTGCTTCTTCAGGGCGTAGCCGATCTGGCGCGGCGTCAGGCCGAGGATGCGGGCGGCCTTGGCCTGCACCCAGCCGGAACGCTCCATCGCGTCGACCAGCCGGTCGCGCTCGCTCGGACGCCCGCCGAGCGCCGGGCAATTGGCGTCGGCATGTTCGCACAGACCCGAGGCCCCGCCCGTGACCTCGGCCGGCAGCGGCGTCGGGGCCGCCATCGGCGCCGGGGCGGCGGGCGACGGCATC
>DBMN01000285.1:8596-8727 GCA_002298965.1 Rhizobiales bacterium UBA697 | reverse complement strand
GGGCCGCGACGGCTGACCGGGACGCGACGGTGCCCCCGGACGCGCCGGCGCCGCGGGACGCTTGCCCGCTGCCTCACCCCCGCTGCGGCCGAGCACGGCCTTGTCGCCGCCCTTGGTCAGGAACACCTGCT
>DBMN01000285.1:0-8530 GCA_002298965.1 Rhizobiales bacterium UBA697 | reverse complement strand
TCGCGCAGCAGCGGCCAGTTCTCGGCGTCGTGGTAGCGCAGGAAGGCCTTGTGCAGACGGCGCTGGCGCAGGCCCTTCACCGTGTCGACCTCTTCCGAGCCGCCGTGGCGCACGCCCTTCAGCGGGTTGACGCCGGTGTGGTACATCGCCGTCGACAGCGCCATCGGCGAGGGCAGATAGGTCTGGACCTGATCGGCGCGATAGCCGTTCTTCTTCAGCCACAGCGCGAGGTTCATCATGTCCTCGTCGGTGGTGCCGGGATGGGCGGCGATGAAGTAGGGGATGAGGAAGTACTTCTTCCCCGCCGCCTGCACCGCCGCGTCGAACAGCTGCTTGAAACGGTCGTAGGTGCCGATGCCCGGCTTCATCATCTTGGAGAGCGGGCCCTCCTCGGTGTGCTCGGGCGCGATCTTCAGATAGCCGCCGACGTGGTGGGTGACGAGTTCCTTGATGTAGGCCGGCGACTTCACCGCCAGGTCGTAGCGCACGCCCGAGGCGACGAAGACCTTCTTCACGCCCGGCACTTCGCGCGCCTTGCGGTAGAGCTTGATCAGGTCGTCGTGGCTGGTGTTCAGGTTCTGGCAGACGTCGGGGAAGACGCAGGACGGCTTGCGGCACAGCGCTTCCGTCTCCTTGTCCTTGCAGGCCATGCGCCACATGTTGGCGGTCGGGCCGCCGATGTCGGAGATGATGCCGGTGAAGCCTTCGGTCTTGTCGCGGACCTTGCCGATCTCCTCGACGATCGACTTCTCCGACCGCGACTGGATCACCCGCCCCTCGTGCTCGGTGATCGAGCAGAAGGAACAGCCGCCGAAACAGCCGCGCATGATGGTGACCGAGAAGCGGATCATCTCCCAGGCGGGGATCTTGGCGTCGCCATAGGAAGGATGCGGCGCCCGGGCGTAGGGCAGTTCGTAGACCGCGTCCATCTCCGGCGTCTCGAGCGGCACCGGCGGCGGCGTCAGCCACAGTTCGCGGTCGCCGTGACGCTGCACCAGCGGCCGGGCGTTGCCGGGGTTCGATTCACGATGGAGCACGCGGGAGGCCCGCGCATAGGCCTCGCGATCGGTCGCCACCTGTTCGAAGGCGGGGAGCCGCACCACCGACGCGGGCCCCGACTTGCGGGCGCCGTCGTCGGCGCTGTCGAGATCGTCGGCGGGGACGACGGTCCAGCCCTCGGGCACCGCCGGCTTGATCAGGGCGACGCCGCGGACGTCGTCGAAACTCGACGGGTCCTCGCCCTTGGCGATGCGGTGGGCGACGTCGATGAGGGCGCGTTCGGCATTGCCGTAGAGCAGGATGTCGGCCTTGGCGTCGACCAGGATCGAGCGGCGGACCTTGTCGGACCAGTAGTCGTAGTGCGCGATGCGGCGCAGGCTCGCCTCGATGCCGCCGAGCACGATCGGCACGTCCTTGTAGGCCTCGCGCACCCGCTGCGAATAGACGATGACGGCGCGGTCCGGGCGCTTGCCGCCCTCGCCGTTGGGCGTGTAGGCGTCGTCGTGGCGCAGCCGCTTGTCGGAGGTGTAGCGGTTGACCATCGAGTCCATGTTGCCGCCGGTGATGCCGAAGAACATCGTCGGCTTGCCGAGCGCGCGGAAGGGTTCGGCGCTCGTCCAGTCGGGCTGGGCGATGATGCCGACGCGGAAGCCCTGACGCTCCAGCACGCGGCCGACCACCGCCATGCCGAAGCTCGGATGGTCGACATAGGCGTCGCCCGTCACCAGGATCACGTCGCAGGCGTCCCAGCCGAGCGCGTCCATCTCGGCGCGCGACATCGGCAGGAAGGGCGCGGTGCCGAAACGATGGGCCCAGTGCTTGCGGTGGGCGAAGAGGGGAGCTGTCTGCGTCATCGGGCGATCCATAGGGCGAACGCCGGCGCCGTCAAGGAAAGATGCGCGCGGAAAGCCGCCCCGAGGCGCGTGTCGGGCCCTATCGATGCGCGGCGTGGCCAAAGTGACGCAGGAAATCGAACTTTGCGTATCACTGCGGATCTCGCCGCCCGTGATCCGGGTTAGGGTGCAGACCCATGTCGACGGCAATTTTCGCGACAGGCCACGGGACGACGCATGCATCTCAACCCCTCGACCAACGGCGCGCTGCGCATCCTGATGATCTGCCAGAAGAACCAGGGGCGCCCGGTGACCATGCCGGAAATGTCGCGCGATCTGGGGCTGACGGAATCGCTGGTGGTGAAGTCCTGTCACGAGCTGATGCGCGCCGGTTACATCCGCGGGCGCCGCGGCAACGGCGGCGGCTATCGTCTGGCGCGGCCGGCCGAGGCGATCGACGTGATGGAGATCGTCGAACTGTTCGAGGGCGAGGAGAACCTCTTCCCCTGCCGGCTGCGGCAGGAGGAACAGTGCCGCATCGTCGCCGCCTGCCGGCTGCGCAAGGCCTGCGAGCGCGCCTACGACGCCTTCAAGGCGGAGCTGAAGGGCTGGAGCGTCGCCGACATCGCCGCCGAGGCGTGAGGCTCACGAGAGCCGTTCGACCACATCGGCCGCCGCGCGCAGGGCGTCGCATTCGCTCGCCATCGGTCCGCCGCCGTCGAGATCGAGGATCGACAGGACCTCGCCGCCGTTCGTCGTGATGTCGGCGATGGTGACGCCGTCGAGTTCCTCGAGGAAGACGTCGCGCGCCTTCTCCAGCGCCGTCGACAGGCGGCAACGGCCGACCAGCGGGCAGGAGGCGGTCTCGGGCGAGAAGCATTCGACCAGGTCGAAGCCCTCCTCGGTGCGTCGGACGATCTCGCCGATGGTGATCGCCTCCGCCGGTCGGGCGAGGCGGAAACCGCCGCCGCGGCCGCGGACGTTGACGAGATAACCCCACTGTCCGAGCTGGTGGACGCACTTCACCAGATGGGTGCGCGAGATGCCGTGGGCCTCGGCGACGTCCTGCACGCGCACCAGGTTCGGCGCCTCGAGGGCGGCGAACATCAGGGTGCGGAGCGCGTAGTTGGTGTAGGCGGTGAGGCGCATCGGGGTCTCGGATCGATCTCGAGCGAGGCTACACCGCGCGGGGCCGCGACGCCAAGGCCGGCGGCGCCGGCGAGTCGTGATGCAAGGACACAACAGACGCGCGAACTCGTTACCGCAGGGTCATCGGCCGATTGACGGTTTTCGAACCCGTCAACATCCTGACGAACGTCTCGTGATCGTGCGGTGCTGCGCACGATTCGCCGTTCGGGAGGGGATCGGATGGATCGTCGTTCGTTGCTCGCCGGTGCCGCGGCCTTCGCCGCGACCGCCTCGTTGCCGTCTTTCGCCCGGGCCGACGTGCCCAAGCCCTACGACTGGAACGCGACGCCGCCGATCGGCGACGAGAAGAGCTTCGTCCAGTGGATGGTCGCCAATCGCGGCGAGGATCCGAAGTATCTCGCCGAGCGCTTCCAGCGCTTCCAGACCATGGTCGCCAACAGGGATCTCTGGGAGGCCCGCAACAAGCGCGCGTTCCTGATGACGCCGCGCGAGGAGTTCGTGCTGGCGGCCAATCTCGCGCGCGCCTACGAGCACGCCTTCCTCGACATCGGCTGGGGCGTCACCATCTCCGGCCCGTTCCTGGTCGGGCGCATGACCTCGACGATCGATCCGAAGATGGGCGAGAAGGTGCTCGAGATCGGCACCGGCTCGGGCTACCAGTCGGCCTATCTCGCCAATCTGACCGACAAGGTCTTCTCGATCGAGATCATCAAGCCGCTCGCCGAGCGCACCCGCTCGATCTACGACAAGCTGATCGCGCGCGGCTATTCCGAGTTCGCCGCCATCAAGTCGAAGAACGCCGACGGCTACTACGGCTGGGAGGAGGAAGGGCCCTTCGACAAGATCGTCGTGACCTGCGGCATCGACCACATTCCCCCGCCGCTCCTCCAGCAGCTGAAGCCGGGCGGCATCATGGTCATTCCGGTCGGCCCGCCGGGCGCCCAGCGCGTGCTGAAGGTGACCAAGGAGGTCGCCGCCGACGGCACGGTCACGGTGCAGCGCTCCGACATCTACAACGGCAAGATCGTGCCCTTCGTGCCCTTCACCAAGCTCGAGGGCGAGGCCATCCAGGGCACGCACAACAAATGACGAGCTTCGACGAGCGCCGACACTGGAGCCTCTATCTCGCGGTCGGCCTCGTCGCGGGCGCGGTGATCGCGCTGCAGATCGGCATCATGCGCATCTTCTCGGTAGGGAGCTGGGCGCATTTCGGCTCCTTCGTCGTGTCGCTCGCCATGCTCGGCTTCGGCCTGACCAGCGCGGTGATGAGCGTGGCGACCGGCTGGTTCGACCGGCACTGGCGTGGTGTGTCGACCGCCGCGCTGCTGGCCTTCGGACCGCTGACGGTCGCCTCGAACCTCGCGGCGCAGCAGGTGCCGTTCAACGCCATCTTCATGCTCTCGGACCCGATGCAGAAGTGGCGGCTCGCCGCCAACTTCGGGCTCTATCTGCTGCCGTTCCTGGCCGGTGCCGCCTTCCTCGGCGTGGTGTTCCAGCAGGCGCGGACGTCGTTCAACCGCTTCTACTTCGCCGATCTCGCCGGCTCCGGTCTCTGCGGTCTCGTCTTCCTCGCCGCGATGTGGGTCTTCCCGCCGGAAGATCTCGTCACGGTGCCGCTCGTCCTGTGGGCGGCGGGGTCGCTCGCGTGGTTCCTCGTGCTCGGGCTCAGGCGCGAGGCGGGTGCGCTGCTCGCGCTGGCGATCGTCGCGACGGTGGGGCATCACGTGCTGCCGCAGACGGCGGGGCTGACCAAGCTCGCGACCTCGGACTACAAGGGCGTCGCCTATGCCCGCAAGTTCCCGGACGCCAAACGGGTGCTCGAGCGCAACTCGCCCTTCGGCCGGATCGAGGTCTACGCGAGCTCGTACCTGCACTTCGCGCCCGGCCTCTCGGACAATGCCGCCTTCAACCTGCCGGAGATGCCGGCCAACGCCTATCTCGGCCTCTATGTCGACGGCGAGGGGCCGAGCGGGGTGATCGGCCGGCTGCCGGAGAAGCAGACCGCCTATTTCCGCTATCTGCCGATGGTCTATCCCTATCTGCTCGCCGAACGGCCGAAGACCTTCGTCACCCAGTTCGGCGGCGGCATCTCGACGGCGGTGGCGTTGGCCTCGGGCTCGTCGACGGTGACGGTGGCGGAGGGCAATCCGACCATTCTCGACGCCTTCCTCAACGATCCGGTACTGCGGACCTTCACCGGCGACGTGCTGCGCGATCCGCGCGTCGAGGTGATCGACCGCGAGGGGCGGCTGTTCCTCGGCCATACCGACCGCCGCTTCGACGTGATCGACCTCAGCCTCGCCGACAGCGCCGGTCTCTCCAGCCCCGGCGGCTTCTCGATCGTCGAGAAGTTCTCCTACACCCGCGAAGCCTTCGCCGCGGCGATGCGGGCGCTGGAGCCGGGCGGCATCTTCTCCGTCACGCTGTGGAACAAGGAGGAGCCGCCGAAGTCGGTCCTCAAGCTCTACGCCACGCTGGCGCTGGCGGCGGGCGACGTCGAGCCGGCGAGCCGGGCGACGAGCTTCTACGCGGTCTCGACCTATCTCTCGACCACCACGGTGCTGTGGCGGCGCGGCGGCTTCTCGCCCGCCGACGTCGCGAAGCTCCGGGCGCATTCCAAGGCCATGTCCTTCGACGAGGTGGCGGCGCCCGATCTCGCCGTCGATACGGCCGAGCTGCCGAAGCTCCTTTCCGACTACCGCGCCCAGATCTTCGGCGACGGCAAGCCGGCGGCCGACGCCCCGCCCGGCGCCGATGCGGCCGGCGGACCGGAGGCGGGTCCGGAGGACGGGGCGGGCGCCATGCCGTCGACGCGGCTGGCGCGCTTCGCCTGGAACGCGTTGCTCCACGGCGGCTGGGACGAGATCGCCCGCGACTGGGTGTTCGATGCCCGTCCGCTGACCAACGACCGGGCCTATTTCGCAGCCTACGTGAAGCCGGCCGATCTCGGCCGCGTCACCGACCGGCTGGAGATCCTGCAGGACGAGTGGGGCTATCTGCTCTTGTGGGCGACGCTGGCGGTCGCCTGCGTCGCGGCGGCGGTGCTGGTCGCCTTTCCCGTCGTCTTCGGCTGGCGGACGATCTTCTCGGCCTATCCCGGCAAGGGGCTGACCATCCTGTTCTTCGCCTGTCTCGGGCTCGGCTACATCACGGTCGAGGTCGGGCTGATCGCCAATTTCGTGCTGGCGCTGTCCAATGCCACCGTCTCGGCCTCGGTGCTGATCACCGGCATGCTGGTCTTCTCCGGCCTCGGCAGCCTCGTCTCCGAACGGATCCAGGCGCGGGCGCGGTGGATGCTGCCGCCGATCCTGGCGGCGATCGGGGCGATCCTGATCGTCTACGGCATCGCGCTCGACCGCGTCCTCGATCTGATCGGCGGCTGGTCCTATGCGGCGCGGCTGGTCTTCTCCTTCGTGCTGATCTTCCCGCCGGCCTTCCTGATGGGCTTCCCCATGGCGACGGCGATGGGCTGGCTCGCCCGCCTCGGCAAGGAGCCGATGTTCCTGTGGGCCTGGGGCATCAACGGCTGCTTCTCGGTGATCGGCGCGGCGATCGTGCCGATCGTGGCGACGAGCTTCGGCCTCGGTGCGGTGCTGTTCATCGCCGGCGCGGCCTATCTCGTCGCGGTGCCGGCCTTCTTCGCGGTGCTGAGGCCGGTCGCGAGCGACGATGCGGCATCCCGTCGAATGGTCGGGGCCCACGGCTGAGGCAATCCTCGGAGGCGGTCATGGTCGATGCCTCGCAACCCTTCTCGCCCGACCGCCGCCGGCTCCTCGTCGGGGCGGCGGCGACGCTCCTCACGGCGGGCGGATCGGCACGCGCCGAGGGACGGGCGACGACGGCGATCGTGCCCTTCGAGACCTCGGCCTTTCCTTACGACGGCGAGATCCCCGATCGCGGCGGGCCGTTCCTCGACGTCGTCCGCGACGGTCGGCGCGGGCACACCTCGCCGCGCGGCGGGGTCTATTTCGAAGACCCGACCTATGCCGCGCGCGACGTGCTGATCGCCGCCCCCGCCGGCCTCGATCCGGCACGGCCGCTCGCTCTCGTCGTGTTCTTCCACGGCAACCGGGCGCGCCTCGACCGGGACGTGATCGCGCGTCAGGGCGTGGTGCGCCAGCTCGCGGCCTCGGGGCTGAACGCCGTTCTCGTCGCGCCGCAGATGGCGGTCGACGCGCTCGACAGCAGCGCCGGGCGGTTCTGGACGCGCGGCCACTTCGCGCGCTTCCTCGCCGAGGCGGCGACGAAGGCGGGAGCGGTGCTGGGCCGACCGGGGCTCGAGGCGGCGCTCGGGCGGGCGCCGGTCTTCGTCGTCGCCTATTCCGGCGGTTATCTGCCGACCGCCTTCGCGCTCGAGCGCGGCGGGGCGGGCGAGCGCATCGCCGGGGTGATCCTGCTCGACGGGATCTATGCCGAGGAAGGGCGGTTCGCCGACTGGATCGGCCGGCGGGGACGCGCCTTCTTCTTCTCCGCCCATTCGCCCTCGACGCGGGCGGCGAACACGACGTTGCGGGGGCTGCTGACGGCGCGCGGCGTGGCCGTGGCGGACGGGTTGCCGAAGGCGTTCTCGGCGGGCGAGGTGCGGTTCTTGGCGACGCCGGCCAACGTCGTCCACGACGACTTCCTGACGCGCGCCTGGATCGCCGATCCGTTGGCGGCGGTGCTGTCGCGGATTCCGGGCTTCCCGCGGTAGCGGCGGATGCGCAGAACCCCGCGCTGGTGGATCGACCGCGGCGCGCCTAGATTCGATCCAGGGACGGCAACGGCGGGAGGACATCATGGCCCACGGCGGTTCGACCCTTCTTCTCGCAGGCGCGACGCTCCTCCTCCTCGCCGCATCCGCGCTCGCCGACGGTTCGCCGGAGCGCGGCGCGGTACTGGCCAAGCGCTGGTGCGCGGCCTGTCACGTGGTGGCGTCCGACCAGACGACGGCTTCGGCCGATGCGCCGAGTTTCGCGGCGCTCGGTGCCTCCGGACGGATGACGCCGGACGTGCTCGCCGACTATCTGGCGATGCCCGGCACGGTGCATGGGCGCATGCCCGACTTCCAGCTCGGCCGCGGCGACATCGCCGATCTCGTCGCCCACGCCAAGGCACAGGCACGCTGAAGACCGATCGCGCCCTTGCGGAAGACGCGCGCGATCCCCATTCTCGCCCTCTCGGAGGGCGCGATGAACCGACGCGATGAGATCGAAGCGGAACGGCGGCGCGAGGCCGAGGCGGCGCTGGCCGGCGTGACGCGCGACGGCGAGGTGATCGGCACGTCCGGCGCCGCGCGGGTGCTGCGCGAGACCGCCGAGAAGGTCGGCGGTCATTTCGCCGGCTCCGATGCCGCGGCCGACGACGCCGTCGAGGTCTGGGGCAGGCGTATCGGCCGCGCTCTGGCGCTCGTCGTGGCGATCGGCCTCCTCGTCCATCTCGTCACCACCTATGTCCTGCGCTGATGCCATGAGCGAGCGGCGCGACGATCCGATCGACGAAGGCACCCGCGAGCGCGCCGAGGCGGCCGTGCGCGCCGCCGGCTTGGCGCCGCGCGGCGTCGTGGTCTT
>DBMN01000131.1 GCA_002298965.1 Rhizobiales bacterium UBA697 | reverse complement strand
CCTGGAAGCCCTGCTGCCCGCCGTGGCCGGCCTCACCGGCGCCCCCGGGCGCCTGGACCGGGTGGACTGCGGCCAGCCCTTCGGCGTCATGGTGGACTACGCCCACACCCCCGACGCCCTGGAGAAGCTCATGGCCGAGGGCAAGCGCCTGCTGCCCGCCGGCGGGCGCCTCCACGTCCTCTTCGGCTGCGGCGGCGACCGCGACCGCACCAAGCGTCCCATCATGGCCCGTGCCGTGGCGGGCATCGCCGACGTCCTCTGGCACACCTCCGACAACACCCGCAACGAGGACCCCGCCCGCATCCTGGATGACGCGGCCGAGGGCATCCCGGCCGAGATCCTGGGCGATCCCGGACGGTACCACCGGGTGGAGGACCGCGCCCTGGCCGTGGCCCAGGCTCTGGGGGCCTGCCGTCCCGGCGATCTCCTGCTCCTGGCCGGCAAGGGCCACGAGCCCTACCAGGACGTGAAAGGCATCAAGCACCCCTACAGCGACCGCGCCGCGGTGGAGGCCGTGCTGCGGGGCCAGACCGTGCCCCGGCCCTGGGCGGTGGCGGAATGAGCGGCCTCTGGTCCCTGCGGGAGGCCTGCGAGGCCGTGGGCGGACGCCTCGAAGGCGACGGCGCGGTCGCCCCCGACGCTCTCTCCATGGACACCCGCACCATCCGGCCCGGCAACTGCTTCGTGGCCATCCGGGGCGACCGGGACGGTCATGACTTCGCCGCCCAGGCCGTGGCCTCCGGCGCCGCGGCGGTCATGGGCGACCACGAGCTGCCCCTGGACGTGCCCCAGCTTCTCGTGACCGACACCCTCGCCGCCCTGCAGCGCTGGGGCCAGGCCCGCCTCGAGGCCGTCCGGCCCCGTCACGTCTTCGCCGTCACCGGTTCCGTGGGCAAGACCAGCACCAAGGAACTCCTGGCGGCCGCCACCGGCGCCTGGAAGACCCCCGGCAACCGCAACAACACCCTGGGGCTGCCCGAGGCCCTGGCGACCCTCCCGTCCGGCCTGGACGCGGTGGTCCTGGAGATGGGCATGAGCACCCCCGGCGAGATCCGCCGGCTCACGGAGATCGCCCCGCCCGACCTGGGGCTGATCACCAACATCGGCCAAGTCCACATGGAGAACTTTGTCGAAGGCCAGGAGGGCATCGCCCGGGCCAAGGGCGAACTGGTCGCGGGGCTCCGGCCCGGCGGCAAGTGGGTGCATCTGGCTTCCGATTCCTGGTGCCACTGGGTGGCCATCCAGCCCTGGGCCCGGGCCGAGGCCGTGCCGGTGGGCGACGGCTGCGCCTTCGGCTGGGAGGAGGAGACCTCCCTGGGACTCGAGGGGGAAAGCTTCGTGCTGCGCCATCCCGGCGGGCAAGTCCCCGTGCGGCTGCGCCTGCGGGGTGCCCACCATGTGCGCAACGCGGCCCTGGCGGGCTCCCTGGCCATCCTGGCCGGCCATGATCCCGAGGCCGTCGCCGCGGGCATGGCCACCGTGGACGCGGGTCCCGGGCGGGGCAGGCTCCACGCCCTGCGCGCCGGCGGGTGGCTGCTGGACGAGAGCTACAACGCCATCAAGGAATCCATCCTGGCCTGCGGCGAGGCCCTCCTCTCCCTGCGGGGCGGGGACGCCGTGGCGGTCCTGGGCTGCATGCGGGAACTGGGGGCCGGCGCGGCCGCCGTCCACCGGGAGACGGGCGCCGGACTCCGGGCCCTGGGCTTCGACCGCGTACTGGTGTACGGCGATCACGCCGCCGCCGTTGCGGAGGGCTTCGGGCCCGGCGCCCGGGCCTATCCCGATTTCGAGGCCATGCGGGACGACGGCTCCGGCCTGTCCTCCCTGGCCGAAGGTTCCCGCATCCTGGTCAAGGGCAGCCGTTTCTGGCGTTCCGAGCGCGCCGTCGAATGGCTCCTCTCCAACCTTTCCGACAACCTCCCACCTGGAAAATCATGATCCCCTGGCTCCTCTTCCCCTTCCGCGACGCCATCCCCGGCATCTCCGTCTTCCGGTACATCACGTTCCGGGCCGCCATGGCCGCGGCCACGGCGATGGTGCTCTCCATCCTCCTGGGGCCCCTGGTGATCCGCACCCTCACCCGGCTGAAGATGGGCCAGCACATCCTCGTGGACAGCCCCGAGAACCACCAGGCCAAGGCCGGCACCCCCACCATGGGCGGCCTGCTCATCGTGGGTTCCATCCTCGTCTCCACCGTCCTCTGGTGCGAGCTGCGCAGCGGCGTCATCTGGGTGGCCCTGGTGTCCCTGGTGGGCTTCTGCGCGGTGGGCGCCTTCGACGACGCCAAGAAGCTGCTGCGCAAGCAGAACCTGGGCCTCCGCAGCTGGCAGAAGATGCTGCTGCTCACGGCGATCACGCTCCTGGTCTCCTGGCTCATCCTCCACTTCAACCTGCGGGGAAGCCAGACCAGCCAGCTGTCCGTGCCGTTCTTCAAGAAGTTCCGTCCCGACGTGGGCATCTTCCTGGTGCCCTGGATCTGGCTCGTGGTGGTCGGGACCAGCAACGCCGTGAACCTCACGGACGGCCTTGACGGCCTGGCCATCGGCGGCACCCTCATCGTCGCCACCACCTTCGCCATCCTGTGCTACGTGGCGGGCCACGCCAAGATCGCCTCCTACCTCATGGTCCCCCATGTCCCGGGCGGCGGCGAGCTGGCCGTGTTCCTGGGGGCCATGGCGGGGGCCTCCCTGGGCTTCCTCTGGTTCAACGCGCATCCGGCCGAGGTCTTCATGGGCGACACGGGGTCCCTGGCCCTGGGCGGCGCCCTGGGGACGGTGGCCATCTGCATCAAGCAGGAACTGCTGCTGGTGATCGCCGGCGGCCTCTTCGTGATGGAGGCGGTGAGCGTGATCCTCCAGGTGGGGAGCTTCAAGCTCCGGGGCGGCAAGCGGGTCTTCCGCATGGCGCCGTTCCATCACCATCTGGAACTGGGAGGGCTCAAGGAGACGAAGGTGGTGATCCGCCTTTGGATCACAGCGATCGTGTGCTCCATGCTGGCACTCAGTTCGCTCAAGCTGCGGTAAAGGCTAGTACGCGCCCGGGAATACCAGCGGCTCGGGTTCGCCGAAGATGAAGCCCTGGCCCCAGGGCACGTCCGCGTCGATGATGGTCTGGAGTTCCTGCGTGGTCTCGATCCCCTCGACGATGTAGCCCACGCGCATGCGCTCGGCGAAGACGGCCAGGGCGTTGAGGAGGGCGGCCTGGTAGGGGCGCCGGTGGACGTCCTGCACCAGGCTGCGGTCCACCTTGAAGAAGTCCGGGGACAGGCGGCTCATGTGCGCCAGGGAGGCGATCCCCGAGCCCAGGTCGTCCACGGCGATGCGCAGGCCCAGGGCCCGCAGGCGCCGGGAGAAGAATTCCATCTGCTCGAGGCTGTGGCTGTTGTAGGACTCGGTGATCTCGAAGACGATGCGCTCGGGCGGAATGCCGCTGTTGGCGACGATCGAGGTCATCGCCCGGCCGAATTCGGAGAGCACCAGCGCGCGCGGCGAGAGATTGAGGAAGACCTTGCCCTGGTGCTCCTGGCTGGCGATTTCCTCCAGCGCACGCTCCATCACCAGCATGTCCAGGCGATGGATCACGCCGATCTTCTCGGCGATCTCGACGAACTCGCCGGCGCCGACGATGCGGCCGTCGAGCTCGATGCGGCTGAGCACTTCGTAGGCCGCCACCTCGTGCGTGCGCACGTCCACGATGGGCTGGAAGAAGGGCACCACGCGCTGTTCTTCCAGCGCCTTGAGGATCAGCACGCTCTTTTGCGTGATGCCCTGGAAGACGGTGACGACGTCCTCCGCCGTGGGCACGCCGATGCGGTTTTTTCCCTCTTCCTTGGCCTTGTACATCATGTTGTCGGCGAAGAGGAAAAGGTCGCGGATCTCGTCGGCGTGATCGGGAAAGACGCCGATGCCGATCGAGGCGGCGCCGCGGATGCGGCTGCCGTCGGGCGCTTCGACATCCATCGCGTCGGCGGCGTCGAGCATGCGCTGGGCGACGGCGCGGGCCTGTTCCAGATCGGTCTCGGGCAGGATGATGGCGAACTCGTCGCCGCCGTAGCGGGCGAAGATGTCGCCGACGCGCAGCGCCCCGCGCATGGCGCGGGTGAATTCCTGCAAAAAGCTGTCGCCGAAGCCGTGGCCGTAGCCGTCGTTGATCAGCTTGAAGTTGTCGACGTCGACCAGCAGCAGGGCGAAGGGGTAGCCGTGGCGCTGCGCGCGCAGGCGCTCGTAGGTCAGCAGCTCCCAGAACACGCGCTGGTTGAACAACTCGGTCAGCGGGTCGCGGGTGGCGTAGTACTCGAGATCGCGGGTGTATTTGTAGATGGCCTTGACCGAGCCGACGACGTTCATCAGCGTCGACAGCACGCTGTCCATCACCAGGCGCAGGGTCGGGTCGGTCAGCACCTCGGCGTGCACGCCGATGCCGACGATGCCGCCGACGCGAAGCCCGCGCCGCTCGCGTCCTCGGCTTCCGGTGCCGGGTCGAGCGTCGTCGAGGGACGGTCGTCGGGCTATCGGGCGATGGCGGCGCGCGCCGAGGCGCCGGAATATGCGCCCGGCATCTCGATCAAATACGCCAAGCTGCCGAACCGGGTCGACCTGCGCTCGTTGATGACGCCGGTCGAGGACCAGGGCCAGACCAATTCCTGCGTCGCCAACGCGGTCGCGGGCGCCTGGGAGTACTGGGTCAAGCGGGCGACGCGGCAGCAGACCGACGTGTCGCGGCTGTTCGTCTACTACAACGCCCGCTGGCGCGGCGGCGATCAGGACAAGGACGAGGGTGCGGTCATCCAGCTGGCGATGGAGAGCCTCTCCAAGTTCGGTGCCTGCCCGGAGAAGGCCTGGCCCTTCGACAAGCGGCTGATCCTGAAGAAGCCGGGCCAGGAGGCCTATCGCGAGGGCTACGGCAATCGCGTCCAGGACATGGCCAAGGTGCCGCTCGAGCTCGACGCCTGGAAGCAGGCGCTGGCGGAAGGCCGGCCGATCGTCTTCGGCGTGGCGCTGTTCAAGTCGTTCGACGAGGCCTCCAAGCGCGGCGGCGTCGTGCCGATGCCCTCGCCCGAGGATGTCGGCCGCGCCTCGCACGGCGGTCACGCCATGTGCGCGGTCGGCTACAACGAGGCCGAACGGGTCTTCATCGTGCGCAATTCGTGGGGTGGGGAGTGGGGCGACAAGGGCTATTGCTACATGCCCTACGACTACCTGATGAACCCGAAGTTCAACTTCGGCGACAGCTGGGTCTTCGTGCCGCGCGTGCCGCTGCCGCCGCCGCGCGAGGTGTGGTCGGACACGCTCGATCCTGTGACCAACGACGGTCGCGGCGTCGACTTCCCGATCTCGCCCTTCCGGATCGAGGACTACGCCAGCATCGTCATCGATCTCTTCGCCGACACGATCCTGCCCTTCCAGACCACGGTGTCGGAGGAATGGTCGAGCTACGTCTCCTGGGCCTCGGAAGGCCGCTGGAGCATGCTCGAGACCTTCGACGTCACGACCTATCTCGAAGAGACCACGATCGAGGAAACGACGATCGAGGAGACGACCGAGGAGAGCCTCGAGGAGTCCTCCGAGGAGACGGTCGAGGAGGAGGAGATCTCGGAGGAGGAGACCTCGGAAGAGGAGGAGACGTCCGAGGACGAGGAGTCGGACGACGAGGAGTCCGAAGAGGACGAGTCCGACGACGAGGATGACGAGGACTCCGAGGACTCCGAGGACGACGAAGACGATTCCGACGAGGAAGGCGACGACGAGTCCGAGGACGGTGACGACGACGAGGAGTCCGAGGACGACGAGGAATCGGACGACGAGGAGGACTCCGAAGAGGAGGACTCCGAAGACGACTCCGAGGATGACGAATCCGACGACGAGGCCGACGAGGACGACTCAGAGGACGACGGCGACGAGTCGGACGACGACGAGTCCGAAGACGACGGTGAGGCCGAGGACGACGAGGGCGACGAGTCCGAAGAGGACGAGGACGACTCGGACGGCGAAGACGACGCCGAGGACGACTCCGAAGACGACGACGAGGGCGACGACTCCGAAGAAGACGACGGCGGTGACGACGAAGACGACGACTCCGGCGACGATGACGACGGTGGCGACGACGATGACGGCGGCGACGACGACGGCGGCGGGGACGACGAGGAGGAGTGATCGCCGCAGGCGGTCGATCGACGGGATCGGGGCGACGGGAAACCGTCGCCCTTTCTCGTCTTCGGATCGTGTCGGGAAGCGGTCGTGGTCGGCGCGGGCGTGCGGGCGGCGTCAGTCGCCGCCGCCGTCTCCACCGTCTCCACCGTCGCCGCCGTCATGGCCATGGTGGCCGTCGCCGTCGGGGGTGACGGCATCGCCGCCCGTCCGCCGACGGTCGCGGGCCTCCTCGTCGCCGACGTCGACCGCGGCGAGGCCGGCGATCCACCACAGGAAGGCGCTGCCCACGACCGCGCAGACGAGGATCGTCACGGGCAGCTTCTCGCCGCTCCACAGGCTGTCGAACCACTGGGTGAAGCGGGCCGCCTCGACGGCGAACTTGCCGCCCATGCGTTCGAGCTGCATCTCCTGCACGCGGGTGCGCTCGAAGGTGGTCGAGGCTTCTTGACCCAGATCGCCGAAGAGCCGCAGCCAGCCGGCGGCACCGAGGCCGGCGACGAGCATCGCCGCGGCGGCGAGGCGCAGGCGGCTCGCGACGGGCGGGACGGTCGTCGCGACCGGGCTTCCCGAGCGGTTCGAACGGCGAAGGGTCGCGGCGGGATCGGGCTTCATCGGCGACCTCGCTGTCCGTGTCAGGTACGGTCGGGGCGTTCGGCGACCATCAGGTAGTTCACGTCGAGATCGCCGCTCTTCAGCGACCACGACCAGCGCAGCGGGTCGAAGACCATGCCGCAGGCCGCCTGGACCTCGAGCCCGGTCGCCTCGACGCCGCGTTCGAGCTCGCGCGGGGTGACGAACTTCGACCAGGTGTGGGTGCCCGGCGGCAGCCAGCGCATGATGTACTCGGCGCCGACGACGGCGAGGGCGAAGCTCTTGGGCGTGCGGTTGAGCGTCGCCAGGAACAGCAGGCCGCCGGGACGGACGAGGCGGGCGATCGTCTCCAGAAAGAGCCGCAGGTCGGAGACGTGCTCGACGATCTCCATCGCGACGACGACGTCGAAGGTGGCGCCCTCGGCGGCCAGTTCCTCGGCGGTGCCGGCGCGCCAGGCGACGTCGACGCCGTCCTTCTCGGCCTGGACGCGGGCGGCCTCGACATTGGCGGCGCCGGCGTCGACGCCGGTCGCCACCGCGCCGAGGCGGGCGAGCGGAATGGTGAGGAGACCGCCGCCGCAGCCGACGTCGCAGACCGTCAGGCCGTCGAGGGCGCGGGTGTCGTCCTCGGAGCGGCCGAAGTGCCGGCAGATCTCGCGCTTCAGCCAGGAGAGGCGAACCGGATTCATCTCGTGCAGCGGCCGGAGACGACCCTTGGGATCCCACCACTCGGCGGCCATGGCCTCGAAATTGCCGATCTCCGTCTCGTCGACGGTGGCGCGGGCGTGGGGGATGGTCATGGGGTCTGGTCCTCGTCTGGCGTTCCGGAACGTAGCCGGCGGGCGGGCGAGGTCAAGCGCGGCGAGGGGGCGGAGGGCGCGCCGTCGGCGAAACCACGGAGAAAACGCGGCGTTGCGCCGCGAAAGCCTTCGATGTATCAAGCGCCCGACCCGTGACGCGGGGCGCCGAGGTGCGCCGCGTCGCATCTTTCGGCATCGATCGCGAGTGGCACGATGGCCCGTCTGGTCCTGAAATTCGGCGGCACGTCCGTCGCCAACGTCGAACGCATCCGCAACGTCGCCCGCCACGTGGCGCGCGAGGTGAAGGCCGGCCATCAGGTGGCGGTCGTCGTCTCCGCCATGTCCGGCGTGACGAACCAGCTGGTCGCCTATGTCCAGGATGCCGCCAAGAGCGGCGAGGCCAAGGCCGGGCTCTTCGACCAGATGGAATACGACGCGGTGGTCGCCTCGGGCGAACAGGTGACGTCCGGACTGCTCGCCATCGTGCTGCAGTCGATGGGCATCCCGGCGCGCTCGTTCCAGGGCTGGCAGATCCCGCTGGTCACCGACGACGCCCACGGCGCCGCCCGCATCATGGACATCGACGGCGCCCGGCTGATCGACGTGATGAGCGGCGGCGAGGTGGCGGTGATCGCCGGCTTCCAGGGCATCGGCCCGACGGGGCGGATCGCCACGCTCGGCCGCGGCGGTTCGGACACGTCGGCGGTCGCGATCGCGGCGGCGGTCTCGGCCGATCGCTGCGACATCTACACCGACGTCGACGGCGTCTACACCACCGACCCGCGCATCGTCTCCAAGGCGCGCCGGCTGGAGAAGGTCGCCTTCGAGGAAATGCTCGAGATGGCCTCGCTCGGCGCCAAGGTGCTGCAGGTCAGGTCGGTCGAGCTGGCGATGGTCAAGAAGGTGCGCACCTTCGTGCGCTCGAGCTTCGAAGATCCCGACACGGTCGGGGTCGACGCCAACGGCAACCCGCCGGGAACTCTCATTTGCGACGAGGACGAGATCGTGGAAACTCAGGTCGTCACCGGTATCGCCTACTCCAAGGACGAGGCGCAGGTCTCGCTGCGCCGCGTCGCCGACAAGCCGGGCGTCGCCGCCCGCGTCTTCGGCCCGCTGGCGGAGGCCAACATCAACGTCGACATGATCGTGCAGAACACGTCGCCGGACGGTTCGACGACCGACATCACCTTCACCGTGCCGGAAGCCGAACTCGCCCGCGCCACCGCGGTGCTCGAGGCGGCCCAGGCCGACATCGGCCCGACGGTCATCGAGTCGTCGTCCGACGTGGTCAAGGTGTCGGTGATCGGCATCGGCATGCGCAGCCACGCCGGCGTCGCCGCCCAGGCGTTCCAGGCGCTGGCCTCCAAGGGCATCAACATCCGCGCCATCACCACGTCCGAGATCAAGATCTCCGTGCTGATCGACGCGGCCTATACCGAGCTGGCGGTGCGTACGCTCCACACCGCCTACGGGCTCGACAAGGCCTGATCGGCCGACTGCCCGGGCGCGACCGCCGGTCGCGCCCGACGGATTCCCCATGGTGACGGCGATCCGATTGATTTCGGACGCGGATCGGTGACATGGTGGAATCGGATTACGGGGGATCGGCCCCCGCGTGCCGAGCCTTCGGAGAGGAGAGAGCGGAGATGCGAGGATCTCTGGGCGCACCGCGCATCCTGCTCCGCAAGCTCCGCGAGTTGATGGCGCAGCCGATCGACGCGCAGGAGCGGCTCGACCACATCGTCGAACAGATCGCCACCAACGTCGTGGCCGAGGTCTGCTCGGTCTACGTGCTGCGCGACGACAACGTCCTCGAACTCGCCGCCACCGTCGGCCTCAAGCGCGAGGCGGTGCACCAGACCTCGCTCAAGGTCGGCGAGGGTCTGGTCGGTCTGATCGCCTCCGAGGCGCGCTGCCTCAACCTGCCCAACGCCCAGTCGCATCCGGCCTTCGCCTACAAGCCGGAGACGGGCGAGGAGATGTTCAACGCCTTCCTCGGCGTGCCGATCCTGCGCGCCGGCCGCATGCTCGGCGTGCTGGTCGTCCAGAACAAGGCGCATCGCACCTATCAGGAAGACGAGGTCGAGATCCTCCAGACGACCGCCATGATCATCGCCGAGATGATCGCGGCCGGCGGGCTCGACCACCTGATGCTGCCGGGCTCGGCGCTCGACGTGAAGCGGCCGATGCATCTGGAAGGCGTCGGGCTCGGCGAAGGCGTCGGCCTCGGCCACGTCGTGCTGCACGAGCCGCGCATCGTCATCTCCGCCCTCATCGCCGACGACGCCAGCCGCGAGGCGCGGCGGCTCGAGGCGGCGATCGAAAAGCTGCGCATCTCCGTCGACGACCTCCTGTCGTCGAGCGAACTCGATCAGGTCGGCGAGCACCGCGACGTGCTCGAGGCCTATCGCATGTTCGCCTACGACCGCGGCTGGGTGCGCAAGATGGAAGAGGCCGTGAAGAACGGCCTGACGGCGGAAGCGGCGGTCGAGAAGGTCCAGTCGGATACCCGCGCGCGCATGCTGCGCCAGACCGACCCATATCTTCGCGAACGCCTGCACGACTTCGACGCGCTGGCGAACCGCCTGATCCGCGAACTGATCGGCAAGCCGCATGGACCGATGGCCGGCGAGCTGCCGAAGGATGCGGTGATCGTCGCCCGCAACATGGGCGCCGCCGATCTCTTCGACTACGACCGCGACCGCATCAAGGGTCTCGTGCTGGAAGAGGGCGCGCCGACCAGCCACATCTCGATCGTCGCGCGTTCGCTCAACATTCCCGTGGTCGGCCAGATCGAGGGCGTGGTCTCGCTGGTCGAGGACGGTGATTCGATCATCGTCGACGGCGAGTTGGGCATCGTCCATCTGCGGCCGGCGCCCGACGTCGAGGCGGCCTTCGCCGAGAAGGTGCGCTTCCGTGCCCGCAAGCAGGCGCAGTATCGCCGGCTGAAGTCGAAGCCGTCGATCACCCGCGACCACCAGCACGTCCAGCTGCTGCTGAACTCCGGCCTGTTCCTCGACCTGCCGCATCTCGAGGAATCGGGCGCGTCGGGCATCGGCCTCTTCCGCACCGAACTGCAGTTCATGGTGGCGACGTCCTTCCCGCGCGCGGCGGAGCAGGAATCGCTCTATCGCAAGGTGCTGGAATCGGCCGGCGGCAAGCCCGTCACCTTCCGCTCGCTCGACATCGGCGGCGACAAGATCCTGCCCTATGCCCAGTCCTTCGAGGAAGAAGAGAACCCGGCGATGGGCTGGCGGGCGATCCGCATCGGCCTCGACCGGCCGGGTCTGCTGCGCATCCAGGTCCGCGCGCTGCTCAAGGCGGCGGCCGGGCGCGAGCTGCGTCTGATGTTCCCGATGGTCGCCAACGTCTCGGAATACGAGCGGGCGCAGGCGCTGGTCGAGCGCGAGAAGAACTTCCTGAAGCGCCTCGGCTACGAACTGCCGGAGACGATCAAGCTCGGCGTGATGATCGAGGTGCCCTCGCTCCTCTTCCAGCTCGACGAGCTCTTCTCCAAGGTGCATTTCGCCTCGGTCGGCTCCAACGACCTGTTCCAGTTCACCTTCGCGGCCGATCGCGGCAACACGCGGCTGTCGGGGCGCTACGACCCGATGTCGCTGCCGTTCCTGCGCATGCTGAAGCTGATCCAGGACAAGGCGCTCGAGCATCACGTGCCGCTGACGCTGTGCGGCGAACTCTCGGGCAAGCCGCTCGAGGCGATGGCGCTGGTGGCGCTCGGCTATCGTTCGCTGTCGATGTCGTCGTCGTCGGTCGGTCCGGTGAAGTCGATGCTGCTCGATCTCGACGTCGCCAAGCTGCGTGCCCGCGTGCTGCCGCGGCTCGAGGCCGGCGGACGGCCGAACGAGGATCTGCGCGCGGTGCTGAAGAAGTTCGCGGAAGAGCAGGGCGTGCCGATCATCCCCTAGCGGCGATCCCGTCACGCCTCGCCGCCCGTCGTCTTCCCTCGCGCCCGATTTCCCATGTCCCTCTCGGCCAAGCTCGATGCGGTCCTCGACCGTTTTGCCGTCCTCGACGCGCGGATGAACGCCGGCGTCGACGGCAGCGAATGGGCGGCGCTGTCGCGCGACCGCGCCGAACTGGAGCCGCTGGTCGAGGCGATCCGGGCGCTGCGGGCGGCGGAGACGGACGTCGCCGGGCTCGACCAGCTCCTCGCCGACGTGGAAACCGACGCCGAGATGCGGGCGATGGCGGCGGAGGAACGGCCGCAGGCACTGGCGCGCGTCGCCGATCTCGACCGCGCCGTCCGTCTCGCGTTGCTGCCGAAGGATTCGGCCGACGATCGCAGCGTCATCCTCGAGGTGCGCGCCGGCACCGGCGGCGACGAGGCGGCACTCTTCGCCGGCGATCTCTTCCGCATGTACACCCGCCACGCGGCGCTGCACGGCTGGACGGTGACGGTCCTCTCGGCGAGCGAGAGCGAACTCGGCGGCTACAAGGAGATCGTCGCCGAGATCTCGGGGGCGGGGGCCTACGGCCGGCTGAAGTTCGAATCGGGCGTCCACCGGGTGCAGCGCGTGCCGGTGACGGAATCGGGCGGCCGCATCCACACCTCGGCGGCGACGGTCGCGGTGTTGCCTGAGGCCGAGGAGGTCGACGTGGCGATCGCGCCGTCCGATCTCGTCTTCGACACGTTCCGCGCCTCGGGCGCCGGCGGCCAGCACGTCAACAAGACCGACAGTGCCGTCCGCGTGACGCATCTGCCGACCGGCATCGCCGTGGCGGTGCAGGAGGAGCGGTCGCAGCACCAGAACCGCGCCAAGGCGATCGCCCTGCTGCGCACCCGGCTGTTCGACATCGAGCGCGAACGGCTGGCGGTGGCGCGCGCGGCGGATCGTCGCGGACAGGTCGGTTCGGGCGATCGTTCGGAGCGCATCCGCACCTACAATTTCCCGCAAGGGCGCGTCACCGATCACCGTATCGAGCTGACGCTCTACGAGCTCGACCGGATGATGGCCGGCGAGGCGCTCGACACGATCGTCGACGCGCTCGTCGCCGACCATCAGGCGACGCTGCTGGCGGAGGCCGAGACATGAGCGCCGGCGTCGCCGAGCGGTTCGCCGCCCTGCCCGTGAAGACCGTCGACAGCGTCGGCCGGGCGCTGCGCGCGGCGCTCGCCGGATCGGGCGAGGGGGCGGTCGCGGAGGCGCGGCTGATCCTCGGCCACGTGCTCGGGCTGGATCTCACCGGCCTGATCGCGAAGGGCGATCGGCCGGTCTCGGACGACGAGATCGCCCGCATCGCGGCGCTCGCGGAGCGGCGGATCGCCGGCGAACCGGTACAGCGGGTGATCGGCGAGGCGTGGTTCCACGGCCTGCGCTTCGCGCTGTCGGAGGCGACGCTGGTGCCGCGGCCGGACACCGAGACGCTGGTCGAAGTGGCGCTTTCGCGCCTCGAGGGCGTCGCGGCCCCCGTCGTCGCCGATCTCGGTGTCGGCTCGGGCGCGATCGTGGTGGCGGTGCTCGCCGAGCTTCCCGACGCTCGGGCGGTGGCGAGCGATCTCGCCGAGGAAGCGATCGTCACGGCGCGAGCGAACGCGAGAGCGAACGGCGTCGGCGATCGGGTGATCTTCGTCGCCGGATCGCAGGGCTCGATGCTGGCGCCGGGCGCCTTCGACGCGGTTCTCTCCAATCCGCCCTACATCGAGACCGCGGACATCGACGCGCTCGACGCCGAGGTGCGGCTGCACGACCCGCGGCTCGCGCTCGACGGCGGCGCCGACGGGCTCGACGCCTATCGCGAGATCGCGACCCAGGCGATCGTCGCGCTGAAACCGGGGGGATTCCTCGCCGTCGAAATCGGCTGGCGGCAGGGGGCGGCGGTCTCGGCGCTGTTCGCGGCGGTCGGTCTCCAGGGCGTTTCGGTCGTCCCCGACCTCGCGGAACGAGACCGCGTGGTGGTCGCGACACGCCCCCGCGACACGGCTGCCTCAAAATAAGCCTTGGAAACCGGGCGAGAAATCGTTACGGTCCAAGCACCGAAGCAAATCGTCGACGGACGTGGACCTGCGATGCGCTCTTGTAGCGCCGCTGGGAAGGGGCCTCCCGATCGGGAGAGACCGTCGTACGTGGTGGCCGCATCTCGAGGGGGGACGGCCGTCGGACTTGCGGTTCGTCCAACACTTTCAGGGGCCGTAATGCCCGTTCGTGACCGTATCGCTTCGATCCACCGGCAACGGTGACTTCGTCTCGCAGGGATTCTTCCCTCGGAACGGAGCGGATCGGACGGCGCGAAAGCTGGAAGGACGAGAGTCTGCGCGCGGAGCGGGGGCCCGTTGCGCATTGTCCGGCACGCCCTCGCACATGGGCCTCGGCAGAGGAGGCCCGACAGAGGACGAGACCTCGAAACATGTTCCTCGGCAGAGATCGCACGGGTATGAGACAGGGTAATTCCAACAAGCGCATGCGTGGTCGCGGTGGTGGCGGCGGCGGCAACAACAACGGTGGTGGCGGTGGTCGCAAGGGCCCCAATCCCCTGAGCCGCAGCTACGAGTCGACCGGTCCCGACGTCAAGATTCGCGGCACGGCCCTCCACATCGCCGAGAAGTACGTCGCCCTGGCGCGCGATGCGCAGTCGAGCGGCGACCCGGTGCTGGCGGAGAACTATCTCCAGCATGCCGAGCACTACTACCGCATCATCGCCGCCGCGCAGGCCACCATGCCGCAGCCGCAGCCGATCGTGCGCTCCGACATCCAGTCCGACGAGGACGAAGAGGATTTCGACGAGAACACCGGCGAGGCTCGGGTCGAGCCGCGCGGCGAGGCGCGTCAGGCGGTCGGCGACGACGGCTTCATGTCGCCGGATGCGCCGCAGCCCTTCCTCGACGATCTGCCGGTCGACGGCCGCGGCGAGCGGGTGCGTGACGACCGGGTTCGGGATCGCGGCCGTGGCCGTGAGCGCACCAACTTCCGCGACCGTGGCGATCGTCCCGAACGGGGCGACCGGCCGGAGCGCGTCGAACGCCCGGAGCGTGCGGAACGCCCGGAGCGTGCCGAGCGTGCGGAACGCCCCGAGCGGGCGGAACGTCCGGAGCGTGCGGAACGTCCCGAGCGGGCCGAGCGTCCGGAGCGGGCCGAAGGCCGTCGCGAAGGTCGCTTCGAGGGCGAGCGTCGCCCGCGTCGTGCCGAGGCCGCCAAGCCGGAGGCCGACGACGTCGCCGATCTCTCCGCGCTGCCCGCCTTCCTGACCGCTGCGCCGACCCGTGTCGCGCCGCCGGTCGAGGCGCCCGTTGAGGCCCCGGCCGTCGAGACGGCGGAAGCCGTCGGCGACGACGAGG
>DBMN01000236.1:742-4881 GCA_002298965.1 Rhizobiales bacterium UBA697 | reverse complement strand
GACCAGCGCGCGGCGCAGCGGCGCAGCGCGAAGTCGGTCACGGCCGGGTCGCTGTCGCCGTCGCCGAGCAGCGTCGCCTCGACGACACTCGCCGGCAGGGCGATGCCCGGGGAATCGGCGAGCGGCACGGGGCCGGGAACCATGACGGCGCGCGCGCGGCCCGCCTTGTCCGTCTTGGTGAGGCCATCGGGATGGCGCACGGTCTCGGTTGCCTTGCCGCCCATGTTGCCTAGGCTGATCCCGGCCCACCACGCCGTGTCGGCCGACGCGCGGCCCGCCTCGATCGCCGCGTCGCGCACCGAGAGCGTCGTCTCGATCCCCTCGCCGATGACGAGGCGCGCCGGATCGGCGACCGGACCGGCGAGGCGCAGCACGCCGCCGTGGACCGATCCGCGGATCTTCTTCGCCGGCTGCAGCTCGCCCGTCTCGGGATGGACGACCGTCGCCTTGCGCGGCTCGAGCGGATCGAGGTGGGTGATGTGCGCGCCCCGGAACCGCCCGTCGCCGTCGGCGATCGCGGCGACCATGGCCGGCACGTCGCAGACCTTGACGAAGCCCCGCCCGAGTTCCGGTCTCACGAAATACCCGACCCGCTCGACGAATCGCAGACGCAGGCCGGCGATGTGGCGGATGCCGCGCGCGGTGAGATAGGCCTCGGCATGGGTACCGGCGATCGCGCGGCCCTCTTCCCAGATCTCGAGCGCGCGCCGAATTTCTGCGTCGCGATAGGTCTCGGCCTCCTGCTCCCGCCTGGCCGCCGAGGCGGCGGCCTCGCGCGCCCGTGCCGCCATGCGGGCCTCGCGCTCGGCGCGCGCTTCTGCACTCTCTTCGCGCGCCCGCTCCGGCGGTGGCGCGCCGTTGATCTCCTCACAGATCGCGACGAAGTCGCCGCCGTTCGCCGGGTCCAGCCCGCGCACGTGGCCGACGAGGGCGATCACGTCACCGCCTGCGCCACCCATGTGGCCGCAGTTCCAGACGCGCTTCGCCTCGTGGATCGAGAAGCGGTCGGTTCCGCCGCAGCCGGGACACGCGCCGATGAGTTCACGTCCGGAGCGCTTGAGCCCGGAAGCGCCGAGGCGACCGGCCACCTCGGTGAGGTCGGCGGCGCGGGCGTCGGTCACCCAATCGTCGAAGGAGATCCAGGTCACAGCGCCACCCCCGCATTCTCGAACAACGCGCCCGCGTTCCAGAGGCCCTTGGCGATCCGCTTGCGCGGCCTCGCGCGCGACAACGCCGGCTGGTCCGGCACGTAGTTGGCGGCGACCAGAGCGGCGGCGACGGGCGGCGAGACGGAGTTGCCGCACATGCGGACCTGCGCCGTCTTGGTGATCGGATGGCCGTCGGCCCCCTCGTCGATGACGTAGCCGTCCGGGAAGCCCTGCGCCCGGTAGAGCTCGCGGGGCGACAGCATCCGCATGCCGATGTCGACGATCTCGTAGGGCGCACCCTCGATCGTCACGAGGCCGAAGCGGTCCTTGGTCGTCACCGTGGCGGCAGGGTCCGAGATCGGTTGTCCGAGACCGGCGCCGTAGTACTTGACGAGGAACGCCCGTACCTCGGCCTGATGCGTCCCTCCGGCGGTGACCGTCGGCGCCGGGTCCGCAACGTCGCGCTGACGGCGATCGGAGCCGTGCAGGTCGACCATGCCGGCCGACACCTCGACGACCGCCTGTTGGCATCCCTTGGCCGTCAGCGTCGACACCGGCTCGCGCACGTCGTGGCCGACGACGCCGACGTTGTGTTGCGCCAGGAACGCCGCGACCACGGCCGACTTGCCGCCGCCGCCCGCCGTCGTGGTGCCGATCGGCTCGCCGGCATCGGACCCGACGGAGGCGCCGAACTGGCGCTGGACGTGAGCGGCAATGACGGCGTGACGGTTCTCGGTGGTGATCGTCCGGGCGGGTTCGGCTACCGATGCGGATCGATCGGTCGATCCCGCGCCTTCCCCGTAATAGGCGGAGAGATGCGCCGCGACGAGCGCATGCTCGCCCCGATGCGCTGTCGTGATCGTCCGCACCGGCTCGGCGACGTCGTGCGTGCGAGGCGGTCCGGAATGGGTGATCGGCGAAAGGAACGGAGCGACGATCGCCGAATCCGCCTTCGCCGTGATCGTCTGCCACGGACGATCAGCTGGCCGGGCGTCCGACTGTCCCATGCGCCCGCCGACACCGACGACGAAGGGCTTCGCCGCCTCGAGGACGTAGCGCTGCACGCCCTTGGCGATGCGGGCCATCGTCGCCTCCGCCAGCGGGCGGTTCACGCCGATCGCGCGGCCTTCCTCGCGCGTCAGGAAGATCGACGGACAGGGGATCGACCAGTTGATGATCTCGGCGGCGGTGCGCCACGGCGCCAAGCGGCCCAAGTCGACGGCTTCCGACTTCGGATCGCCGTGCGTCGGCTCCGGCCAGACGATCGGACGGCCATCGCAGCGAGCGACGAGGAACAGGCGCTTGCGGATCGTCGGCGCGCCGTAGTCGCAGGCCCTGAGCTCGCGCCATTCGACCCGATATCCGAGCCGCTCCAACTCGCCGACCCACCGGCGGAACGTCTCGCCCCGGCGCGCCGGGCACGGCTGGCGGTCGGCGGTCAGCGGCCCCCACGTCTGAAACTCCTCGACGTTCTCGAGAAGGATCACGCGCGGCCGCACCTGCTCGGCCCACCGGACGACGACCCAGGCGAGATCGCGGATTCCCTTCTCGCGCGGTTCGCCGCCCTTGGCCTTCGAGAAGTGCTTGCAGTCCGGGCTCGCCCACATCAGACCGACCGGCCGGCCTTGCGTCGCCGCGATCGGATCGACCTTCCAGACGTCGTGCCGGATGTGCCACGTCGTCGGGTGATTGCGCTCGTGCATCGAGAGCGCCTCGCCATCGTGATTGATGGCGATGTCGGGCGATCGTCCGAGCGCGATCTCGATGCCGGTGGAGGCCCCGCCGCCGCCGGCGAAACTGTCGACGATGATTTCACGCATGAGCGGCCTCGTCCGGGTTATGTCTTTCGTTCGAAAACAGCGGCCCGTGATCGTCGGCCACGCGGCCCTTCGCCTTGGCGACGGCGGCACGTTCGGCCGGCCGGGCCGCCAGACGCAGGCGACGGCGGATGTCCTCGGCGTACCGGGGCTCGCGCTCGATCAGCACCGCCCGCATGCCCTCGCGCCAGGCCGCCTCTCCGGTGGTGCCGGTACCGGCGAAGGCGTCGAGAACGACGCCGCCCTTCGGCGTCACGAGGCGGACGAGCCACTGCATCAGGTCGAGCGGCTTGACCGTCGGATGTCGGGATCCGACCCGATCCTGCGCGGACGCCTTGGACGAATAGAAGAACCGCGCCGCGGAACCCTGATCGTCGAAGAAGGTTCCGGGAATGCGCGCCCGGTCGCCGTAGATGCCAGCCGAAACCGAGCTCGCCTCGGTGCCACGCACCGGCGCGGAAGCGCCGGCCTCGTCCGGGAAGAAGTCGACGACCTCGCGCGATCCGTCATGCACGACGTTCGCCGGCCACCGTCCAGGCTTCATCTCGCCCGTGAAAGCGGCATCCTGTTTCCAGCTTCCGTCCCTGTTGACGCTCGCCCCCGGCGCGAAGCGCTTGACGGTATAGGCTCCGCCGACCGCGTCGTCGGCATGCACCCGGCACCCGTCGATGTTGATCGCGCCCGTCCCGTGAGCCGCCACGTTGGCGGCGACGGTGCCGATCAGCGGCTTGCGCGCGAAGACGATCGGCTCGAACGCCGGCTTCAGCGCGGTGCCGCGGCCATCCCCGGCGTCGTGCGACTTCGGGAACCCCGTCCCGTAGACCCAGGCGAGCAGGCCCCCGAACCGGCCGTCGTCGAGGCAACGGGCGAAGGCGGCGCGCTGCGCATCGTCGAGGGACGCGAGAAACGCCATGACGGCCGTGTCGGACGCCACCATGTCGAGGATGGAATCGCGAATCTCGAACCCGGCATCCTCGATCGCCACCGCGAGCCGGTGATAGGTGCGCGCGCCGCCGAAGGCGACGAGATGGCCACCCGGCTTGAGCACGCGCAGCACCTCGCGCCAGAATTCGACGGCGAAAGCGGTCTCGCCCGTGTCCCACTGCTGGCCCATGAAGCCGGCGCTCGCGCGGCCGTAGACGTCGCCCTTGGCCGGCGCGGCGCCCTCGGCGCC
>DBMN01000236.1:0-735 GCA_002298965.1 Rhizobiales bacterium UBA697 | reverse complement strand
CGATCGAGGCGGTCGGCACCGTCTGCAGCACGTCGCGGCTGTCGCCGAGGTGCAGCGTCACGCGGCCGTCGAGGAAGGTCTCGGCGCTCATCCCGCCCTCCGCATCTCTTCGGCCAAGCTGGCACGCTCGGCGGTGGACCACAGCTCGCGGCCGCGCCGCGACCGCTCGACGCGGCGCCAGACGGCGACGCGAAGGGTGCGGGCGACGCGGGTCGAGATCGTCAGCCAGCGGTCGAAGACGATCACCTTCATCGCGCGGCCCTCGTCAGCAGGGTGATCAACGCGTCGGCGTCGGCCTTCAGAGCAGGATCGACGGCGAGGCGCGCTTCGACGGCGCGGCATCCATGGATCACGGTGGTGTGGTCGCGCCGTCCGATACGACGACCGATCTCGCCCATCGTCGCCGTCGTCAGAGTGGCCGCGATCCACATCGCCAGCTGGCGCGGGCGGGTCGTCGCCTTGTCCCGTCGAGCCGAGATCAGATCGAGACGCGTCCGGCCGTAGTAGGCAGCGACCGCCCCGACGATCATGGCGACCGTCGGGGCGCGCGAAGCCGGGGCGACGGGCGCAGACGCATCGAAGAAGTCACCAGGGGCAAGCGGTCGCTGCGCGAGGTGATCGAGCACGTCGGCGGGAATCGGCTGGCGCCGCGGCGCCGCCTCGACGACCGGCATGGGCTCGTGCGGCACGCTCTTGCGCGCCGGCGGCACCGGGCGCGCCGTGGCCACGGTCGCC
>DBMN01000064.1 GCA_002298965.1 Rhizobiales bacterium UBA697 | reverse complement strand
CGAGGCTCGCTTGCGCGAGCACCTCGACATGAAGCCGAACAGAATGGTAGGAGGCGCGCTCGCGCGCCTTCAGCGGGCGAGCGCTTCCAGTTCGGCGATCAGCGCGCGGGTGGCGATCGGCTCGGCGCGGTCGGCGACCGAGGCGCGGATCGCTTCCGCCTCCAGCTTTCCCGCATCGATGTCGGCCTTGACCGCGACGATTGCCTCGACGAAGTCGGAGGCCCTCCAGCCGGTGGCGAAGCGTACCGACGGGTTGTCGCCATAGGCCGACGTCAGCGTCGGCAGGCGTGACAGGACGTAGGGCCGGCCGCAGGCGAGCGTCTCGACGACGATGAAGGGCGAGCCCTCGCCGAAGTGCGAGCACATCAGCCCCATGTGGCATTCGCCGATGGCGCGGGTGAGCGACGCCGCATCCAGGAGCCCGGTGCAGGCGACGACGTCGGAAAGCCCGGCCTTGGCGATCTCCTCGACGTCCCTGCCGAAGTAGCGGAACGCGATCGCGTCTCCCATCCGGGCCTTGGCCTCGCGGATGGTGGCGAAGATCAGCTCCGGATTCTTCTGTTCGACGATGCGGCCGGCGTAGAAGACGATGGTCTTCTCCGACTTCGGCAGCGGCGTCGCGGTGAAGCGGTCGGCGTACCAGGCATCGACATGGGCGAGGCGCGGCCCGAGGCGTCGGACGACGTCGGCCGAGAGCCCCGAATCGTCGCGGCCGACCACCTGCACCCGATCGGCGACCAGGGGCAGGAACCAGCAGGCGACGTCGTGGATCAGCCGCTTGGCGCGTTCGCCGGCGCCGGGACCGGTGCCGTGGATGGTGAAGACCTTGGCGCCGGGGAAGATCCAGGCGAAGGCGACGTATTCGGGCCGGGAGAACTCGAGCACGCGACGCGGCGCGGCCTTCAGTCGCGCCCGGATGGTGCGGGCGTTCCGCAACACGGCGAGCGCGAAGGGGATCCACTTCGGTCCGGGCCACTTCGGCAGGGCGACGCCGAGGCGGTTTTCCGCCGGGCGGGCGGGCGTCTCCGACACCAGCAGGCCGTCGGCGCCGGCGGCCGAGATCAGGGTGTCGACATAGCGCTCGATGCCGCCCTGGGCGTCGGTCACGTCGTTCTGATGGAAATGGACGAGCATCCGGTCTATCCGGTCGATGGAACCGCATGCAGTCTTAGGGACGCGATCTGAAGATCGCGTTGACGCTGCGGCGGGCGAGGAAAGGCTGGCGAGATGGAACAGGCGACGATCGGACGGGCGAAGGCGGTCGCGGCGGCCATGGCGGCGAATGCCGTGGCACTCGTCGCGGCATGGGCGATCGATCGTTTCGCCCTGCCGGGAAGCCTCGCCGGCCTCGGGCGGACGGCGGTCGTCGTCGCCCTGTGGGTGGTCGTCGTGGCCGTGCTCCTCGGCGGGCCGTTCGCCGGCGCGGTGGCGCCGATCGCGGGCTTCGGCAGCCGCGCGCGGACGATCCTGCGGGCCGGGGTCTTCGGCTATGTCGGCTGCGGCATCGTCCAGGCGCTCGTCTCCTTCCGGGAGATCCTCGTCGACCCGTCCGACATCGCCGACATCGCCTTCCTCAACGTCGTCTTCAAGGCGATCGAGGTCGGCGCCCAGTGGCCGGTGCGGCTCGCCGGGTTCCTCTCCTCGTTCCTCTGACACCGTTCTTCGACGACGAAGCCCGTCCGCGTGGACGGCCGAAGGACCGAGATCCACAGGATATGTGTTTCCGCGAGGCTGCGTGACGTGGTCGCAGGCCGCGTCCGCGCGCGCGTCGGCCGGCGAGCGCGCGAGGTGAAAAATTCCTTTCGCACCGTGATGTTCGCCCCTTCGGGGAGGGATATTCCCGATCGTAGTTGTTCGGAACGTATTGCATGGCTCGGGACGAGACGTCGGCGAGCCATGCGAAAACGCCTGTTCACCTTTCGTAGAGCAAGGCGTAGGGAGCTGAAGTGGAACCTCAGACGAAGGTCGGAGGTGTCACCGTAGACGAGGCTGTCCAACCCATGACGGTCGCAGGCCCGACACTGATTTCGCCGATGCCGCAAGACGCGGAAGCGCGATCCCGTCGGGTTCAATCATCTCATACTTTCGTCGAATACGATGGCCGCGTCTCTCCGCGCCGATCGTCGACGGCGGAAGGCTGAGACGAGCGGGGGGAGGGCGAGACGCGCGGGGAGCGTGGTTTCGTCCGGCTCGTGGGGCGGAGGGGCTCGGTCTGCATTCGGCAAGAACAATTCGAACCAGACGTTCCCCGGAGAGAACAATGTCCGACGAAGTCGTTCGCGGCCGCTCGCCCTACGAGTGGCTGGCATGGGTGGGGGTCGCCGCACTCGGCGCCGTCTCGCTCGGTGTCGTCGCGCTGAAGCGCGGTGAGACCATCAACGCGCTGTGGCTGGTGACCGCCGCGGTCGCCGTCTATTTCATCGCCTTCCGCTTCTACGGTCTCTTCATCGAGAAGCGGGTGCTCGGCATCGATCCTTCGCGGCGCACGCCCGCGCAGCGCCACAACGACGGCCTCGACTACGTGCCGACCGAGAAGTGGGTGCTGTTCGGCCACCACTTCGCGGCCATCGCCGGCGCCGGCCCGCTGGTCGGCCCGGTGCTCGCGGCGCAGATGGGCTATCTGCCCGGCACGCTGTGGCTGCTCGCCGGCGTCGTCTTCGCCGGCGCGGTGCAGGACTTCGTCATTCTCTTCGCCTCGACCCGCCGCGACGGCCGTTCGCTCGGCGACATGATCAAGACGGAACTCGGACCGGTGGCGGGCGTCTTCGCCTCCTTCGGAATCCTGATGATCATGATCATCCTGCTCGCGGTGCTCGCGCTCATCGTCGTCAAGGCGCTGGCCGGCAGCCCGTGGGGCACCTTCACGGTCTTCGCCACCATCCCGATCGCCATGCTGATGGGCGTCTACGGCCGCTTCCTGCGTCCGCACCGCATCGGCGAGATGTCGGCGATCGGCGTCGTGCTGCTGCTGCTCGCCATCGTCTACGGCCGTGACGTCGCCCATTCGGCGACGCTCGCTCCGCTCTTCACCTACAAGGGCGAGACGCTGGCGCTGATCCTGATCGGCTACGGCTTCGTCGCCTCGGTGCTGCCGGTGTGGTTCCTGCTCGCGCCGCGCGACTATCTGTCGACCTTCCTCAAGATCGGCACCATCGTCGGTCTGGCGCTCGGCATCGTCTGGGTGCGTCCGGACCTGTCGATGCCGGCGGTGACCAAGTTCATCGACGGTACCGGCCCGGTGTTCTCGGGCGATCTGTTCCCGTTCCTCTTCATCACCATCGCCTGCGGCGCCTGCTCGGGCTTCCATGCGCTGATCTCTTCGGGCACCACCCCGAAGATGGTGGAGAACGAGAACCAGCTCCGTCTCATCGGCTACGGCGCGATGCTGATGGAGAGCTTCGTCGGCATCATGGCGCTGATCGCGGCCTCCGTGCTCGATCCGGGCATCTACTTCGCCATGAACACGGCGCCGGCGATCCTCGGCACCACCGCCCAGTCGGCGGCCGCCGCGATCGCCAACCTCGGCTTCGTGATCACGCCCGACGCGCTGACCCAGATGGCTCAGAACGTCGGCGAGGCGACCATCCTCAGCCGCGCCGGCGGCGCGCCGACGCTGGCCGTCGGCATGGCGCAGATCCTGTCGAGCGCCATCGGCGGACAGGCGATGATGGCCTTCTGGTACCACTTCGCCATCCTGTTCGAGGCCCTGTTCATCCTGACCACGGTCGATGCCGGTACGCGCGTCGCCCGCTTCATGATCCAGGACCTCGTCGGCACCGCCTTCCCGGCGTTCAAGAAGACCCACTCCTGGGGTGCCAACCTCGCCGCGACCGGTCTCGCCGTCGCCGCGTGGGGCTACTTCCTCTACCAGGGTGTGGTCGATCCGCTCGGCGGCATCAACACGCTGTGGCCGCTGTTCGGCATCGCCAACCAGATGCTGGCCGCCATCGCGCTCGCCTTCGCCACCGTCATGCTCTTCAAGATGAAGCGTCAGGCGGTCGCCTGGGTGACCCTCATGCCGATGACCTGGCTCGCCATCTGCACGCTGACCGCCGGTTGGCAGAAGCTGTTCGATGCCCGTCCGGCCGTCGGCTTCCTCGCCCAGGCCGATCGCTTCGCCAAGGCGGCGGCCGAGGGCAAGCTGCTCGGACCGGCCAAGAGCGTCGATCAGATGAGCCAGATCATCATCAACAACCGCATCGACGCGGGCCTGACCGCCCTCTTCATGGTGGTGGTGATCGTGATGCTCGGCTTCGGCGCCAAGGCGGCGATCGCCGCCCTGCGCGCCGATGCGCCCACCACCAGGGAGATCGGCGATGACGTGCCGAATCTGCGGGCTGACGCTGCCTGACGGAAAGGCCTTCGGACGGGCGGTCGCCAAGACCGCCCGACTGATGGTCGGCGTGCCGGACTACGACAACTACGTCGCCCACCGGCAGGCCAATCACCCCGACCAGCCCGTGATGACGCGGACGGAGTTCTTCCGCGAGCGTCAGGACAAGCGCTACGGCGCGGGGCCGAACGGCACGTTCCGCTGCTGCTGAGGCAGACGATCGAGAGACGCGAGGCGCGGCGAGCCGGAGGGGTCGCCGCGTCTTCGCGTCTTCTACGTCGTGGCGCCGCGCCAGATGGCGTCGACGACCGAGCCGCCGACGGCGTCGGTCGGGTCGAGGCGGGCGAGGGCGTCGAGCACGGCGCGGGCCTCCGCCGCCTCGTCGCGGCGCAGGCGGATGAAGGCGAGGGCCTTCAGCGTGTAGAGCGCGAAGCGGCCGGGGCCGGCGAGCGAGATCTCGTCCCCGATCCAGTCCCGCCAGTCGGGGGCGAGGTTGGCGGCGCGCGCCGCCTCGCGCAGGCCGCCTTCGGCCGCCTCGAGCGCGGCGTCGAGATCGCCGGAATAGGTGTGGATCTTGTAGAGGCAGAACCAGGTGGCGAGCGAACGCGGGTCGAGCGCCAGTGCCGCGCGGAAGGCGGCGTCGGCGGCAGCGCGGTCGGTGCGGTAGGCGACGACGCCTCTTTGTAGGATTTCGTTCACGTCGTCCGACACGTCGCCGAAGTCGATCGCGTCCTCGATCCGCCGGCGCTGCGCGCCGCTTTCGCTCGACATGTCGGCTTTCCTCGCATTTCAGTGCTTTCCCCAGCGTCATGGCAAGAATCGCGCCGAGGGCTGGACGGCGCGGCACGGGCCTTGAATAAGGGGAAACACCGATCGTCCACGGTCACGAGGAGCAGGCGATGTCGTCGGAAATTCCGCAGGTGTTCAAGCATCACGTCTTCGCCTGCTTCCAGAGCCGGCCGCCGGGTCATCCGCGCGGCTCGTGCGGTGCGCAGGGGGCGGAGCCGTTGTGGAAGCGCCTGCAGTGGGGCGTGGAATCGCTGCAGAACCCGGAAGTGGCGATGACGGCGACCGGTTGCCTCGGCTTCTGCCGTGCCGGGCCGCTGATGGTCGTCTATCCGCAGGGCGTGTGGTACGCGCCCAAGACCGAGGCCGACGTCGACGAGATCGTCGACACCCATCTGGTCAAGGGCGAGATCGTCGAACGACTGGCGATCGTTCCGAAGGTGTGAGCATCCGAAGTCGCGACGGCGCACGTCGGCGCGTCGGTCCGTCGCCGCCTTCGCCGGTGGGGCGAAGGCCGGCGCGGGAGATCACGCTGCCCGCGTGTCCATCTCCCGCGCCGAGGACGCCTTCGGTGTCGTCTTGTGGAGCGTGACGATCAGCGTGTCGCCACGCAGTTCCGCGGTGATCGCGGCGCGATCGACGTCGTCGGGCAGGCGGAAGGCGCGGACGAAGGATACGCCGTGCGTCTCGATCGACGCGGCGGTCTCGTGCCGGGCGGACCGGTTGCCCGTCAGGGTGACGAAGTCGCCGGTGACGGCGACGTCGAGGGTCTCTGCGGTGAAGCCGGGCACGTCGCAGGCGATCACCCAGGCGCCGTCGCGTTCGACGAGGTCGACCGAGGGCATCCAGGTGCCGCGCGTGCCGGGGAGACGCTCCGGCATCGGCGCTTCGGCCCGGCCGGGATCGGCGAGGTCGAAGACGCGGCTCGTCTCGTGCGCGAGGTCGGTGACCAGCGGCCAACCGGCGTCGCGGAGGGTTTCGTCGTTGTCGGCGACACGGACGGGAAGCTTGTCGGACTTCTTGGCCATGGCTCTTCCTCCACGAACTGGCGGGAGGTGTCGGGACCCGTTGTCCCGACCGGAACGATTCTACCATGCCCGGCATTCGGCGGCACCACGGGAAATCTACCGAGGATCGAACGACGGCGGTTTTTCGCCGTCGTTCGAGGCTTTCGGGCGATTTCGGCGACGCAGCGTCAGGCGTGCAGCGTCTCGCCGTGGAGGGCGAGGTCGAGACCCTCGCGTTCCTGATCGGAGGCGACGCGCAGCGGGGCGATCAGGCCGGCGACCTTGAGCGCGACCCAGGTGCCGACGACGCACCACGCCGTCACCGCGCCGACGGCGACGAGCTGGAAGCCGAGGAGCTTCCAGTTGCCGTCGACGAGGCCGGCCTGGGCGGCATCGCCGGTGACCGAGGCGGTGGCGAAGACGCCGACCAGCGTGGTGCCGATCAGGCCGCCGACGCCGTGGACGCCGAAGACGTCGAGGCTGTCGTCGTAGGCGAGCCGCACCTTCAGCCAGGTGCAGAACCAGTAGCAGGCGACGCCGCCGACGAGGCCGATGACGAGGCCCGCCCAGGGTTCGATGTAGCCCGAGGCCGGGGTGATCATGCCGAGGCCGGCGATGGCGCCCGAGATCATGCCGAGCACCGAGGGTTTGCCGCGGTGGAGCCATTCCAGCGTCGTCCAGGCGATGGCGCCGGCGCAGGCCGAGAGGTGGGTGGCGACGATGGCGTAGACGGCGCGCGAGGAGGCCGCCAGCGCCGATCCGCCGTTGAAGCCGAACCAGCCGACCCAGAGCAGGCCGGTGCCCATCACCGCCATCGACAGGTCGTAGGGCGCGAGGTTCTCGCGGCCGTAGCCCATGCGCTTGCCGACCACGATCGCCGCCACCAGACCGGCGATGCCGGCGTTGATGTGGACGACCGTGCCGCCGGCGAAGTCGAGGGCGCCGAGCCTGGCGAGGAAGCCGCCGCCCCACACCCAGTGGGCGGAGGGCACGTAGACCAGGAACAGCCACACCACGCAGAAGACGAGAAAGGCGGCGAAGTTCATGCGATCGGCGACGGCGCCGCCGACCAGGGCGCAGGTGATGACCGCGAAGGTCATCTGATAGGCCATGAACAGCAGTTCCGGGATGGTCGGCGCGGCGGCGATCGTCGTCGTCGGGGCGATGCCGTGGCCGAACAGGCGGGCGAAGTCGCCGATCATCGCGCCGTCGCCGGAGAAGGCGAGCGAATAGCCGAAACCGAACCACAGGATCGAGACGATCGCGGTGGCGGCGACCGACTGGGCCATGATGGCGAGCAGGCTCTTCTTGCGCACCATGCCGGCGTAGAACAGTGCCAGGCCGGGCAGCGTCATCATCAGCACGAGGGCGGTGGCCACCATCATGAAGCCGGTGTCGGCAGCGTCGATGGCGCCCTCGGCGGCGCGGGCGGCGGAGCCGAGGCAAAGGAAGAGCATCGCCCCGGCGAGGGACGTCGCGAGTTTCGACATGGGCGTGGGTTCCGGTCGAGAGGATGAGCGATCGCGACCTTCCCCCGGCCGCGTTCGATCGATGGTCTGTCCGGCCGCCGCGCCCGCGTCACGGGCGGCGACGGACGGACGGGGGTCAGAGAGCGCCGTCGCCGGTCTCGGCGGTGCGGATGCGCATGGCCTGTTCGATCGGCAGGACGAAGATCTTGCCGTCGCCGATCTGGCCGGAATGGGCGGCGGTGCGGATCGCCTCGACGGTGGCTTCGACCAGACCGTCGGCGACGGCGACCTCGAGACGGACCTTGGGCAGGAAGCTGACGACGTATTCGGCGCCGCGATAGATCTCGGCGTGACCCTTCTGGCGGCCGTAGCCCTTCACTTCGGTGATGGTCATGCCGTGGATCTCGAGCTTGGTCAGCGCATCGCGGACCTCGTCGAGTTTGAACGGCTTGATGACGGCGACGACGAGCTTCATGCGAACCCCCGGGTGCGGAATTTCGATGCGAATTGGCGAAATCGTGAGCAAGTCACGTGCCAATTCTGCTCATTCGCCGTTCAGCGAGCAAGCGTCTCGAGCAGAGACGTTGGTCGTGGTGGGATGGCGGCGAAAATGCCTGCGTCGCGGGCATGTGCCAGCTCGATTTTTGGGCAGTCGGCTCGAGAAACGACCAGACGGGGCGCGGGCGCGTCTCCCCGGGCCGGGCGAACGACGAAGGCCCCGGCCTCCGCGAGGAGCGGCCGAGGGGTGAGATCGTCGGGCCGGGACGGCGGTGGAGCGTCAGCGCGCGGCGGCGAGCGTTCCCAACGGGGCCTGCGCCACGGCCGGATTGGCCGCCGGGCGCTGCGCGCCGGCGATGTTGGGCAGAACCAGGGATACGATCGTTGCGGCGACGAAGGTCGCGACGAGCAGGGGCATGGACGTCTTCATCTGCGGCTTCCCTCCCGAGGAAGTCTCTCTTGCTTCCCTGGATTATTGCACAGAATTCGGGCTCTGCCCATGGCGCCGGGGCGACGTCGCGGAACGTGGTTCAGGCCTGGTTTCCGGGCCTGCGCGCCGCGATCCGGGCGCCGAAGCGCAGGCGCAGGAGGAGCGCGGCGAGGGCGGCGGCCAGCGCCGGGAC
>DBMN01000062.1 GCA_002298965.1 Rhizobiales bacterium UBA697 | reverse complement strand
CCCGACAATCGCAAGGCCGAGGGCGGTCGTCGCTTCGACGCCACCGCCGATCGCCCGCGCGGCCGCAGCGGTCGCCCGCCGCGTCGCGACGCCTGATCGGCGACGCGCGCCCGAGAAACACGAAAGGCCCCGGATCGCTCCGGGGCCTTTTCATTTGCGACCGTTCGAGCGCCTCAGCGGCCCGAGACGAAGGGCACCGAGACCGGCATTCTGAAGAGCGTCGCCGTCGGCTCCGGACCCCAGCGGTGGCCGGAGGGCGTCGGCGTGGCGGTCGCGGGATCGCGGCGGGGACGGGCGAACATCAGGCACCAGTAGACGTCGCCGCGCTTCCTCGGGTTCTCGACCGAGGCGATGCCCATGCGCGTCATGTCGGCGTCCTTGAGGCCGCGATCGTGCGGCGGCGACTTCTTCCAGCCGGCGATGGTCTGCTCGATGGTGCGGTAGCCCTGACCGAGGTTTTCACCCGCCGTCTCATAGGCATAACCGCCGCTCTTCAAGCGCTTTTCGAGCCCGCCGAAGGGCTCCAGCTCGTGCGTCATGCGGCCGGCTTCGGCGAGGTGGCCGGCATATTCGCGCGCCAGACGCGTCAGTTCGCCGTCGAGCGCCAGCGGCGCGACGCCGTTCGCCGCGCGGTATTCGTTGATCAGGCGCATCGCCTTCTGCGGATCGGCCGGCACGTAGCCGACGTCGTCGATCTCCTCGACGTGGACCGGGCCGCGGGCGCAGGCGGCGAGCGGCAGGGCCGCGAGACCGACGACGAAGGCGCGACGCGCCGGATCGGCGAGGGTCCTGGACGGGGGCAGCATGGGGAATCGTCTCCGGGGCATCATCCGAGCCCGCCTGCCATACGCGCACGGCGAGACGATGGCCAGACGGGCGACCGCAGGGCGGATACACGATGACGCGAGCGGGCGGCGGGATCTCGCCGCCCCTCGCCTTCCCTCACTCGAACAGATCCTCGCTGCGTCCGGGGAAGATGCGGAAGGTCTTGTTCTTGGTGAACTCGACGACCTTCAGCTTGGAGAGCCGCCGCAGGCCGCGCGACAGGGTCTCCGGCGTGGTGCCGATCAGCGCGGCGATGTCGCGCTTCATCAGCGGCGTCTTCACCTCGATCATCGCGTCGTCTGCGTCCGAGCCCTCCGCCAGCGTCAAGAGCGTGTGATAGAGGCGCTGCGGCACGTCGAGGGTCGAGAGATGGAAGATGTGGTCCTCGTAGGTGGTCGCCTGTTCGGCGGCGAGCCGCATAAGCTCGAGCAGCAGTTCCTCGTTCTCGTGCAGCGCCGTCTGGAAGCGCTCGGCCGGGATGGTGATCAGCTCCGAAGGGCCGACCGACTGACAGCTCGAGCGGTGGATGCGGCCGCCGAGCAGGTCCTGCCAGTCGAGCAGGCCGCCGACCTGATGGGTGCCGAACATCGCCACCCGGCCGCATTCGTCGATGCGCTCCAGCACCAGCGTGCCGCTCAGCGCCAGATGGACCGTCGTCACCGGCGTCCCCTGATGGAAGACGTAGGAGCGCGCTCGGAAACGCGTCGTCGCCGCGCATTCCTGCGGAAACAGGCGATGCACGATCTCGAGCAGGGTTTCGGAGCCGGCGGCCGGAGCCGCGGTCTTCAGCGATCGCGTTTCAACCATCGTGTGGGTCTCTCGAGCGGGATGACGTTGGCCGCGCGTTCGGCGACCACGGGGAGGTAGATCTCGAGCGTGCTGCCGCTCGAGGAATCGACGCGCGACTGGATCCAGCCGCGCGCGCCGTCGACCACCAGTCGGACGATGGCGAGCGAGAGTTCCTCGCCGCGCTCGTCGCCGACCCGGCTGGTCTGGAAGCGGAGAACCTTCGACAGGGTGCGCGGCGCCTGGGTGGTGCGGTCGTCGCGGATGGCGATGCGCAGATGGCGGCAGCCCTTGGTCTCGCAGACCTCGGTCGAGAGACCGACCACGCCGGGCTCGGTGCCGACGGTCTCGGCGAGATAGCCGATCAGGTTGGCGATCATCTGGTCGACCGCCTCCGGATCGCTCGCTACCCGCGCCTCGAGCCCGTCGAAGCGGGTCTCGACCAGGATGCCGGCGGGCGACTTCGGCCCGTGTTCGGCGAAGGCGGCGGCGAGGCGGGCGACGACGTCGACCGGCTCGATCGGCCGGTCGGGATCGAGCGCCAGTTCGAGCTGTTCGGCCAGCCGCTGGATGCGCAGGGCGACCTCGTGGGCCTCGCGGGCGGCGCGCCACGTCTCGGTGCCGCTCGGCGTCTCGCGCAGGATCTTCTCGGTGTTGCGGCGCAGCGGCTCCCAGAGATGGGAGAGTTCGCTGCCGAGGCCGGTGGCGAGACGGTTGGTCGCCTGGGAGAGGAGCAGCCGATCGAGTTCGTCCTGCAGGCGGCGGCGCTCCATCTCGGCCTGCTTGGCGGCGGTGACGTCGAGGGCGACGCCGTCCCACAGCCGACCGTTGCCGGTCTCGACCGCCGAGGCGAGGATGCGCACCCAGGCGGGCGGACGCCCCTCGGCACGGCGGATGCGGCATTCGAAGTCGAGCGAGCCGCCGCCCATGCGGCGCAGCAGATGCAAGAGCACCAGCCGGTCCTCCGGCGCGATGCAGGCGCGCAGCACCTTGCCGACGCTGCGATCGAGGACGTCGCCGTCCTTGAGGCCGACGAGTTCGTGCAGCTTGCGGGAGACCGCGACGACGCGGGCCGGGCCGCCCTCGACCTGGGCGACGCGGAAGACGATGCCGGGCAGGCTGTCGAGCGTGGTGCGCAGGCGATCGGCGGTCTCGGTGCCACGGCGCGCCTCGAGCAGGTCGCCCTGGATCAGGCGATCGCGCAGCGCGGCGACGTCGCGGGCGAGCCCGGCGATCTCGTCGCGGCCGGGGGTGTCGGCGAGCGGCACCAGGCGTTCGCCGTCGGCGAGCCGGCGCAGCGCCGTGCCGAGCCGATGCATCGGCGGGATGACGCTCCAGCCGAGCACGACGATCAGCCCCAGCGACAGCGCGACGACGCAGAGGATGCCGCCGCCCATCGCCAGCGCGTGGCTGCGGGCGGAGCGGGCGATCTCCGCGGTCTGGTGTTCGACCTCGCCGACCAGCTTCTTCTCGATCGCCCACATGCGGGCGAGACGCAGGCCGGTGGTGTCGGACCAGTCGCCGGCGGACGGCCGATCGGCGGGTGCGCCGTCGAAGCTGCGACGCATGTGCTCGAGCATCGGCGAGACCGTCGCGGCGGCGGCGAAGAGGTCGTTGATGCGCCCCTGCGACAGCATGACGAAGGTGCGGGTCAGCGTCTCCTGCTCGGTCGCCAACTGGGCGATGAACTTCGGATCGTGCGACAGGACGTTGATCTTGACGCCGGCGAGCAGCGACGTGCCGAGCATCCGTTCGGCGCCGGCGCGCTCGCGCGCCTTGGTCATGAAGACCCAGGAACTCACCTGCCGCGCCACCTCGGACGGGTCGAGGCGACGGGTCGCCGCCGGGACGATCTCCATCAGGTCGGCGACGATGGTCTCGTAGTATTCGATCGTGGAATAGACGTCGTAGCTGCCGGTCTGGGCGTCGGAGCGCGAACGCGGCAGCAGGGCGAGCGAGGCGGCGGCGTTGTCGAGCGCATCGAGCACGGCGCGATCGCCGACCTCGGCGCGGATCCGCGTCGAGGCGTCGACGAAGCGAGCGATCGCCACGTCGGTCTTGGCCAGTTGCTCATTGAGCACGGCGCGCTCGCGGCGCGGCGAGCCGACGATCATCACCGCCTGATTGCCCTCCTCCTGCAGTTCGTAGACCAGATCGCCGATGCGGGCGTCGATCTCGACCACGGTCGCCAGCAGGTCGGCGGCGCGGAACTCCTCGGCCGAGCGCATGACGAAGATCGAGGTGAGGCCGAGCACGACGATCAGCGGGATCACGCCGATCAGCATCAGCCGCCAGCGCAGCGGCAGGAAGTCGAGACGGAAGCGCGGGCGGAAGGGGCGCGCGCCGTCGCGGACGGAGCGGTCGCCGAACTCGGCGTCCTGGCGGCCGACGTGATCGTAGACCCAGGCCCGGACGAAGGCGACGATGCGGCCCATCTGCTCGGCGTCGCGCAGGTCGAGCGGATGCGACACCAGCCACGACCGCGAGGTGATGAACTCGGAATGCCGCCGATCGAGATCGGTGCAGCCGGCGTTGCGCAGGACGTGGGTCTCGGATTCGAAGTGGCGATCGAAGGCGGCGAGCAGGCTGCGCAGCAGGCGCGCGACGGTGCGGCGCTGCCCACGCGCGTGGGCAGTCTCGATCTTGGCGAGGAGATCGAGCAGGTTGGCGTGATCGCCCTCGATCATCCCCATCGTGGTCTTCGTCGCGGCCGACGGCATGGCACCCACTCGGATCCCCGACGACCGGCCTGCCGCCTTCGTGCGGGCGACATTCGACGGGTCGTCATCCTCCGCTTCTAGGCGCGCGGGAGCCGGCGGCCGTGACGCATGTCAAGTCTAAGGAACCCTACGCTGTGTCGAAACGACGCGTGGGAAGGTGGGGAATCGGGCGGCGGGGCCGGCCGGCCGACGCAAAGGCTAGTCCCGCAGCAGCTCGGCCACGATCATCGAGCCGGTCCGGTTCGCGAGCACTGCCTCGCGCGTGCCGTAGCCGGTGGCGACGGGGGCGGCGTCGAGCCCGCCCCGACGGGCGACGAAGGCGTCGAGATCGGCGACGTGGAGATAGTCGACGACGCGGCCGACGAGAGCCGAGGCGACGTCCTCGCCATGGACGGCGGCGACGTGGGCGCGCGTCGCCAGGATCTTGTGGCTGCGGCCGGCGCCGAGGCCGACGCAGCCGGGATCGCCGGTCTCGACGATGTCGAAGCCCATGGTGCGGGCCTCCTCGACTGCCGCTTGGATCGTCTCCAGGACGAGCATCGGCGTCGTCCGCAGGAGACCGGCCCGGGTGCTCGACGGCGGCGCGACGAGGTGCGCCGCCTCGACGTCCAGCGCGGCGGCGAGGGCCAGCAGGGTCTCGGCGCGCGCCGGGTGGCCCGATTCGAGGCGCTGGACGGTG
>DBMN01000130.1 GCA_002298965.1 Rhizobiales bacterium UBA697 | reverse complement strand
GAGGGGCGCACCGGCGATGCTCGCCGCGAGCGCGAGGCAGCCGAGGCCGACGAAGAGGCGGGCGACGTGGAGCACCACCAGCAGCGCCTCGCCGGTCGTCCGCCAGCCGGCCCAGCGGGCGAGGCGGGCGAGATCGACGACGCCGGCGATCAGCAGGGCCACGGCCGTCCCCCGGTGTTCCGGCAGCACCACCCAGACCGCCAGCGCGATGCCGACGACGATGCTCGCCACCCGATCGAAGCGGGCGAAGGGCGTCGGCATGCGGCCGGGGCCGCGCGGCCTGAGCCAGTTGGCGGTGAAGCTCGGGACGATGCGGCCGCCGATCACCACCACCAGCATCAGGATCGCGGCGATGGCGATGCGGATCGCGAGCGGCGCGGTGCCGCGCATCGCCAGTTCGACGTGGAAGACGGCATTCGACACGGCGAGCAGGCCGACGAGTCCGACGACCTTGAGATTGCGCCAGTTGCGCCCGACGACCACCTCGCGGGCGGCGACGAAGGTCAGGCCGAGGGGGAAGAGCAGGTCGAGGATGGCGGTCGCCACCGCGCCGAGCGGCGCCGAGGCGAAGATCGCGATGCGGCCGACCGCCCACAGCACGACGAGGACGAGAAGCGGCCGGCCGACCACCGGCAGGCGCCCCGTCCAGTTGGGGATGGCGGTCAGGAGGAAGCCGGCGATCGCCGCGCCGGCATAGCCCCACAGCATCTCGTGGGCGTGCCAGTCGATCGGCGCGAGCCGGCTCGGCAGGGTGATCATGCCTTCCCACAGCGGCAGCCACAGGGCCACCGCCAGCGCCGCCCACAGGCCGGCCGCCAGGAAGAACGGGCGAAACCCGCCGGTGAGCCAGGTGGGGCCGCGATGGGCGCGGTATTCTTCCGCGGTGCGGGCCATGTGATTTCTCCGTCCAAAGTTCAACTTCGCCACCTCGTGCCACGGCTGGGCCTGCGGCCTCTTGATCCATGGCAAGGCATGGGTCTTTGATGGCATCGAAGGTCGGGCCGGTCGCCCGGCCGCCCGCCTGCCCAGAGGGTCATGATGTCCGAAGTTGCTCCCGCCGTTCTTCCGATCGGCGTCGTCACCGTATCCGATCGCGCCACGCGCGGCATCTACGAGGATCTGTCGGGTCCGGCGATCGAGACCTACCTCGAGGAAGTGCTGTCGACTCCCTTCCGCATCGAGAAGCGGCTGGTGGAAGACGAGCGCCCGGCGATCGAGGCGGCGCTGATCGATCTCTGCGACGTCGCCGGCTGCTCGCTGGTGGTGACGACCGGCGGTACCGGGCCGTCGCCGCGCGACGTGACGCCGGAGGCGCTCTTCGCCGTCTGCGACCGGATGATGCCGGGCTTCGGCGAGGCGATGCGGGCGAAGAGCCTGACCATCGTGCCGACGGCGATCCTGTCGCGCCAGGAGGCGGGCCTGCGCGGTTCGTCGCTGATCATCAACCTGCCGGGGAAGCCGTCGTCGATCCGCGACTGCCTCGACGCGGTGATGCCGGCGGTGCCCTACTGCATCGACCTCGCCGGCGGCTACCGGCTCGAGACCAAGCCGGAGCGCATGGTCGCCTTCCGGCCCAAGGGCAAGTGACATGAACGACGATCCGATTCTGGCGGCGCTGGTCTACCCGGCCGGCGAGGGAACCATGCTCGCCGACATGGCGGAGATCGCCGCCGCCGCGGGCCTCGCCGTCGCCGGCATGATCCAGCACGACGAGCGCCGCCCCAATCGGCGGCGCTGCGACATGTCGCTGGTCGACCTCGCCACCGGCCGGCGGTTCCATCTGTCGCAGGATCGCGGCGCCGACGCGCGCGGCTGCCGGCTCGACCACGGCGCGCTGGAGGAGGCCGCCGGTCTGGCGCTCGCCGCGCTCGACACCGAGCGGCTGCCCGATCTGCTGGTCCTCTCCAAGTTCGGCAAGCGCGAGATCGAGGGCCACGGCTTCCGTCAGGTGGTCGAGAAGGCGGTCGAACTGGGCGTGCCGCTGCTGGTCGGCGTCACCGCCGAGAACGTCGGCGGCTTCCGCGACTTCGGCGGCGGCTACGAGGCGGTGTTCGAGGATCGCGCCGAGGCGGAGGCGCTGATCGCCTCGCTCGCCGCGCGGCGTCGCACGGCGGCCTGAAGCCGAGATTGTAGTCCGAAAGTGCCGCAATTCGACGTTGCTTCGCGCGTCGAACGGGCTCACCATGGCTGCCGTCCACGACGGGAGGGCAGCGTCATGGCGAAGAACATCCTGATCTTCTCCGACGGTACCGGGCAGGCGGGCGGGCTCCTGCCCGACGAGGAACGTTCCAACGTCTACAAGCTCTTCGCCGCGACGCGCAGCGATCAGCAGAACGGCATCTCGCCGAAGGATCAGGTCGCCTTCTACGACCCCGGTCTCGGCTCGTCGGCCGACGGGGCGGAGTTCAAGGTCGGCGTCTTCCGCAAGATCTACAACGTGCTCTCCGGGGCGACCGGCCTCGGCATCACCCGCAACATCGAGGACTGCTACTGCGCGATCCTGCGCCTGTGGCGGCCGGGCGACCGGATCTGGCTGATCGGCTTCAGCCGCGGCGCCTACACGGTCCGGGCGGTGGCCGGCGTGCTCGGCCTCGTCGGCATCCCGACCGAGATGCCGGACGGCACGCCGCTGCGCCGCGACGACACCAATCTGCGGGCGATCGCCGCGGATGCGGTGGAGGTCTACAAATACGGCAACATCAAACGCCGCAAGGCGGGCGCCGACGTCGCGGCGATCGACGCGGAGCGCAAGCGGCGGGCGGAGGCCTTCCGGGACGACTACGAGGCGGCACCGGGAAGCCCTCATTTCATCGGCGTCTTCGACACGGTCGCCTCGATCGGGCTCTCGACCCGGGCGGTCCGGGCGGCGATCCCGATCGGGGGCGTCCTCGCCGTGCTGCTCGCTCTGGCGGGTTGGCTGGTCCGTTGGATCTGCGGCGGGCCGGCGACGGCGCCGATCGCCGGCAGGGTACTCCAGGGAGCCCTGTTCGGCGCAGCGGGCCTCGCGACGGCGGTGGTGCTCTTCGCCCTCGTCCTCTGGTTCAACCAGAAGGCCGGGCGGGCGGGCTTCCTGTCGGGCATGCAGCTCGCCTTCAAGGACCGCGTGCTCGGCTCGGGCGTCGGTCATGCCCGCCATGCGATCTCGATCGACGAGAACCGCTTCGACTTCCAGCTGGTGCCCTGGGAGGAGTTCACCGCCGACGATCTCGCCGAAGCCGAAGGCAAGCCGGCGCGGTTGAAGCAGGTGTGGTTCGCGGGCGTCCATTCCGACGTCGGCGGCTCCTATCCCGACAACGAGGCGGGCCTCTCCGACACGGCGCTGCGCTGGATGCTCGAGGAGATGGCGCGACTGCCCGGCGCGCCGATCGTCAACGCCGCGCGGCTGACGATCTTCCCCGATCATGCCGGGCCGCAGCACGACGAGCGCAAGTCGGCGCGCGACGATCTCGTCGGCGCCATCCCGCTCGGTCTCGGCCGTCTGATCCCGGCACGGTGGCAGATGGGCATGACCTGGGCGAAGATGGAGCGCAACTGCGTGCTGCTGTCGGCGACCGGGCCGGAGGCGGCGGTGCTGCACCCCTCCGTCCTCGATCGCTTCCGCGAGACGGCGGTGCCGGTCTACTGGCGCGACTATCCCTATCTGCCGCCGCCTCTGTCGGCCCATCCCGACGTCGTGGCGTTCTATCCGGCCGAATGGCAGGCGCCCGAGGCGACGCGCACGGCGGCGCGGCCGTCGCCGATCGCGCGGTTGATCGACACGGCGAAGCGGATCTTCAGCTGACGACGAGCGGGCCGAGCCGTTCGAGGCCGGAGGCGTCGACCGCCGCCGCCATGTCGGCGACGCGGCGTCCGGCGATCGTCCGGTCGGGCACGATCTCGGCCAGCGGCAGCAGCACGAAGGCGCGTTCGGCGAGGAACGGGTGGGGCAGGATCAGCCCCGGCTCGTCGACGGCGCGTCCGTCGACGTCCAACACGTCGAGGTCGAGCGTGCGCGGCCCCCATTTCTCGCTACGGACGCGGCCGAGCGCGGTCTCGGTCTCGAGGCAGAGTTCGAGCAGGGCGCGCGGCGCGAGCGCCGTCTCGACGCGGATGCAGGCGTTGAGGAAGGCCGGCTGATCGGTCTTCCCCCAGGGTGGCGTCTTCCAGAGCGACGAGGCGGCGAGAAGACGACAGCCGCCGGCCTCGAGCGCCGCGAGCGCGGCGCGGAAGGTCGCGGCGACGTCGCCGAGGTTGCCGCCGAGGCCGATCAGGGCGTCAGGCATCGCGCTTGCGCTCGATCTCGATGGCGACGCCCTCGAGGATGGTCGGGATCGGCGCCGCGGGCTTTTCCACCCGCACGGTGACGGTGTGGATCTGGTGCCAGGTCTCGAGGATCTTGCCGGCGATCACTTCCGCCAGCGCCTCGATCAGCGAGAAGCGCCGTTCGGTGGCGGTGTCGACGACGATCTTGGCGAGGCGGTCGTAGGAGACCGTCTTCTTCCAGTCGTCGGTGGTCGAGGCCGGGCGCAGGTCGAGCCCGCAGTCGAGCGAGACGTAGAAGCGCTGGCCGAGCCGTTCCTCCTCGGCGTGGAGGCCGTGATAGGCGTAGACGGCGATGCGGGTCAGGATGATGCGATCGCTCATGGACGGCTCCGGATGACGGCGTCGGCGACGCGGGCGGCGTCGACATGGGGTTTCACGTCGTGGACGCGCAGGATCGCCGCGCCGAGCCATGTGCCCACGACATTGGTGGCGAGGGTGCCGTGGAGCCGTTCCGGCGGGGGCACGTCGAGGATGCGGCCGACGATGCGCTTGCGCGAGGTGCCGAGCAGGATCGGCCGGCCGAGCACCTTCAGCTCGTCGAGCCGGGCGAGCGCGGCGAGGTCCTGTTCGGCCGACTTGCCGAAGCCGATGCCGGGATCGATCACCACGTCCTCCTCGGCGATGCCGGCGGAAAGCGCGATGTCGATCGAGCGGCGGAAGAAGGCGAGCTGATCGGCGACGACGTCGACCGGGCTCTCGGAGATGTCGCGATCGTGCATGACGATGACCGGGGCGCGGTGGTCGGCGGCGACGCGGGCGATGTCGGGATCGTACTGCAGGCCGCGCACGTCGTTGAGGATCGTCGCGCCGGCGCGGAAGGCGGCCTCCGCCGTCTTCGCCTTGAACGTGTCGATCGAGATCGGCACCGGGCAGTCGGGGGCGAGGCGCTCCAGAACGGGGACGACGCGGGCGATCTCGTCCTCGGCCGAGACGGGCGTGTGGCCGGGACGGGTCGATTCGCCGCCGAGATCGAGGATGTCGGCGCCTTCCGCGATCATCGCGCGGGCATGGGTGAGGGCGGCATCGCGCTCGTGCCACAGCCCGCCGTCGGAGAAACTGTCGGGCGTGGCGTTGAGGATGCCCATCACCAGCGTGCGCCGGCCGAGGGCGGGCAGGAGTTCGGCGAGGCGACCCATGGCGGTTCCCGGACTGTCGAAGGCTCCACCTCTAGCGCCACCGGCGGCGCGAGGCGAGGCGAAATCGGTCGACGCGGTCGGTCCATCCGTTCAGTCGACGCGGGTGATCGTCGCGCCGACGGCTTCCGCCAGCGCCCGCGGGGCGACGGAGAAGACCGCGAAGGGCGTGCCGGCGGCGGCCCAGACGGTGTCGAAGGCGAGGAGGTCCTCGTCCATCACGGTGTCGAGGGGCGTCGCGTGGCCGAAGGGCGGGATGCCGCCGATGGCATAGCCGGTGACGTCGCGGACGTCGCGGGCGTCCATGCGGACGACGCGTTCGCCGATCCGCGCCTCGGCCGCCTTCTCGTTCACCCGGTTGGCGCCGGAGACGAGGAAGAGCCACGGCTTGCCCGAGGTCTTGCCGCGGAAGACCAGCGACTTGACGATCTGGGCGACGGCGCAGCCGCAGGCGGCGGCGGCCTCCTCGGCGGTGCGGGTCGAATCCGGCATCTCGCGCACCGCGACCGCGAGCCCCAGCGTGCGGGCGGCGGCGGCGACGCGGGCGGCACTGTCGGGAAGCGCGGTCTCGGTCATCACGGCGTCTCTCAGGGCAGGAGTTTCGCGCGCGAG
>DBMN01000047.1 GCA_002298965.1 Rhizobiales bacterium UBA697 | reverse complement strand
GTGGCCGCACCCAGCGCCAATCGCTCCGGCCGGATCAGCCCGACCTGCGCCGCCGACGTCGCCGCCGATCTCGGCGACAAGGTCGCGGTGATCGTCGACGACGGGCCGTCGCCGGTCGGGGTGGAATCGACCATCGTCGCCGTGCTCGACGGCAAAGTGCGGCTGCTGCGCCCCGGCGGCGTGGCGCGCGCCGACATCGAGGCGGCGATCGGCCGGCTGCTCGACGGGGCGGACGAGGCCGCCCTCACGGTCGACGAGACGACGGCGGAGGCCGCGCCGCTGTCGCCGGGCCTTCTCACCTCGCACTATGCGCCGAACGCAAGGGTGCGGCTCGGGGCCGTCGACGTGCGGCCGGGCGAGGCGCTGCTGACCTTCGCCGGCGCGCGGCCGGATGGCGCCGATCGAGCCGTCGCGGTCGTCGATCTCAGCCCCTCCGGCGACATCACGGAGGCCGCCAGCCGGCTCTTCCGGGCGCTGCGCGATCTCGACGCCTGCGGCGCGGAAACCATCGCGGTCGTGCCGATCCCCGAGGACGGGCTCGGCGAGGCGATCGTCGACCGCCTGCGCCGCGCCGCCGCCCCGCGCCCGACCGCCGCTTCGGCCAAGTCCTGACATTTCGCTCGACCCGAAACGCACGCCGTCCAACCGCGCCGCCATGCGCTCGGCGCATGACGCGGCGGTGCGACCGACGAAGGTATGACGGCAACATTGATTTCAGTCACGGTCTCGGCGTGACGAGCCGCGCACGATCGGTCAAGGTGAGACCGTGTCCAAGGCGTGGACGGGGCCCGTTCCCGTTCGGCGCGAGGATCACGGAAGTCGGAATACCGAAGCGATCGATCCGCATGCGCGATCGAACGACCGGAAAAGTCGCCGGAAAGGCGACGGCCGCGGAGAAACCGCGGCCCGGTCGAGGGAGGAAGGACGGACTCTTCGATGTCGACGCTGCTCATTCATCACCCGGCCTGTCTCGGTCACGCGACGCCGCTCGGCCATCCCGAGCGCGCCGACCGGATGCGGGTGATCGATCGCATTCTCGAGCACGAACGCTTCCAGCCGCTCGAGCGCGAGGCCGCCCCGCGCGGCACCCGGGCCATGGTCGAGATGGCCCATCCCGGCACCTATTTCGACGAGATCGCCGAAGCGGTCCCGGAAGACGGGCTGCTGCGTCTCGACGACGACACGACGATCTCGCCCGGCAGCCTCGAGGCGGCGCTGCGCGCCGTCGGCGGCGCCTGTCAGGCGGTCGACGAGGTCTTCGAGAAGAAGGTCAAGAACGCCTTCGTCACCGTGCGTCCGCCGGGCCACCACGCCGAATCGAAGCGCGCCATGGGCTTCTGCCTGTTCAACAACGCCGCCATCGCCGCCCATTGGGCGCGGGTGACGCACGGCGCCGAGCGGGTCGCGGTGATGGACTTCGACGTCCACCACGGCAACGGCACCCAGGACATCTTCTGGAACGACCCGAACCTGATGTACGCCTCGACCCACCAGATGCCGTTCTATCCCGGCACCGGCGAGGTCTCGGAGACCGGCATCGCCGACAACATCGTCAACGCGCCGCTGTGGGCGGGTGCCGGCGGCGCCGACTTCCGCGAGGCGATGGACATCGCGGTGCTGCCGCGCATCGAGGCGTTCAAGCCGGATCTCGTCATCATCTCCGCCGGCTTCGACGCCCATACCCGCGACCCGATGAGCCAGATCAACCTCGTCGAGGCGGATTTCGCCTGGGCGACGTCGCGGCTGATGGACATCGCCGACCGCTGCTGCGATTCGCGGCTCGTCTCGGTGCTCGAGGGCGGCTACGATCTCGAAGGTCTGGCGCGTTCGGTCGCCGCCCACGTGATGACCCTGATGAAGAATTGACGCGGTTCCGTCGCGACGACGGAGGCGCTACGATGGCGATCCGGGCGGTGCGTGTGGCCGCCGATCGTCGCCGTCGTCCGGCGGCGCATTCAGTCGTAGTTCGGAGGTTTCGATGTCGGGTCGTTTCAGCCTGATCGCCGGTTTCGCTCTCGCCACCTGTCTCGCCATTCCCTCGGCCCGGGCCGACGACACCATCGCCAAGCGGCTGTGGCTCGCCTCGGGGACGGGCAAGACCGTGACGGTCGACAGTTTCCGCGAGATGCGCGAGGACTGCTCGCTCGCCCCGGCACCGGAAGTGACGGTCACCCAGCAGCCGGCCTTCGGCAAGATGACGGTCTCCAAGACCAAGGCACCGGGCAAGACCGACCCGAACGGCCCCTACGCCGCCTGCAACGGCAAGCCGTTCAACTGGACCGTGGTGAAGATCCCCTCGCCGTCGAAGGCCGAGGGCACCGACGGCGCGGTCGTCCGGGCGCAGGAGAGCACCGGCGAGGTGACGACCTACGAGATCGAGATCGTCTATGCCAAGAAGCTCCCGGCGGGGAAGTCGTCGGGTCTGCTCGAGGACCGCTGAGTCCCATTCCACGCGAAACGTGGCACACTGACGCCGCGCCCGACGAGTCGGGCCGCGGCGTCGTGCGTCTCGACGCCTCTCGTCCCGCCCCGATGGAGCCTCCGCCCCGTGACGTCGACCGCGCTTTCCGAACCCGCGACCCTCACCTTCGAGCAGGCGCTCGCCGAACTCGAGACGCTGGTGCAGCGGCTGGAGAGCGGCAACGTGCCGCTCGAGGAATCGATCGCGGCCTACGAACGCGGCGAAGCCCTGAAGAAGCGCTGCGCCGATCTGCTCGACGTCGCCGAGAAGCGGGTGGAGAAGATCCGCGTCGGCAGCGACGGCCGCGCCATCGGCACCGAGCCGCTCGACCCGGACGCGTGAGGCGGTCTCACCCCTGCCCTTCCCGGGCCGGGACGACCAGATTGGCCTTCAGGACCTGCACCACGTCGCCCGCCTGATTGCGGGTCTCGTTGCGGACCGTGACGATGCCGCGGTCGGGGCGCGACTTCGAGCGCGTCACCTCGACGATCTCGGAATGGACCGTCAGCGTGTCGCCCGGACGGGTCGGACGCGGCCAGGAGATCTCGCCGCCGGCGCCGACGATGCCCCAGGCGAAGGGGACGCCGTCCTCGGTCAGGAGCCGCATCGACAGCGCCGCCACCTGCCAGCCCGAGGCCGCCAGCCCACGGAAGAAGGTCGCCTTGGCCGCCTCCTCGTCGAGGTGGAAGGGCTGCATGTCGTAGGCCCGCGCGAAGGCCTTGATCGCCTCGGCATCGAGCGTGACCGACCCGGTCGTCCAGGTCTGACCGACGGCGCAATCCTCCAGATAGTGGTCGTTCACGGCCTTCTCCCTTTCCCCGCCGCTCGATGCGGCTTATGATGATCGTCGTCATCTATTCAAGCATTGATGATTACCATCATCAATAGCCCTTTCGCGACGGAGGCGGGCATGGCGCGGGTATCGCGGGAGACGGCGGCGTCCCATCGCGCGGCGATCGTGGCGGCGGCGAGCCGGCTGTTCCGGGCGCGCGGGCTGGCGGCCGTCGGGGTCGGCGAGATCACCCGGGCGGCGGGGCTCACCCACGGTGGCTTCTACGGCCACTTCGCCTCGAAGGAGGCGCTGGCGGCCGAAGCGGTGACGGCCGCCTTCGCCGAAGGCCNNCGAAGGGTCTTCACGGATATTTGCGCGGCTATCTTTCCCGCGCCCACCGCGACCGACCGGAGGACGGCTGCCCGCTGGTCGCCTTCGCCGGCACCTCGCTCGCCGGCGCCGAAGAGGTGCGCGAGGCGCTGGCCGAAGGGACGGCGAGCCTGGTCGAGGCGATCGCCGCCGGGCTCGACGACGGGCTCGAGCCGGGCGCGCGGGCGGCGGAAGCG
>DBMN01000127.1 GCA_002298965.1 Rhizobiales bacterium UBA697 | reverse complement strand
GCCGGCTCGGGCCAACGACGCGGCGGCGGCCGCCGCGGTTGGTTTCGTCGGCGGCATGGTGGTCGGTGGCGCGCTCGCCAACCAGAACGCCCGGCCGGTCTATTACGAGCGGCGTCACCACGTCCGCCGCTGCTGGATCGAGCGCTGGCGCGATCGCTGGGGCTACATCCGCGAGCGCCGCGTCTGCCGCTGAGGCCCCGGCGCCTTCCGTCTCTCGGGCGTCGTCGCGACCGCGTCGGCGCCCGATGTCGTCTCCGGCGGGCCTTCCGTCACGTCGCCGCGGGACGGCGGGCGTCTGCCGCATTTCCGCCGGATCGCGAGGTGATGATTCCGCCAATCGCCCCGAGGCCGTCGAGGGGCCGAAGCGAAATTCCCGTCGGAGTCGGAAGCCATGAACGTCAAGTCGCTCACCCTTGCGGTCGCCGTCACCGCGGCCTTCCTCGCCACCACCGCCACGTCGGTCACGCCGGCGCGGGCGGGCGATCCCGGCGCGGCCGTCGCGGCCGGTGCCGTCGGTCTGGTCGGCGGCATGATCCTGGGCGGCGCGCTCGCCGACAGCGCCCGGGCCGAACCGGTCGAGGAGGAGGTGATCGTCCGTCGCCCGCCGCCGCGCCGCGTCTATGTCGAGGAAGAGGTCGTCGTTCCGCGCCGCTGCTGGCGCGAGGAATGGCACGACCGCTGGGGCGACATCCACTTCCGCCGCGTCTGCCGCTGAGGCGCGACGCCGACACGAAGGGCCGGCTCCTGCGAGGGACCGGCCCTCTTCGTTTCCTGCGGCGGCCTCTGGCGGGCGGCGCGGGAAGACCCATATGGTTCGAAGGGCGGCGAACGGAGGCACGGCGTGACGGCAGAGGACGACGGCATCGCGGTGCGCATGGTCGGATCGGTCGCCGAGATCGGCCGCGACGCCTGGGACGGACTGGCCGCCGCGCGCGGCGCGCTTCCCGACGGGCGGCCGGGCGATCCGTTCCTCTCCTTCGACTTCTTCCAGGCGCTCGAGACCTCCGGTTCGGTCGGCGGCGGCAGCGGCTGGCATCCGCGCCATCTCGTCGTCGCCGACGACCACGGCCGGCCGACCGCCATCGCGCCGGCCTTCCTCAAGACCCACTCCTACGGCGAATACGTCTTCGACCACGGCTGGGCGGAGGCGTGGGCGCGGGCGGGCGGGCGCTATTACCCCAAGCTGCAGGTGGCGGTGCCCTTCACGCCGGTGCCGGGGCCGCGGCTCCTCGGTCTGCCCGGCGACGACCTCGGCGCGCGGGTGCTGGTCGCCGGCCTCGAGGCGGTGGTCGGCGAGAGCGGGCTCTCCTCGGCGCATGCGACCTTCCTCTCGCCCGAGGACGTCGACGTCTTCCGCGCGGCCGGCTGGTCGCTCCGGCGCGATCGGCAGTATCACTTCCCCAATCGCGGCTACCGCGACCATGCCGACTTCCTGTCGACGCTGATGGGGCGCAAGCGCAAGCAGATCCTGCGCGAACGGCGCGAGGCGCAGGCCGGGCTCGACATCGTCGCCCTCACGGGGCGCGACATCACGGACGCCCACTGGGACGCGTTCTTCGCCTTCTACATGGACACCGGGTCGCGCAAATGGGGGCGGCCCTATCTCAACCGCGCCTTCTTCGAGGCGATCGGCGAGACGATGGCCGACCGCTGCCTGCTGGTGATGGCCTTCGACGGCAGCCGGCCGATCGCCGGCGCGCTGAACTTCATCGGTTCCGACGCGCTCTACGGCCGCTGGTGGGGGGCGATCGAGGAGCGGCCCTTCCTGCATTTCGAGCTCTGCTACCATCAGGCGGTCGAATGGGCGATCGACCACGGCCTTTCCCGCGTCGAGGCCGGCGCACAGGGCGAACACAAGATCGCCCGCGGCTATCTGCCGGTCGTCACGACCTCGGCGCATTTCATCGCCGATCCGGGCTTCCGCGCCGCCGTCGACCGTTTCCTCGAGCGCGAACGGGCGGAGGCGGAGGCGATCGACGCCGAGCTCGCGGCGCTGTCGCCCTATGCGGATCGGCCGACCGGGTGCGTGGCAGGTCCGACTTGACCCGAGGCGCGGGGATCGCCGACAGTCGCGGTCACGAACCCGAGGAGTATGTCCGATGACCGCCTATGACGACAGCAACGTCTTCGCCAAGATCCTGCGCGGGGAGATCCCTGCCCACGTGGTCCACGAGGACGCGGCGACGCTCGCCTTCATGGACGTCATGCCGGCGGTCGACGGCCACGTGCTGATCATCCCCAAGGCCAAGGCGCGCAACATTCTCGACGTCGCGCCGGCCGATCTCGCCGCGGTGATCGAGACGACGCGCCGGGTCGCGGTGGCGGCACAGAAGGCCTTCCTCGCCGACGGCGTCACCATCCAGCAGTTCTCGGAGAAGGCCGGCGGGCAGGAGGTGTTCCACCTCCATTTCCACGTCATGCCGCGTCAGGCGGCCGACACGCCGCGCAAGCTGCCGCGCCCCTTCGCCGATCCGCAGATTCTCGCCGCTCACGCCGAGAAGATCCGCGCGGCCCTGGCGGAGTGATCCGCCGCCCGCACGAGCCCCACGGGAGGAGACGCCCATGATCGGAATCGTCGTCTGGATCGTCGTCGGCGCGGTCGCCGGTTGGATCGCCGGGCTGATCGTCGCCGGCGGCGGCTTCGGCTTCGTCGGCAACGCGGTGCTCGGCATCGTCGGCGCCGCCGTGGCGGGCTTCGTGCTGCCGCGCCTCGGCTTCGGCTTCGGCGTCGGCATCGTCGGCGAGATCATCCGCGCCACGATCGGCTCGGTGATCATCCTCGTGCTGCTGTCGCTGGTGCCGCGGCTGCGCTGACGCCTCAGAAGCCGAGCAGGCGCCCCGCGACGAAGACCGCCTCGCCGGCCAGCACGCCGAGGCCGATCGAATCGCGCCCCAATCGGAACGCGCCGAAACCGGCGGCGAGCGCGGCGAGCCGCAGGGCGAGCGTCGCCTGGGCGAGTTCGCCGCTCGGGCTCAGGATCAGCTTCGCCACCACGCCGGCGACGAGCGCGGTGGCGATCGCCTTCACCGCGGTGAAGAAGGGGCTGTCCTCGGTCAGGCGGCCCGAGAAGGCGACGCCGAGAAAGCGCCAGACGTCGTTCGCCGCCCAGCCGGCGACGGCGAGGAACGTCCACTGCCACCACGCCGCGTCGATCGATCGGAAGCCGAGGTCGAGCCAGCCGGTCATCGGGAGCCCTCCCCTCGCCCGTTGTCCCGTTCGGATGCCGGGCCGAGATCGGCGGTGATGTCGACGGCGCCGGTCGCGGCACGGGCCTCGGCGCGACGCGCCAGGATTTGACCGCCGGCGAGCGCCAGCCCGCCGCCGACGAGACCGGTGAGCAGCAGATCCACCGACGGGGCGATCATCTGCATCACGGGTGCGACGAGGGCGCCGAAGACCAGCGCCAGCCGATCGGTCGGCGCGTGGACCGCGGCGCGCCACAGCGACAGGGCGAAATAGAGCGGCGTCAGCAGGACGAGCGCGGCGGCGGCGAGCGGCGGCAGTTCGGCCGAGGCGATCCACGAGACGCCGCCGACCACCATGCCGGCCGAGGTCAGGGTGATCGCGAAACCGGCGAAGAACGGCGCCCGCCCGGCACGCGGCAGGCTCGGCAGCGTCGTCATGCCGAAGACCCAGGCGGTGATGGCGACGAAGTGCGACAGGAAATAGAGCACGCCGCGCGGCGTCCTGTCGTCGCGCAGCACCGGCATCAGCGACATGGTCATCGGCATCAGCCGCGCCGCGGAGAGCGCGACGGCGAACATGGTGGCGACGAGCGACATGCCGGAATGAACGGCACCGACCACCACGATCGCCGACGGCAGCGCCCAGACGAAGCCGACGAGGAAGATCGTCTGCGCCAGCGTCAGCCCGGAAGCCTGCGCCAGACCGCCGAAGCCGACGAAGGCCATCATCAGGATGAAGGCCGGCAGCGAGAAGAACTGGCGCTGGCCGGCGAAGAACCAGCCCAGCGCCGAGCGTTCGACCTCGGAGCCCCCCTCCGGCGGCGACGGGGGCTCGGACGCACGCGGGGTCGCGGCGGAGGCGGTCTCCGCCGACGGACCGGCAGCGGGCGCGCCGTCTTCGGGGGCGGAGGGCTCGGGCGGTGCGGGCGGCGTCGGCGACATGGGCAGGCGGGGTCCGGCGGGCTTGCGAGGAGCGACG
>DBMN01000195.1 GCA_002298965.1 Rhizobiales bacterium UBA697 | reverse complement strand
GCGCTCAACGCGACGATCGAGGCGGCGCGGGCCGGCGAGGCCGGCAAGGGCTTCGCCGTGGTCGCGGCGGAGGTGAAGCAGCTCGCCGACCAGACCGCCAAGGCGACCGCCGACATCTCGGCCCAGGTCGATGCCATCCGCATCGCCACCGGCCAGACCGCCGACGCCATCGCCGGCATCGGCGACACCATCCGCACCATGAACGAGATCACCGCCGACATCGCCGGCGCCGTCGGCGGCCAGGGCGAGGCGGCGCGCGAGATCGCCCGCTCGGTGCAGGAGGCGGCACAGGGCACGGCGATGGTGTCGAGCAACATCGAGGACGTGAACGTCGCGCTGGCCCAGTCCGACGAGGCCTCGCGCCAGGTGCTCGGCGCCGCGGTCGAGCTCAGCCGTCAGTCGGAGGCGCTGCGCCGCGAGATCGACGACTTCGTCGCCGGCATCCGCGCCGCCTGATCGGGCACGGACGAAACGACACGAGGGCGGCGCGCGCGGGCCGCCCTTCGCGTCTCAGGCGCCCTCGAGCCCCATCGACCAGAAGTCGGCCTCGAGCAGCGACGCGGTCGCGAAGATCTCGGCGAGATCGTCGAAGCGCGCGGGCGTCAGCGAGCGTTCCGCCAGCCGATCGAGATGGGCCCGCGCCGCCGCCGCGATCTCCAGATAGGCCCCGCCGGCATATTCGGCGATCCACTCGGCGTAAGGGTTGGACGCGTCGAGCGCCCCCGGCCGCGCCGCGAGCGCCTTGGCGATCTCGGCATAGCCGACGACGCAAGGGGCGAGCGCCACGTGCAGATCGAGGAGATCGCCGCGCAGCCCGGTGTCGATCACCCAGCGGGTATAGGCGACGGTGGCGCGATGCTCCGGCGTGGTTTCGAGCACCGAGAGCGGAATGCCGCGCGCCTCGCAGAGCCGCACGTGCAGCCCCATCTCGGTGTCGAGAAGCCCCTTCAGCCCCGCGAAGGAGGCGCGCATCTCGGCGAGATCGCGCCCCTTGAAGACGGCGAGCGCATAGGCGCGGGCGAACTGGATCAGGAACAGCCAGTCCTGCACCAGATAGGTGCGGAAGGCCGCCTCCGGCAGGTCGCCCGAGCCGAGCCCGTGGACGAAGGGATGGTCGACATAGGCGCGCCACGCCTCGGGACGGGCAGCGACGAGGCGATCGAAGAGATCCATCACACCTTCGCCGGCTCGATCGAGACGGATTCGCCGCAGCCGCAGGCCGAGATCTGGTTCGGGTTCTCGAACACGAAGGTCGAGGCCATCTTGTCGGTCTTGAAGTCGACCGTGGTGCCGAGCAGATAGAGCGTCGCCGCCGGATCGACGAAGACGGTGACCCCGTCGACCTCGACCACGTCGTCCTTGGGATCGGCCGCCGCGACCATCTCGAACTTGTAGGTCATGCCGGCGCAGCCGCCCTTGTCGAGACCGAGGCGGAGGCCGGCGAGCGGCGTCGACGAATTGGCGATGATCGCGCGCACACGGTCGACCGCGGCGGGCGTCAGCTTCACGACGGGCATGTCGCCGAAGAGACCCATGGGAGTACTCCTTCTCAATACATGTCGAGCGCGATGCGCGCCTCGTCGGACATGCGATCCTGCGTCCATGGCGGATCGAAGACCATGCTGACGCTGACTTCGTTGATGCCGACGACCGAACGGATGGCGTTCTGCACCCAGTCCGGCATCTCGCCCGCCACCGGGCAGCCCGGCGCGGTCAGCGTCATGTCGACCTTGACGTTGCGATCGTCGTCGATGTCGACCTTGTAGATCAGCCCGAGCTCGTAGATGTCGGCCGGAATCTCGGGATCGTAGACCGTCTTCAGCGCGGAGATGATGTCCTGCGTCAGACGCTCCAGTTCCTCGGGCGGGATCGCCGATCCGCCGGAGGTCGCGACCTGGGCGGGACCTTCGGAAAACGCCGGTGCCGTGGCTTCCATTGTCGAACTCCTCAGGCGAAGAAGGCTTGCGCCTTGACGATGCCCTCGACCAGCCGGTCGACCTCGTCGCGCGTGTTGTACATGGCGAAGGACGCCCGGCAGGTGGAGGTCACCCCGAAGCGCTTCAGGAGCGGCTGGGCGCAATGCGTGCCCGCGCGCACCGCGATGCCGTAGCGATCGAGGATCGTCGCCACGTCGTGGGCATGCGCCCCGGCCACCTCGAAGGCGACGATAGCCCCCTTGCCCGGCGCCTTGCCGAAGATCCTGACCGAGTTGAGCTCGCCGAGCCGGGCTTGCGCGTAGGCGCCGATGTCGGCCTCGTGGGCGGCGATCGCCTCGCGGCCCACCTTCATCATGTAGGCGAGCGCGGCGCCGAGCCCGGCCGCCTCGACGATCGGCGGCGTGCCCGCCTCGAAGCGATGCGGCGGCTCGCCGTAGGTGACGTAATCCTCCGTCACTTCGCGGATCATCTCGCCGCCGCCGAGGAAGGGCGGCATGCGCGACAGCAGTTCGTGGCGGCCCCACAGCGCGCCGATGCCGGTCGGGCCGTAGAGCTTGTGGCCGGTGATGGCGTAGAAGTCGCAGCCGAGCGCCTTGACGTCGACCGGCATGTGGACCGCGCCCTGCGACCCGTCGACCACCACCAGGATGCCGCGCTCGTGGGCGATGCGGCTCACCTCGGCGATCGGCACCACCGTGCCGGTGACGTTCGACATGTGGGTGAGCGAGACGATCTTGGTGCGCGGCGTCAGCAGCTTCTCGAACTCGTCGAGGAGGAACGACCCGTCCTCGGCGATCGGCGCCCACTTCAGCACGACGCCCTTGCGCTCGCGCAGGAAGTGCCAGGGCACGATGTTGGCGTGATGCTCGAGGATCGAGATCACCACCTCGTCGCCGGCGACGAGGTCCTGCCCGAGCGACGCGGCGACGAGGTTCAGCGCCTCGGTCGACGACTTGGTGAAGACGATCTCGTCGAGCGACGGCGCGCCGAGGAAGTCGCGGACGATCTCGCGCGCCCCCTCGTAGGCCTCGGTCGCGGCATTGGCGAGGTGATGCAGGCCGCGATGCACGTTGGCATAGCGATGCTCCATCACGTCGACCATCTCGTCGATCACCGCCCGCGGCTTCTGCGCCGAGGCGCCGCTGTCGAGATAGACGAGCCTGTGCCCGAAGACCTGCGTCTCGAGGATCGGGAAGTCGCGGCGGATCGCCTCGACGTCGTAGGGCTTGGTCATGGGAGCGTTCATGCGGCCTTCCCTCCGCGCGCGTCGATCCAGGCCTCGAGCTCGCCCTCGATCGCCTCGCGGACGACCTCCGGCCCGATCGCGTCCGTCACCTCGCCGAGGAAGGCGCGGATGAGGAGCTTCTCGGTCTCGGCGGCCGGAATGCCGCGGCTCATCAGGTAGAATTTCAGATCGTCGGACAGATCGGCGACCGTCGCGCCGTGGGCGCAGGCGACGTCGTCGGCGAAGATCTCGAGCTCCGGCTTGGCCGAGGCCTCGGCGCGGTCGGAGAGCAGCACGGAGTGCGCGCCCATCCGCCCGTCGGTGCCCTGCGCCGCCTTCTCGACCGAGATCCGGCCCTGGAAGACCGACTTGGCCTCGTCGTCGATCGCCGCCTTGTAGAGTTCGCGGCTGACCGAGTTGGGCGCCGCGTGCGTCACGGCGAGTGTGGCGTCGGCATGCGCCCTGCCCTTCGCCAGCGTCGCGCCGCGGGTGGTGAAGTCGACGTTCGCCCCGAGCCGGGTGAAGATCTGGGTACGGGCGAGCTTCGCCCCGAGCGTCACCAGCGAATGGTCGACCTTGCCGCCGTCGGCGACGTCGACGACCAGCGTCGACAGCCGTGCCGCGGCATCGCCCTCGCGCTGATGATCGACCCAGGTGACGTCCGCCCCGGCGCCGACCGTCAGTTCGACCAGCGCATGGGCATGGATCTCGACGCCGTCCGGGCTCTCGTGGCTCTCGATCACGGTGAGGGACGCGCCCTCGCCGACCGAAACCGCGTGGCGGACGAAGGCCGAGACCGAAGCGCCCGACGCGACGTGGCGGATCACCAGCGGCCGGGCGGCCTTGGCGCCGGCTGCGACCCGCACCACCAGACCGTCGGTGTAGAAAGCTGAGGCCAGCGCCACCATCGGATCGGCATCGGCCTCGCGTTCCGCCGAGACCCGGCGGCCGAGTTCGACGAGTGCGCCGTCACCCTTCGCCAAGCCTTCGGCAATGGTCGTGACGCTCAAGCCCTCGCCGAGACCGGAGAGGTCGGAGAGATCGGCGGCGAACCAGCCGTCGACGAAGACGGCCCGCGCCGCCTCGAGGCCGGCGAAGACGTCGGCTGCAACCGCGACCTTGCCCGTCGGCCGCTCGGCCGGAACCGGCGCCGCCGTCAGCAGCGTGCGCAGGTCGGTGAAGTGATAGGGCTCGATCCGCCGATGCGGCAGCCCCTTCGCCTCGAAACGGGCGAAGGCGGCGGCGCGCGGCGCGAAGTCGCCCGGCAGGTCGCCCGAACGGTCGGCGAAGGCGGTACCGAGATCGATCTCGGCCTTCGTCCGGCGTCGCTCGGGAACGATGGTGACGTCGTTCATCGCCGCCTCCTCACGCCGCTTCTTCGGCGAAGTCGGCATAGCCCTTCGCCTCGAGTTCGAGCGCCAGTTCCGGCCCGCCGGTCTTGACGATCCGGCCCTTGGACAGGACGTGGACGATGTCCGGGCGGATGTGGTCGAGCAGGCGCTGGTAGTGGGTGATGACGACGAAGCCGCGCTCGGGCGAGCGCAGCGCGTTGACGCCCTCGGAGACGACCTTCAGCGCGTCGATGTCGAGGCCCGAGTCGGTCTCGTCGAGGATCGCGAGCTTCGGCTGGAGGATCGCCATCTGCAGGATCTCGTTGCGCTTCTTCTCGCCGCCGGAGAAGCCGACGTTGACCGGGCGCTTGAGCATGTCCTGGGTGATCTTGAGCTTGCCGGCTTCCGCGCGGACGAGCCGCATGAAGTCGGGCGTCGAGATCTCCTCCTCGCCGCGCTGCTTGCGCTGGGCGTTGAGAGCGGCCTTGAGGAACGTCATGTTGCCGACGCCGGGGATTTCGACCGGATACTGGAAGGCGAGGAAGAGGCCGTTCGCCGCCCGCGCCGCCGGGTCCATGTCGAGCAGGTCGACGCCGTCGAGCGTCGCGGTGCCCTCCGTCACGCGATAGCCGGGCTTGCCGGCGAGCACATGGGAGAGCGTCGACTTGCCGGCGCCGTTCGGCCCCATGATGGCATGCACTTCGCCCGGCTTCACCGTGAGGTTCAGCCCGCGCAGGATCTCGCGGCCGTCGGCCTCGATCTCGGCATGGAGGTTCTTGATTTCGAGCATTGGTCCGTTCCCCTCGGGGAGGCGCGGCGACCGCGCCGGAATGGAATGGTGCGGAAGGGCGGCGATCAGCCGACCGAGCCCTCGAGGCTGACGCCGATCAGCTTCTGCGCCTCGACGGCGAACTCCATCGGGAGTTGCTGCAGCACGTCGCGGACGAAGCCGTTGACGATCAGCGCCACCGCCTCCTCGGCCGGCAGGCCGCGCGAGATGCAGTAGAACAGCTGGTCGTCGGAGATCTTCGAGGTGGTCGCCTCGTGCTCGACCTTGGCGCGCGGGTTGCCGCTCTCGAGATAGGGCACGGTATGGGCGCCGCAGTCGTGGCCGATCAGCAGGCTGTCGCAGTTGGTGAAGGAGCGTGCGCCCTCCGCCTTGCGGTTGACCTTGACCTGGCCGCGATAGGTGTTCTGCGAGTGGCCCGCCGAGATGCCCTTGGAGATGATCCGCGAGGTGGTGTTCTTGCCCAGATGAATCATCTTGGTGCCCGAATCCACCTGCTGATGGCCGTTCGACACCGCGATCGAGTAGAACTCGCCCTTGCTGTCGTCACCGCGCAGGATGCAGCTCGGATATTTCCAGGTGATCGCCGAGCCGGTCTCGACCTGCGTCCACGAGATCTTCGAACGGTCGCCGCGGCAGTCGCCGCGCTTGGTCACGAAGTTGTAGATGCCGCCGCGGCCGTCCTTGTCGCCGGGGTACCAGTTCTGGACGGTCGAGTATTTGATCTCGGCGTCCTCGTGGGCGATCAGTTCGACGACCGCCGCATGGAGCTGGTTCTCGTCGCGCTGCGGCGCGGTGCAGCCCTCGAGATAGCTCACGTAGGAGCCCTTCTCGGCGATGATCAGCGTGCGCTCGAACTGGCCGGTCTTCTTCTCGTTGATGCGGAAGTAGGTCGACAGTTCCATCGGGCAGCGCACTCCTTCCGGGATCCACACGAAGGACCCGTCGGAAAAGACCGCCGAATTCAGCGTCGCATAGTAGTTGTCGGTGACCGGGACGACGGTGCCGAGATACTTCTTCACCAGATCGGGATGCTCGCGCATCGCCTCGGAGATCGAGCAGAAGATGATCCCGTGCTTGGCCAGCTCGTCACGGAAGGTCGTGACGACGGAGACGCTGTCGAACACCGCGTCGACCGCCACCCGCGCGCCCTCGACGCCGGCGAGAACCGCCTGCTCCTTCAAGGGGATGCCGAGTTTTTCGTAAGTCCGCAGCAGCTCCGGATCGACCTCGTCCAGACTCTTCGGCCCCGACGCGGTCTTGGGCGCGGCGTAGTAGTAGAGATCCTGGAAGTCGATCTTGGGATAGGAGACGCGCGCCCAGGTCGGCTCTTCCATGGTCAGCCAACGGCGATAGGCCGCGAGCCGCCATTCGAGCATCCACTCGGGTTCGTTCTTCTTGGCGGAGATGAACCGGACGGTGTCTTCGGACAGGCCCTTGGGGGCCATGTCGGACTCGATCGCGGTCTCGAAACCGTACTTGTATTGGTCGACGTCGATCGCCCGGACCTGGTCGACCGTTTCTTTCACTGCAGCCATGTCGTTCTCTCTTCGCGGCGCGGGTTCAAGGCCCGCGGGTTCGAGAATCCGTATTCCAACCGAAGAAGTGGTGCGGTGCACCCTCCACGGCAAGGCTTTCGAGCAGGACGCGTCGTAGGACGCACCCCGCCTTCAGCCCTTGGCGAGCCGCCCCATCACCCGCCGCCAGACCTCGACGAAACGGTCGACGTCGTCGACGCTCGTCTCGGTGCCCAGCGACACGCGGAGGGCGGAACGGGCGAGATCCGCGTCGAGCCCCATGGCTTCCACCACGTGGCTCGGGCCGACCTTGCCCGAGGAGCAGGCCGAGCCGGCCGAAATGGCGACGCCTTCGAGATCGAAGGCGATGACCGCCGTCTCCGCCGAGACGCCCGCCTGCGCCACCATGGTGGTGTTGCAGAGCCGCGGCGCGCCCGCGCCCAGAACTTTCACATTGGAAGAATGAGAAAGCAACCGCTCTTCGAGCCGTTCCCGCAGGGTCTGCATTCCTCCGAAGGTCGAAATCCGAGACCGGGCGACCTCGGCGGCGACGCCGAAGGCGACGATGCCGGGCACGTTCTGCGTCCCCGCCCGCCGGTTCCCCTCCTGCCCGCCACCCGGAATCAGCGCCGTCGGCACCACGTCCGGGTTCCGCGACACCAGGGCGCCGCAGCCCGGCAGGCCGCCGATCTTGTGGGCGGAGAGCGACATCATGTCGACGTCGAGCCCCGGCACGTCGAGCGCCAGCCGCCCCGCCGCCTGCACCGCATCGCAGTGGACGATCGCCCCGTGGGCGCGCGCGATCCGGGCGATCTCGCGCGTAGGCTGGATCACCCCGGTCTCGGAATTGGCGAGCTGCACCGACACCATCGCCCGTTCGCCGACGGCAGCGATCGCCGCGAGCCGGGCCTCGAGCAGGTCGAGCCGCAGCAGCCCCTCGCCGTCGACGCCGATCCGTTCGACCCGGTCGGGGGCAAAGCGCCCGCCCGACAGCACCGACGGATGTTCCGTCGCGCCGATCAGCAGGCGATCGATCCGCACGTCGGTCGAGCCGATCCGGAGCGCGGGCGACAGCGCGAAGACGTTGGCTTCCGTCGCCCCCGAGGTGAAGACGACGCCGGCCGGCGCCGCGCCCGCGAGCGAGGCGACCGCGCGACGCGCCGCCTCC
>DBMN01000261.1 GCA_002298965.1 Rhizobiales bacterium UBA697 | reverse complement strand
TGCCCTTCGGCCGCCACCGGCTGCGGCTCGCCGGCCGCGAGGTCGCCTGCCGCCTCACCGTGGCGCCGGCCACCTGCCACCTGCCGCACGGCGGCGAGGGGCGGCGGATCTGGGGCCTGTCGGGGCATCTCTACACCTTCCGCCACGCCGGCGATCTCGGCGTCGGCGACTTCACCACGCTCGGCCGGCTGGCGCGCGAGGCCGGCGCCCGCGGCGCCTCGACCATCGGGCTCAACCCGCTGCATGCGCTCTTCCCCGGCGATCGCGAGCGGGCGAGCCCCTATTCGCCCTCCGACCGGCGCTTCCTCGATCCGATCTACGTCGACCCGACGCGCCTGCCCGAGCCTCTGCTCGCGGCGGTCGCCACCGAGATGCCGCGGGCGGTGCTCGAGGGCGGGCGGCTCGCGGGGCAGGGCCATGTCGACTGGACGGCGGCCTGGGAGCTGCGGTCGCGGGTGCTGCGCGCCGCCTTCTCGGCCTTCGAAGGGCTCGACGAGGGCCATCCGCTGAAGGTGGAGTTCACGCGTTTCGCCGCGCGCGGCGGTACGGCGCTGGCGAACTTCGCCACGTTCGAGGCGATCGCGGCGGTGAACGGGGTGGCGACGGCGTCGGGCTTCCCGGCCGATCTCGCGACCTGCGACGCGCCGGGCGTCGATGCCTTCGTCGCCCGTCACGGTCGCGCCATCCGCCATTCCATGTTCCTGCAGTGGCTCGCCGACCGGCAACTGGCGGAAGCCGCCGCCGAGGCGCGGGCGTCCGGCCTGACGCTCGGCTTCTACCGCGATCTCGCGGTCGGCTGCGCGCCGGACGGGGCGGAGGCCTGGGGGGCGGGGCGGCGGCTGATGCACCGCGTCTCGGTCGGGGCGCCGCCCGATCCCTTCGCCGCCGACGGCCAGGTCTGGTCGCTGCCGCCGCTCAACCCGATCGAGAGCGCACGCCTCGGCCACGCGCCCTTCGCCGAACTGATCCGCGCCAACATGGCCCATGCCGGAGCGCTGCGCATCGACCACGTGCTCGGCCTGCGCCGGCTCTTCGTCGTGCCGGACGGCGCGCGCGGTTCGGAAGGCGCCTATGTCGACCAGCCCTTCGAGGACATGCTCGGGCAACTGGCGCTCGAGAGCCGGCGGGCGGAATGCGTCGTCGTCGGCGAGGATCTCGGCACCGTGCCCTGGGGCTTCCGCGAGCGGATGGCCGAGGCCAAGGTGCTGTCCTATCAGGTGCTGTGGTTCGAGCGTGAGGGCGAGGGCTTCCGCTCGCCGCATGCCTATCCGGCGCTCGGCACCGCGGTCGTCGGCTCGCACGATCTCACCACGCTCGAGGGCTGGTGGCGGGCGGAAGACATCGCCGAGGATCTGCGTCTCGGCCGCACGACGGCCGAGGACGCCGCGCGGGCCCGCGAGGGGCGGGCGCGGGAGAAGCGCATCCTCGTCGACACGCTGATCGCCGCCGGGGTGATCGCGGCGGGCGACGCCGAGGCACTGCTGCCCGAAGCGCTCACCGACGCCCTCGTCGCGGCGATCCATGCCTACGCGGCGAGCGGCCGGTCGATGCTGGCGCTGGTCCAGGCCGACGATCTCTCCGGCGAGGTCGAGCGTCTCAACCTGCCGGGCACCGATCGCGAACGGCCGAACTGGCGGCGGCGCCTGTCGGTCGGGGTCGAGGACCTGCTCGAAACGGCACGGGCGAAGGCGGTCGTGGCGACGCTCGCCGATCGCTCGGCGCGGCGGCCCTGAGGGGTGCGCGGCGAGAGCCATGCGTCTGCCGTCGATCTCGGCGTCGTGCATAGAATTTACACGACGCCTTCGGTGCGCACGCGCTATGGTCGGTCGACGCCGGATCCCACCACCGGCTCTCGGAGACCCATCGCCATGAAGATTTCTGCCCGCAACCAGCTTTCCGGTACCGTCGTGTCGGTCAAGCTCGGCGCCACCACCGCCCACGTCACCGTCGACATCGGCGGCGGCAGCCTCGTCACGTCCGCGATCACCAACGAGTCGGCGGCCGAACTCGGCCTCGAGGTCGGCAAGAAGGTCGTCGCGATCGTGAAGTCGTCCGACGTGATGATCGCCGTCGACTGATCGGCGAGAATGCCGGGCGGGCAGGGCCCGCCCGGGGTTTTCATGCCTGGTCGCTCTTGCGACCGGGGCGGGCTGGGCTAGCCCGGCAATACGGTCACGCCGCGGTGTGGCGGGATCGTTCACTCAACAGCCGGATCAGCTGCTCGGCGTCCGGCGGCGGCGAGCGTTCGAGCCGGCGATAGTCGCGGCCGTCCTGCGTCCGCCGCATCCAGCCGCCGTCGACCAACTCGCGGCGCAGGAGCGCGTGGTCGCCGAAGAGATGTTCGGCGGCGAGGCGTTCGCTGACCTCGCGTTCGTGCATCGAGGTCCGCGCCGGCAGCCGCGACCACATCACCCACAGACAGTCGACGCGGTGGTTGGCCTTGCCCGGCCAGCGAATCAGGCGCCCGCGATCGTCGAAATAGCCGGCGATCTTGGCGAGCCGTTTCAGGTCGACCGGCGGCGGCGTCGGGGTGACGCGGGCGGCGAGATCGGCGAGTGCCTCGCTCTGGGCCTTGAAGTGCTGCCAATTGCGGTACTCGGCGGCGCGCGCCAGCATGTTCAACAGCTCTTGATGACCGGGCGGGGCGGTGTGCGCCTCGGCATGGGTCGAGAGCTCGCCGGCGAGTGCGCGGGCGAGGGCGGAGACGTCGTCGACGCCATAGGGCAGGGGTGTTCTGGACATCGCTCTTCCTCGTGCGATGTGCCGCGCGTCACGCGGGGATGAACCCGGAGACTTCGATGGTCGCCCTTGTCGATGCGGCACGAGGAGACGTGTCGGATCTGCTTGCGATGAAGCGGCAGGTTCAGCTTGCCCCTCGCGGGGCGGCGACGCCTCGGTTCTGCCGACCGTGCTTTCGATTATCGCGGATCGGCGACCGTCGTCAATCGCCCTTAAGGTCCCGTATAAAGTCATATGAACCATATTGCGTCGTATGAATTCGTATCGTATGGTACGGTCATACTTCAATCGGAGGTGTCCCAGTGACCGACGTCAAGCTGTCTCCGGAGACGTTCGCGCGGCTCCAGGCCCATGCGGTGCCGCTCGTCGATACGATCGAGAGCGTCATGAACCGGGCGCTCGACGCCTTGGATACGATTTCGCGCGCCAAGGACGGCGGCGCGTCGAGCTCGTCGATCAGGGTCCTCGATCCTGCTGCGCCGCCCAGTCTGTCCTTCACGACCGTGAAGGCGGTCGTCGTGGGGCAGCGTCGGTTGCCGCCGGCGGAAACCTACTGGAACTGGGCCTTGGAGGCCGTGATCAAGGCGGCCGCCGATCTCGGCAAGACGCCCGAGGAGCTCTGCAACCTGCTGATCGGCAACAGTCTGGTCGGGGCCAAGGAAGATGGCGGCTACAAGCATCTGCCGGAAGCGGGAATCTCGTATCAGAGAATGGATGCGAACTCGGCCTGGCGGGCAACGTTCCATATCGCCGACCTGTTGAAGATCGAGGTGGACGTCACCTTCGTCTGGCAGGACTCTCCGAAAGCCGCTTTCCCGGGAGTGACTGGGCGCCTTACGGTATGAGATGGCTCTATACGGTGTACCGACGGGCGATGGGAGTTTCCCTCGTCGGTCGGATCGGCTGGCGTGAGGCACATCTCGTCGCCGGCGCCGACGATGTCACCGGAGCGCTCGGCGGACGCCTTCCTTCTTTCGGCCGGTTTCGCGACGCTCGGCGAAAGTGCGGATGAGGCGCGCACGAAACGGGGCTACGTTGCGTCCATCGAAACACAAGGAAGCGGCCTCCCGATTCCCACGAGGGACCGCTCCTCGTCGAGGGCCTCGTCGATGAACCGCATCACGCCTTTTCTGCTCGCCGTCCTTCTCGCCGGCCCCGTCGTCGCCGAGGAGACGATCGCCCATGCCTCCGCCGGCAGCCTCAAGACCGCGCTGACCCAGGCCGCCGCCGCCTTCACCAAGGCGACCGGCATCCGCGTCGAACAGACCTGGGGCCCCTCGGGGGTGTTGCAGAAGGAGATCGAGGCGGGCGCCAAGATCGACGTCTTCACCTCGGCCAACATGGAACATCCGCAGGCGCTCGCCGCCTCGGGCAAGATGGGGCCGGTGGTGCTCTTCGCCCGCAACGAACTCTGCGCCTTCGCCATGCCGAAGGCCGGCGTCGCGGCGGACGGCGGCGATCTGGTCGCGCGCATGCTCGATCCGGCCGTCAAACTCGGCACCTCGACGCCGAAGGCCGATCCGGCGGGCGACTATGCGCTCCAGGTCTTCGCCAAGGCGGAAGCCGTGAAGCCCGGCGCCAAGGCGGCGCTGGAGGCGAAGGCGCTGCAGCTGACCGGCGGGCCGACCTCGGCGCAGCCGCCGGCCGGGCGCAACGTCTATGCCTGGGTGCTGTCGAGCGGGCAGGCCGACCTGTTCCTCGCCTATTGCACCAATCGCAAGGCGATCGCCAAGGAAGTGCCGGAGGCGCAGGCCTTCGCGCTGCCGGCGAGCCTCGCGGTCAGGGCCGACTACGGGCTCTCGGTGGCGCCGGGCGCGTCGGTCGCGGCCCATCGCTTCGCACTGTGGCTGTTGTCGCCGGAGGGGCAGACGATCCTGGCCGAGGCCGGTTTCGCCGCGCCGACCCTGCCGGGCGCGACGAAACCGTGAGGCTCAGACGGGCTTGAGGAGCACGTGCTTCTTCTTGCCCTGGGACAGCTTGATCACACCCTCGCCGGTCAGATCGGCGGGGGTGAGGCGCATCTTGTCGTCGGCGACGGCGACGTCGTTGACGCGCAGGGCGCCGCCCTGGACGGCGCGGCGGGCCTCGCCGTTCGACGCCGCGAGGCCGACCCTGACGAAGGCCGCGAGCACGCCGAGGCCCTCGGCGAGTTCGGCCGAGGCGATCTCGACGGTCGGCAGCGAGGCGGCCAGTGCGCCTTCCTCGAAGGTCTTGCGGGCGGTCTCGGCGGCGGCGTCCGCCGCGGCGCGGCCGTGGACGAGGGCGGTCGCCTCGGTCGCCAGGATCTTCTTGGCGTCGTTGATCTCGGAGCCGCCGAGGGCCGCGAGACGGGCGATCTCGTCGATCGGCAGCTTGGTGTAGAGCTTGAGGAAGCGCTCGACGTCGGCGTCCTCGGTGTTGCGCCAGTACTGCCAGTAGTCGTAAGGCGACAGCAGGTCGGCCTCGAGCCAGATCGCGCCGTTGGCGGTCTTGCCCATCTTGCCGCCGGACGAGGTCGTCAGCAGCGGCGAGGTGAGGGCGAAGAACTGCGTCCGCTCCATCTTGTGGCCGAGGTCGATGCCGTTGACGATGTTGCCCCACTGATCGGAGCCACCCATCTGCAGGATGCAGCCGGTGCGGCGGTAGAGCTCGACGAAGTCGTAGCCCTGCAGGATCATGTAGTTGAACTCGAGGAAGCTCAGCGACTGTTCGCGGTCGAGGCGGAGCTTGACCGAGTCGAAGCTCAGCATCTTGTTGACCGAGAAGTGGCGGCCGACGTCGCGCAGGAACTCGACGTAGTTGAGGTGGCGCAGCCAGTCGGCGTTGTTGATCATCAGGGCGCGACCGCCGTCGAAGTCGAGGAACTTCGAGAAGATGCGCTTGATGCCCTCGAGATTGCTGTCGATGTCCTCGACCGAGAGGAGCTTGCGCGCCTCGTCCTTGAAGGACGGGTCGCCGAGCATCGTCGTGCCGCCGCCCATCAGGGCGATCGGACGGTGGCCGGTCTCCTGCATCCAGTGCAGCATCATGATCTGGATCAGCGAACCGGCGTGCAGCGAGGGCGCGGTCGCGTCGAAGCCGATATAGGCCGTCACCGGACCCTTCGCGAAGGCGGCGTCCAGACCTTCCGGATCGGAGATCTGGTGGATGAAGCCACGCTCGGAGAGCACGCGGAGAAAATCGGACTTGAATGCGGTCATGATCGGCGAAACCCTGAGTACGTCGCGACGGTGCGCGTCGGGGGCTCATAGCATCTCGCGCGCGAGAAGGCACCCCCCGAGGGGTGCGGCGGCGTCGACATCGGAGGCGAAATGAGCGCGGTGCGGCTGGCGATCGGCCTGATGAGCGGAACGTCCATGGACGGCGTCGACGTGGCGGCGATCCGCAGCGACGGCCGGCGCGTCCACGACTTCGGGCCGACGCTGTTCCGGCCCTACGACGACCGGGAACGCGCGGCGATCCGCGCCGCGGTCGCGGCGGGCGCGTCGATCGGCGATCGGTCGGCGCGGCCGGAGGCGCTCGAGACGGCGGAGCGAATCGTCGATGCCGCCCATGCCGATGCGGTCCGCGCCTTCCTCGACACCAACGGGCTCTCGCCCGCGGACGTCGACGTCGTCGGCTATCACGGGCAGACGGTGTTCCACGCGCCGGCGCGGCGGCTGACGGTGCAGCTCGGCGACGGGCTGGCGCTGGCGCGGGCGATCGGCATTCCCGTCGTCTACGACTTCCGCGCGGCCGACGTCGCGGCGGGCGGCGAGGGGGCACCGCTGGTGCCGATCTGGCATGCCGCGCTCGCCGCGGCGACCGATCTGCCGCGCCCGCTGGTCGTGCTCAACATCGGCGGCGTCGCCAACCTCACCCACGTGCCGGCGGGCGACGACCCCGCCGGCCTCGTCGCCTTCGACTGCGGC
>DBMN01000369.1 GCA_002298965.1 Rhizobiales bacterium UBA697 | reverse complement strand
AGGACCGGCGCCACGCGCCAGGCGTCCCAGAGCGCCATCCATTCGTTCTCGACGCGCTTCGCCGGCCACGGCGACAGCGCGCCGTGCAGCTTCACCGGCGCCACGCCGACGGCGGCGGCCGGCCACAGGTGGGGCTCGTCGTCCGGGTCGCGGTCGAGCACCTGACGCGCCTCGGTCGCCAGCATCCGCATGTCCATCGCGTGGACGGCGGCGCGCATGCCGCCCGAGACCCGGATGCCCGCGAGGCGATGGATCTCGACGTCGAGCCGCGCCTTCATGTTGCGGATGGCACCCTCGACGAGGTCGCCGACGGGGCCGCAGAGTGCGACGATCGTGTTCTTGGTCGGCGTCGTCATGTCGCCGACGAAAGCCTCGTGGGCATCGTGGAGCAGGAAGGCGAAGGCGAGGTCGACGCTTCCGGTCTCCTCCAGCATCGCCTTGGCGCCGGTGATGCAGTGCTGGCCGACGGTCCAGACGCGCCGGTCGCCACGGACCAGCGCGGTGTGTCCGCCGAAGCGCGGCGCGGTCGACAGCGGCACCGCGATGTCACGCCGGATGTCGATGTCCGACAGATCGGGCTTGGCGAGGTCGATGACGACTTTCGACGAGAGGGCCTTGAAGGTGGACATGTCGGCTCCTGCGAGCGGGTGGGTCGATGGGATCGGTCGGCCGTCACGCCGCGAAGGGCGCGACGCCGACGACGCGGGCAACGGCGAAGCCGAGAAGGACGACGACGGCGACGACGAACCGGGCCGCCGCATCGGCGCGCTCGGCCGCACCTTCGCCGATGCGGCCGTCGGCACAGGTGTCGGGCTGGAACGAGACGCGCCAGTGCGCGCGACAGGTCCGGCAGGTCCAGCCGCCGGCATCCTCGACGATGTCGCAGGCCTCGTGCAGCATGGTCAGTACCCCCACAGCCAGCGGGCAACACGGACGACGATGTACCCGCCGGTCGCGACGGCACCGCCGGCCACGACGATCGCGATGACCGCCATGGCGAAGGCGATGAAGGCGGCGAGGAGATAGTCGAAGCCCTCGGACATCACAGCGCTCCCGTCAGCTTGCAGGCGGCAAAGAAGCCGAGCGGCGCGAAAAGGAGGAGCGAGGCGAGATCGAGGCGGCGGGAAATCGCCGCGTCGCGACGGGACGTCTCGCGGACCCGGTGGCGCTCGATCGCCGTGTCGATCGCGCCGTCGCGGCCGAAGCGGTCGCAATCGCGGGCGATGCGGAAGAGGTCGGCGGCGAGGTCGGCCGAGCCGGTCGGCTCGAGGCGATGGAGCGTGATCATGCGGATGCTCCTCGGTTGATGGCGTAGACGCCGTGGATCGCCGGGGCCGCCGCGAGGTCCGAGATGGGGCGGCGGGAGAGTTCGATGTCGGCCTCGTCGCCGCGCCACCAGGCGCATTCGGCGAGGTCGGTGCCGACGGGGAAGCGGACGACGGTCATCCGCGGTCCGCCCGTGCGGTCGACGACGACGTCGCCGAGGCGCAGGCTCATGCCGCGTCGCCTTCGATGTCGTCGAGCATCTGCGTCATGTCGCCGGTGACGGGTACGGCGAGCGCCGCGGCGACGGCCGCTTCGCATTCCGCATTCACCCGCTCCTCCGACCAGCACCGCGCGATCGATCCCTCCGGCAGCACGCCTCCAGCCCTCAGTCGACAGACGACATCATGCGTGGCGACGCGGGGGTCGAGCGCGGCGGCATGGGCGGAGACCCGCCAGCGCTGCGCCTGGGCCGGCGTCCAGCCGAATTCGGTCAGGTCGACCAGCGTTCCATACTGACCGGCGCGCCGGGCGGCGAGGATGTCGAAGGCCATCTGCTCGACGATCGCGTGTGGATCGGTGATCGTGCGGCGGTCGATGGCGGCGCGGTCGTTCGCGTCGGTCGACGCGGTGGCGCCCTGACGCGAGACCGAGAGGCCGATGACGTTGTCGGCGCCCATCACGCCACCGCCTTCCGCACCCGGTTGGTGCGGTGCCTGGGCCAGGTCTTGCCGGTCGGGCGATGGGTGCAGATCAGCAGCGGCGCGGACACGGCCGGATGGCGCCGGCCGTCACGGCCGAGGCGGGCGGCGCGCATCATCTTGGTGGTGCGCGTGAGGACGATCAGATCGCCTCCACCCCGGCCGAGCGGAAGGCCGGCGGCCTGCCGCGCCGCGGCGAACGGAAGGGGCGGCATGAGCGCATCGAGAACGCTGAAGAGGGATCGCATCGGTCGCATCTCCGACGGCGCGAGGTGCGCCGATGGAGAGGGATGCTAATGCGGGTTTAAACCCGCGTCAAGAGGTCATGAGGGAAATCACCCGCATGACCTCTTGCCCGCGTGTTGCTATCATCGCGCAGGGACAAGCGGAGGCACGACGATGGGTAGTGTTCTTGGTGCTTCGAGGTCGATCGTGCTTGTTTGCGTGCTGGCGACGTCGACCGCGCCATCGGCGCTTGCTTTCGATGACGAAGAAAATGTCGCGATCGTCTCGAACCGGATAATTGCGTTGTGCGCAAAACGCGCTGCGCCGGAAACAACGAAATACATTGAATGTGAAAAGCAAAACGCTGCTGCATTTTTGCAGTCGATGCGAATTTACATGTCTGTCGCGGCTATGAAGCGCGCGGGACATGCTGTTGATAAGCTGAAGGGCGCGCTTCACGGATGCGTTCATATGTGGTCGAGCGCGGAGTATACGGATTATTACAACATGAACACATGTCAAATGCAGGTATTGAGTGCTGCAGGAACAAAGTGAATGCGAGGCATCTTCATGTGCGATCAATCGGCGGTTGAATTATTGTAGAATTTTGGCTTTTCACTAAATAGGTTTATGTATATTTTCTCGTTACACTTGTTTGTATTGACAAAATCCGGAGAAATTCGTGTTCCGTACTTGTAATAGCATCGCCAAAAAAGGACAGTCAGTTCCTCTGACGCCTTCGCCGATAGGCCGAACGGCTCTATCTTGCTTCCAATTTCGAGATACCCCAAGAATTGCCAATAGGCGCGGGATTGGTCGTGGTTGCAGGTCTTGGCTAGGTTGGCGTCGAACGGAAATTTCAATGCGCACCGCCGCTGGATCGCGCTTGATATTTCCGGGAGAATGTAGTCCTCGCCGTCGATACCGGTCTCCGCCCTGAGTGGATACGACGCAAGTATCGCTAAAATGATCACCGCAACCGCTTGTATATTTACTTTGTTCACGCCCGCCTCCGTCATTGCTTTGGCGACCATTCACGACACTACTCAGAATTTCGCAATACTAATGCTGATTTGAAAAGCCAATTATACGCCAAAAAGTTCTCTCGTCGTCAGTACACGATGGATCGCCACGACGTGGGCCGACTTGTATGTTATTTCTGCTTCGGGATTGATCTGTCTAGCGACGACGTCACCGTGGTGTTGCCTCACCAAGATCTTGATCCAGCTCTGTATCGGGGCGCCGTCATGGAGCCTCGTTTGAATGACGATGGCATCGCCAGACCCTGCGGGACGGTCGGGGGAAACAAAGATAAGGGCGCCCGGCGAAAACATCGGAGACATCGACTCGCCCGTGACGTAAAGGGCGTAGACGTTTCGCATGTGTCGGACGGCCGGCGGGCGGCGAACCCAATCGATCGCCCCGTCGATGACGAAAGACCCGACGGCAGAGCCTGCCGCCGTCCCCAGCACGGGGACATCGAGCGGCAAAGATGCCACGTCGGGGATGTCGACGGGGGCCGAATAAGCTGTTCCCTGCTGCCGCCGGGCGGAGCTCGGAGGTTCCGCGCCGTCGCCGCCCGCCAGCCATGACGCGCTGACCTCGAGAGCTGCGGCGAGCTTCGACATCGTCGTCAAGGTGAGCGATGTCCGTTTGCCGCGCCGCAGGTCCCTGATGGTGCCGCGATCGATCCGCGCCCGCTCGCATGCCTGGTTGGGCGACATGCCGAGTTCGCCGAGGCGCTGTTCGATACGTTCAAGAAGCGTGGAGTTTTCCATGTGCGGGATGATGCCCGCGCCGCGGTCGCATGTCATGCGGGTAATGTCCTCTTGACGGCGCGGGTTTAAACCCGCATTATCGCGCCATGACGACGCTCGTGAACAACCTCCTCGTCCTCGCCGACCAGTTCGCCGCCGCCACCAAGCGGAGCAGGGCTAGGGTCTCGACGCTCGTCTTCAACGACGGCAAGCGACTTTCGCGGCTTTCCGAGGGGTTCGACATCGGGACGCGGACTTTCGAGGCCGCCGTGGTGTGGTTCTCCGACCACTGGCCCGAGGGGCTTGATTGGCCCGAAGGCATTCCGCGACCCGCCCGCGACGAGACCGAGGCGGCCTGACCGTCATTCCCAGGAGATCGACGATGTCGAACGAAGAGCAGAACAAGACGGACCTCCCTCCGGTCGGCGTGTTCGTCCCCGACGAGCAGGGTCTGGTGTCGTGGGTGCCGCAGTTCGACCGAATTCGGGTTCATTCGACGCCGTGGATCGTCGATGTCGATCTCGAGATCGCCTTTCACGGCGAAGGCTCCAAGTTCGTCCGGCTGTCCTCGACAGCGGCGAAGCATCTCGCGTCTGTTCTTCTGGCTGCTGCCGCGGCCGTAGACAAAGAGGCGGAGGCTTCGGCGTGACCAGTCCTTCCACCCTCGCCTTCTGGGTTCCCGCCGAGGGCGGGTCGCTCGCCGCGCGGACGCTCGCCGCCGGCACCCTCGCCGATCGGGCGTCAGGGTGCGTCGAGCGCCAGACCACCGATGTGGTCGAGGTTCATGCGGGCGACTACGAGCCACTTCTGCGTGGTTATCGCCGCATGCTGGTCGCCGCCGAACGTCTCGCTCTCCATCTGCGTCAGGATGTCCTGGGTGGCGTCGAGGACGGCGCGGCGGGTGTCGATCGGGGTCGTTCGAAGAAGCTGGATCAGCAGCATCTCGACGGCGAGAAGTCGTCCGGGGATCTGCACGCCGAACAGATCGACGTCCGCAAGTGGTTCGTCTTCGGTGGTCATCTCGACTGTTCCTCCGCCTCGGCGGCCTTCGCTTCCGCCGTTTCGGGCCGCCGCGACAGCTCGTGACGGGTCGGGCGGCGAACCCGCCCGACCCCGAGACCATCACACAGAAATTTCAATCTCGGAACGGGAAACGTCGTCGCGTTTTCCCGGCACGGGAAAGGCAACCCGAGAGGCCCGTCATGCCCGCCACTTGGTTCTATCGCATCAAGGGGGCGACCCGCGATCTCATCGAGCGGGTCGGCACCGTCGACCGCGCGGCGGAGATCGCGCATGTCTCGAAATCCGAGGTCTCGCGCTGGCAGAACGTGCGCGAGGCCGCGGTGATCCCGATCTGCGCCGCGCTGGAGCTGGAGGCCGACGTCGGTGTTCCCGTCGTCACCGCCGCCATGGCGGCCGTGACCGGGCATCGGCTGGTCGACGGCGACGTGGTCGTGGGCGACGTCGCCTCGATCCCGGCGCGTCACGCCGAGCTGGTGACGGCGGTCGGCGAGGCCCTGACCGTCTACGCCGATGCCGCGGCCGACGGCCGCTTCACGCCGGCGGAAGCCGAGGCGATGGATCGCTCCGCCGCCCGCATCGCCCGAGCCCTCGACGCCTGGC
>DBMN01000183.1 GCA_002298965.1 Rhizobiales bacterium UBA697 | reverse complement strand
CGCCGGTCACGGTCGTCGGCGCGGGGATGCCGGCGGCGACGCAATGGCGCGCGGCGGCGCGCTTGTCGCCGCAGAGATCGACGGCGGCGGCATCGCGGGCGGCGAGACGGACGCCGGGCGGCAGGCGGTCGGCGGCGGCGGCGAGCGCACGGATCTCGCCGTCGTGGATCGGATAGACCGCGTCGGCGCCGGTCTCGGCGCAGATCGCGGCGATCGCCGCGACGAAGGCCTCGGGCTCGCGGGCGTAGGGGACGACGCGATGACGGGTCGAGAACAGCGTCGGCGCGCAGATCGTCGCCGCCTCGCCGACGTCGGTGGTCACGACCTCGAGACCATCGATGCGTGCGATGGTTCCGAGGATGGCGACCGCTGTCGCGGTCCCGGCGGAGGTCAGAATGAGCGTTCTGGTCATGGTGGCCGGATCGAGCGGGTCGGACGCTCGCGAACTCGGAGCAAATCGCGTCGTCGAGGTCTAGGACCTGCGACCGGGCGCGTCAACGACGGGGCGTCATCCGCTACGCGTCATCGCATCCGTGTCAGCCGGAAACGGAGGTGGGCGCTCGCCCGCCACAGACGGTCGGCCCCGCGTCGCAGCGTCGCGGCGAAGCGGACGACCGGGCCGGCGGGCGCGACGGGCGCGGCCATGCAGGAGCCGTGCTCGTCCTCCATGAAGCGGAAGAGGCGGTCGGCGAGCGCAGCGTCGAGGCGGGTGCCNNCCGGCCGCCAGCGCGAAGCCGAAGCCGGTCGGGCCGGTCGTCTCCGCCTCGTAGGCGACGACGCGGCGCTGGGCGAGCGCACGACGGAAGGACGGGTAGCGGCGCAGGGCGGCGAGCAGGTCGGCGCGGGCGAGATAGAAGAAGTAGCGGCCGGTGCCCTCGAGCGGCACGTCGCGGCCGTCGCGGAACACGAAGCCCTCGACGAGATCGGCGAAGAGCGGCGCGTGGGCGGCGTCGTCGGCCGGCACCAGCCAGGGCAGCCAGTCGCAGTCGACGGCCATGTGGCGGGGGAAGAGCCGGGCGGTGCGGGCGCTCTTGCGCAGCATGCCGAGCCGTCCGTAGAGGTCCGAGCGGTAGGCGGCGATCGGCGCCGTGTTGTCGGGGTCGATCAGGTGCAGCCGCTCGAAGAGGTCGATCTGGACGTGGATCAGGTCGGGGCAATAGTCCCGCACCCGCCGGCAGCTGTCGAACAGGGCGGCGTGGAAGGCGCGCCGTTCGGCATCGTCGGCGAGGCCGGCGACGAAGTCGGCGAAGCGCGGCGAGGTGAAGACCCGGAGATGCGCCCCCATCAGCTCCGACCGGCTCTGGCGCGCCATGGTCGCGGCGCTGCTGAGGTTGCCGTCGTGGATGCGATAGCGGCAGCCGATCGCCGGTGCGCGCACGAAGGGACCGACGGCGAGGAGATGGAGCCAGAGCTCGTAGTCCTGCAGGCGCTCGTCGGCGACGCCCCAGAAGCACGGCTTCCAGGCGGCGCGGCGATAGAGCGAGGCCGGGGCGCAGAGGTAGTTGCCGGCGACGAGGTCGGCGAAGAGCTCGGCGCGCGACAGGAGGTCGATGCGTTCGTGATGGAAGATGTCGCGGGCGATCGGCCGGCCCTCGTCGTCGATGTAGGCGACGTCGGCGAAGGCGGCGACGGCCTCGGGCGTCTCCTCGATACGGGCGACGAGGGCGGCGAGGTGGTCGGGCGACCAGACGTCGTCGTGACCGATCTGGGCGACGAAGGTGCCGCGCGCCCGCGTCGAGGCGGTGAGCAGCGCGGCATGGACGCCGAGATTGACCGGCTCGCCGATCACCGTCACCGCGAAGGGCACGCCCGCCGCCCAGGCCTCGACGAGGGCGAGCGATCCGTCGGTCGATCCGTCGTCGACGACGATCACCTCGATGTCGGCGAGCGACTGGTCGGCGATCGAGGCGAGCGTGTCGGGGAGATGCCGCGTGCCGTTGAAGACCGGCAGCAGGACGCTGACGAGCGGGGTTCCCGAGGCGGCGGCGTCGGCAGATCTGGTCATCGTATTCCCGCACCGATGAATCGCGAATTCGCGCCGTGCCGGCGCCGTGTTGACAGTTCCGGGGGTGGTCGGCCACATAGGAATCGGCCGTACCGCTTCGGGTGTCAGACGTGATCGAACTCGACCGAGTGTTCAAATACTACCGGACGAACGGCCTGACGAAGATCGTCCTCGATCACGTCTCGATGGATTTCCAAGCCGGCCGGAACTACGCCATACTCGGGATCAACGGGGCGGGCAAGTCCACGCTGATGCGCCTTCTGGCGGGCAGCGAACTGCCCAACGGCGGGCGGATTCGCCGCAATGTCCGGGTGTCCTGGCCGCTCGGTTTCACGGGCGGAATGCACTCCAAGATGACCGGGCGGGAGAACGTCCATTTCGCCGCGCGGATCTACGGGCACGATCCGCGGCGGGTGCTCGACTACGTCGAGGACTTCGCCGAGATCGGCAGCTACATCGACGTGCCGATCGAGACCTACTCGTCGGGCATGATGCAGCGCCTGGCCTTCGGCCTGTCGATGGCGATCGAGTTCGAGTGCTACCTGATCGACGAGGTGACGGCGGTCGGCGACAGCCGCTTCCAGCGCCGCTGCCAGGAGGAATTCGCCAAGCGTCGCGAGCGGGCCGACATCATCATGGTCTCGCATTCGCCGGATACGCTGCGCACCTACTGCGATCGCGGCGCCGTGCTCGCGCACGGTTGCCTGCACATGTTCTCCAGTCTCGACGACGCCATCGAGCTCTACAAGAAGCTCAACATGTGACGCCCACGGGCGGCACGAACGGAACGGGCCATGAAGTTCCACATCGACCACGACACGGGCAGTGCCATCATCGGCTGGGTCGTCCCGGACAATCCCAGCGTGACGCCGCGCGTGACGGTGATCTTCCACGACGGCGAGCACGACGAACTCGACGTCGAGGCCTTCATTCCGCGCCAGGACATCGTCGATCTGGGGCTGCACAACACCGGCATCGTCGGCTTCGCCGTCGACGAGACGTCGGTGCCCGGCCTCGCCCGGATGCAGGAGATCGAGATCGTCGAGGCCGAGACGCGGGTCTCGATCTACCGCCGCTATCGCATTGATCGGCACGTCGACAAGAAGGTCTGCCTGCTGACCTTCGGCACGCTGTTCCAGCAGACGGTGATCCGCCAGGTCAATCGCAACTTCGCGCTGAGCTACAATTTCGTCGACCGGCATTCCTTCGACACGATGTGCGCGCTGGTCTACAACTACTACTGTGGATCGGTCTTCCTCAGCGGCCGGCCGATGTACAATCGCTATGCGGTCGGGCTCAACGACATGGGCTATCTGCAGGGGGCGTTGCTGCGCGACCCGTTCGAGGAACTGGCGGAGCGGCTGATGCTCTTGAAGCTGATCGCCCGCAACGGGTCGTCGGCGCTCCTGTCGACCTTCGCCTACGGGCTCGAGCCGGTCCTCGACTGGGCGCGGTCGATCGATCTCGAGGACGAGGCGAACGTGGCCGGCAGCATCCGGCGTCTGTCGGCGGCGCAGCGTGCGGTTCTCGCCAATCCGATGACGCGCGCGCTCGGCTGCGGCGTCGACGAACGGGCGGAGCGACGGCACGTCGGCATCTCGCTCGACAACCTGTCGCGCATGCACGCGGTCGGCACCCAGGCGGCCTATGCCGACTTCTGCCGGCTGTTCAACGGCGCGGTCGGGGCGGTGGTGCTCGACGGTACGGGGGGCGAGACCTTCCCCGGCATCGAACCGGTCGCCGAGCGGCTGATGCGGATGACGCCGGTGGTCGATCTGCTCGAGCACGATCTGGCGCTCTATTCCTACGTCGAGGAGGCGCTCGGCGAGGAGGCGGCGGACATGGCCGCGAGCGCCGAGCGATCGGCCTGAGCGATCTCCTCGCGCGCTCTCAGCGTACGCGGGCTTCCCAGCGGCCGAGGCTCTCGTAGATCTCTTCCTCGCCGCAGATGCCGGCCAGACGACCGGCTTCGTCGACGACGACGATCGGCACGCCCGAGCGGCGCTGCAGGGCGATCGCGCGGCGCAGCGTCAGGTCGAAGGGGGCGAGGATCGCCTCGCCCTCGGCGGCGTCCTCCGCCTCGGCGCCGACGAGGCGCAGGGGGCGGCCGGCGCGGGTGAC
>DBMN01000117.1 GCA_002298965.1 Rhizobiales bacterium UBA697 | reverse complement strand
CGGGGGCACATCGCAGCGCGTACGTGTGCCCGCATTCACCTCAGATTGCAAGATCGCCGACCCCTACCGCCGGCCGTGTTCCCGTCCCCGCCCGCGTCCGCCCCGACGGCCGGAGCCTCAGGCCGCGACGTGGTCGAGAAACCACCGATAGGCGTCGCCCAGCCCCTCGGCAAGGCCGATCGACGGCCGCCAACCGAGAGTGCCGAGCCGGGTCGAGTCGATCAGCTTGCGCGGCATGCCGTCGGGCTTCGACGGGTCGCAGACGATCTCGCCGGAGAAGCCCACGACCGCGCACACCATCCTGGTGAGTTCGAGGATCGAGACCTCCTGGTTCGAGCCGACGTTGAGGATCGGCTCGTCCGAATAGGTCTTCATGGCGAAGATGCCGGCATCGGCGAAGTCGTCGACGTGCATGAATTCGCGCAGAGGCGATCCGGTCCCCCAGACGCCGACCGTCGCGTCGCCGCGCACCTTCGCCTCGTGGGCCTTGCGGATCAGGGCGGGGACGACGTGGCTGGCGGCGAGATCGAAGTTGTCGTTGGGGCCGTAGAGATTGGCCGGCGCGACCGAGACGAAGTCGGCGCCGTACTGCCGGCGATAGGCCTGGGCGAGCTTGATGCCGGCGATCTTGCCGACGGCGTACCACTGGTTGGTCGGCTCGAGCGGGCCGGAGAGCAGGGCGTCCTCGCGGACGGGCTGGTCGGCGGCGCGCGGATAGATGCAGGAAGCGGCGAGATACATCAGCTTCTCGACGCCGTGGCGGTGGGCCGCGGAGATCACGTTGGCGCCGATCAGCAGGTTCTGCTCGAGGAAGTCGACCGGCAGCGTGTCGTTGGCGAGAATGCCGCCGACCTTCGCCGCGGCGACGAAGACCGCCTGCGGCCGGGCCTCGGCCATCCAGTCCTCGACGTCGGCCTGCCGGGTCAGATCGAGACGGTCGTGCCCGATCGTCAGGATCTCGCAGTCCTCGCGCGCCAGCCGGCGCACGAGCGCCGATCCGACCATGCCGCGGTGACCGGCGACCCAGACGCGTTTTCCGGCAAGCGAGAAGGGGCGGTTCATCGGCGGCTTTCCTCGGTTGTCGTCGTGACGGTGGCTCTGCCGGCAGAGCGTTTCCCGCGCCCGCTATAGACCAACCGTCCGCCGAGGACCACCGGCAAGCGTCACACGGGGCGTGCCCGGCGATCGTTCCCGTCACCGGCCGGCGCGTCGCACATCGACGCGAATCCCGCCCGCACGAAGGTGAGCAGCGGTTCGATCGCCTCGTCGAGGGGGATTTCGCCGCGTCCGGCCCGCTCGAGCGCGTCGATGCGGCCGACACCGGCGAAGGTCGAGACCATCAGCGCGATGGTGAAATAGAACGCCTGGACCAGCCGGTCGCGCCCGACGTGCGGCAGGACCGCGGCGAATCGGCTGAGGAACAGCGCCAGCGTCTCTTCCATGTGCTTCTCGAGCAGCGGCGAGAAACGCTCGGACTGGCAGATCTGGGCGATGATGCGGGTATAGGGGAGCCAGCCCGCGCCGCCGACGACCGCGAGCTCCATGTAGGGGCGGATGAAGATCGTCAGCAGGGCGTCGACGTTCGGAACGGCCCCGCCGGCCTCGGCGGTGGCGAGCAGCTCGCGGCGCTTCTGGTTGAGCACGTGCAGGCGGCGGTCGATCACCGCCTCGAACAGCCCTTCCTTCGACTTGAAATGGTAGGAGAGCAGGTTCAGGCGCACGCCGGCGAGGTCGGTGATGGCGCGGACCGACACCGCATCGTAGCCGCCTTCCGCGAACAGCGCCTCGGCGGCGTCGAGGATGCGTTCGGCGGTCGTTGCTTTCGTCGTCACTCAGGGACTCTCCCAATTGCATTGGTAGGTCGACCGACCTAATATTGCTCCACAGTGTTCGGACCGACAACCGAACCTCGAGGAGACCGACGAGAATGGAACATCCCGAACAACTCTCGCCTCAGGCTTACCCGGCATCGGCCGGCTCTGTCACTAGGGGCATCTCCTTAGCATCGCAGCGTCCCAGCCGACGCGCCCTGGTTGCCGGCATGGGCCTGATGGCGGCCGCCGCCGGCGGCGCCGCGGCTCCCGACGATGCGTCGGCGGCCGGGCAGACCGCGCCGGGCGGAAAGAGCTTCCGCTCCTGGCTGGTCGGCACCTGGATGATGGAATCCTTCACCAGCACCGACGACAAGGGCGTCGTCACCGACGCGATGGGGTCGGGCGCGCTCGGCGTCATCAGCTATTCGGCCGACGGCTGGATGTCGGTCCAGATCATGCGTCCGGGCCGCAAGCCCTTCGCCGTTCCCGATCTCGACGGCGGCACGCCGGAAGAGACGATCCAGGCGGCGCGCACCTTCTTCGCCTATGCCGGCCCCTTCGAGGTCGACGAGGAGAAGGCCATCGTCTACCACAACCTCCAGTTCAGCTTCATGCCGAATTGGATCGGCGGTCGCCAGAAGCGCTACATCAAGGCCGAAGGCGACGACGTGCTCGAGCTCTCCGGCGATCCGGTGCTGATCGGCGGCAAGACCCAGGTCACCCGCCTGCGCTGGAAGCGTCGCAAGGCCTGAGCCGACCACTCCCCTCTCCGAGATTCCCGACCGATCGGCGTCCCGCCGATCGGAACGGGACCCCTTTGTCCGCATTCACGGGAACAGACATGACCGATACGTCCGTCTACATCCTCTCCGCCCGTCGCACGCCGATCGGCACGCTCCTCGGCCAGTTCGCCGGGATCCCCGCGACGACGCTCGGCGCGACGGCGCTCGCCGCCGCGGTCGAAGATTCCGGCGTCGCCCCGGCGGCGGTCGACGAAGTGGTGATGGGCTGCGTCCTCACCGCCGGCGTCGGTCAGGCTCCGGCGCGTCAGGCGGCGATGGGCGCCGGCCTGCCGCTCGCCACCGGCGCCACCACCGTCAACAAGGTGTGCGGCTCGGGCATGAAGGCGATCATGCTGGGCAACGACCTGATCCGCGCCGGCTCGGCCGAGATCGTCGCGGTCGGCGGCATGGAGGCGATGTCCAACGCCCCCTATCTCGCCCATGCCCGCGCCGGCCTGCGCTTCGGCGATTCCGTGCTGCAGGACCACCTGCTGCGCGACGGCATCGACAATGCCGACGGCCGCTCGCTCGGCCTCTTCACCGAGGACTGCGCGGCGAAATACGGCTTCACCCGCGAGGCCCAGGACGAGGCCGCGACCCGCTCGGTGCTGCGCGCCCAGCGCGCCCAGACCTCGGGCGCCTTCGCGGCCGAGATCGTCGGCGTGCCGGTCGAAAAGCGCGGCGCCAAGGAGACGATCCTCACCGACGAAGGGCCGCTGCGCGCCGACGTCTCGAAGATCCCGCTGCTGCCGCCGGCCTTCAGGCCCGACGGCACGATCACCCCGGCGACCGCCTCGGGCTTCTGCGACGGCGCCGCCGCGCTGGTGCTGTCGCGTCATTCCGGCCCCGGCCGCGCGCCGCTCGCCCGCATCGTGGCGCACGCCACCCATTCCCAGGAGCCGGAATGGTTCACCACCGCCCCGGTCGGTGCCATCCGCAAGGTGCTCGCCAAGGCCGGCTGGGCGCTCGGCGACGTCGATCTCTTCGAGATCAACGAGGCGCTGGCGGCGGTTCCGATGGCGGCGATCGCCGATCTCGGGATCGATCCGGAGAAGCTCAACGTCAACGGTGGCGCCTGCGCGCTCGGCCATCCGATCGGCGCCTCGGGCGCGCGGATCGTCGTCACCCTGCTCCATGCGCTCGCCGCGCGCGGTCTGAAGCGCGGCGTCGCCTCCCTGTGCATCGGCGGCGGCGAAGCGGTCGCCGTGGCGATCGAACGTCTCTGACCGGCCCTGCCGACAAACGAGGTCTCGACATGACGAAGAAGAACGAGAAGGACACGATCGGCGCGGGTCTCATGGCCGATCGCCGCTCGATGATGGTGGGCTTCGGCGGCATCATGGCGGCACTCGCCGCCTCCGACGCCGCCGTGGCGGCGACGCCGACGCGCAAGATCGTCGACATTTCGGTCGCCATCGAGAACGACCGCCCCTCCGACCCGCCGGGTCTGGGGCCGAAGGTGACCTATCGCGGCCACAAGGAATTCGCGCCGGTGATGGCGAGCTTCTTCCCCGGTCTCAAGCCCGAGGACCTGCCCGAGGGCGAGGGCTGGGCGATCGAGGAGGTGCAGCTCAACACCCACAACGGCACCCATCTCGACGCGCCGTATCACTACCACTCGACCATGGACAAAGGGAAAAAGGCCCTGACCATCGACGAGGTGCCGCTGGAATGGTGCTTCCGCCCCGGCGTGAAGCTCGACTTCCGCCATCTCCCCGACGGTCATCTGGTCACCGCCGCCGAGGTCCAGGCGGAACTGAAGCGCATCGGTCACGAGCTGAAGCCGCTCGACATCGTGCTGGTCAACACCTCGGCCGCCGCCCGCTACGGAACCATGGCCTATGTCGACTCCGGCTGCGGCATGGGCCGCGAGGCGACGATGTGGTTGCTCGAGCGCGGCGTCCGCGTCACCGGCACCGACGCCTGGAGCTGGGACGTGCCGTTCTCCTTCACCCGCAAGCGGTATCAGGAGACCCACGACAAGAGCCTCATCTGGGAAGGCCACTTCGCCGGCATCGACATCGGCTACTGCCACATGGAGAAGCTGAGCAACCTCGAGGCGCTGCCCTCGACCGGCTTCGAAGTGATCTGCATGCCGGTGAAGATCAAGGGCGCCTCGGCCGGGTGGACCCGCGCCGTCGCGCTGGTCGGTTGAGGAGCGGCTCGATGGCTTCGTCCTCATCGATCGCCGACCGCCTCGTCGGCACCTGGACCGTCGTCGCCTTCTGCCTGACGATCGACGGCCTGCCGCCGATCGCCCCGATGGGGGAGGGCGCCCAGGGCTATGCCAGCTGGGGCGCCGACGGCTGGATGTCGTTCCTGGTCGAGGCGGCCGACCGGCAGCCCTACGATCGGCCCGAGCCCGACGGCGGCACCGACGCCCAGACGATCGCCGCGGCGCGGTCGTTCCTCGCCTATGCCGGCCGCTACACGGTCGACGAGGCGAACGGTCAGATCCGCACGACCCTCCGTCACTGCCTGATCCCCAACTGGGTCGGCGACGTCCACCTGCGGACGGTCCGCTTCGCCGGCGACGACGCGCTCGAACTGACCAGTGATCCGTTCCCGACGCCCGCCGGGCCGGGACGCTTCGCGCTCGCCTTCGCACGGCGGCCGGCGACGGCGATCTGACGCCTTCGCCCCGCCGGCGATGTCGGCGGGGCACCCTCATCGATCGGAGACGGCGGCGCGTCGGGCCGGGGGGCTCGGACGGGCGTCGTCGTACCCACCGATGGGCATCCGTTTCGGAATCCACAAAACGGGGGAATGGAAATGTCACGAAAAATCAGAGGAATGGCCGCAGCGGCGATGATCCTGGCGGCGACGGGTGCGCAGGCGCGCGAGCCGGGGATCGCGGCGCAGACGCCGCCCGGTCTGACCATCGGCCTGCCGATCGCCATGGTGCCGCCGCCGGGCCTCTACTGGACCATGCGCACCTCGATCAACGCCGCCGATCTGGTCGACGCCAACGGCCACAACTTCGGTGAGCGTTTCACCATCTACGGCGTGTCGAACCAGTTCACCTGGGTGCCCGGCATCGAGATCTTCGGCGGCAAGTACAAGGCCTTCGTCACCGTGCCGCTGATCCACATCGACATGGATCACTCCGCCGGCCCGCCGAACGGCCCGGCCGGTCCGCTCGGCCGCTTCCAGCACTTCGGCGTCGCCAATCCGAAGTTCCAGCCGCTCGATCTCGCCTGGTCGCTCGGCAACGGCTGGCACGCGCAGGCCGCGGTCGGCTTCTACGCGCCGATCAGCAGCTACGCCAAGAACGACACGATCAAGATCGGCGCCGACTTCTGGACGCTGGAGCCGAGCGTCGGCCTCACCTACATGAAGGACGACTGGCACCTGTCGCTGCACGGCGTCTACAACACCAACACCGAGAACCATTCGACCAGGTATCGCTCGGGCGATCAGGTCTTCGTCAACGCGACGCTGACGCGGAAGATCTTCGACACCTGGTCGGTCGGCCCGGTCGGCTACTATCAGCAGCAGATCACCGACGACAAGAACGACGGCATGGCCTACGGCCCGACCAAGCCGCTGTTCGGCACGCAGAAGCAGGTCGCCCTCGGCGCGCTGATCAGCCATCAGTTCGGCCCGGTCAACGCGACGCTGTTCTACACCAACGACGTCGTCGCCGAAGGCACGACGAAGAGCAGCAAGATCTGGCTGAACTTCGCCTACAAGCTGTTCTGAAGCTTCGGGAATCGCGATTTCGAGACGGCGGCGCGGCCGCGGGGAACCGTCCCCCGCGGTCGCGTCTTCGCGCGTGGCGACGGGAGAGGCGGCTTCGGCTCGCCCGGCGCGATGTCGAGCTCTCGACCCGGGAGTGGTCGGCATGGCCGCCGCTTCCGCATTCCCATGGCGGAAGGCTGCCCCTGCGCGTGCTCCGTGTGGCAGCGAGGCAGGGTGGGTGCCGGCGGCGGCAGGCGCGGACTCGACCCGTCGCCTGACACTTATGGGGGCGACTTTCCCCGTCGGCAGCGTAGAGAACGAGCTTCCGAGCGAACAAATATATGAAAAACATAACGAAAATTGAAGAAGTCGAGTTCTCGACCGCCGCGGCGCGCCGTTTCCCCCTTCATTGATCGAGCCCCCCACTCGCCTCTATTGGCAAATTGAGCGCCGAGGGGAGCGCGAGCACCGGCTGATCGTCGTTGGGGGCAGGGGATGATTTCGAAGCACGGGACGGACGACGGCGTGGCGGCGGGCGATCTTCGGATCGATCGCTCCCGTCGACGGGGCGACGGCGGATGGCGGCGCGCGCGCGCCCGCCGTCGGGCCCTGCTGCTCACGAGCGCGAGCTTCGTCGCGGCGCTGATCATGGCCATGCCGCGTGCCGCCGAGGCGCAGGTCGTCACGAACTGGAGGTCCGACGCGGCCTCGAACGATTTCAACAGCGCGAGCAACTGGGACAACGGTTCGCCGGCCGGAAACATTGTCCGCATCGGGTCCGCCACGAACAATCCCGTCACCACGAGCGCCGATATCGGCGTCAATACGCTCTCCCTGAACGATCCGAGCGTCAGCCTCGGGGTCGCGAACGCGACGACGCTGACCGTCACCAACAACTTGATTCTGCATGGTTTGTTGTCGGTCGGGGCCGGTAGCACGCTCATCTCGCAGCACGGCGACATGTTCGTGGATGCGTACGGCGGCGCCTTGAGCAGTGCCGGCACGATCACGCTCGACGTCGGCACGATCTACATCAACAACGCCACCGATCTCCGAGGCACGGTGAACGGTGCCCTGTCTGTCGGGCATACGACGCTCACCCTGACCGGTGCCCTGTCGGGCACTCACAGCCTCAGGACCACCGGCGACTACTTTTCCTGGCCCACCTATTATCCGCAGTCCACGGTCGATCTGAACGGCAACGACTTCACCGCGGCGGGCTTGCGGGGTGACGGTGGCACGATCACCAACAACGGCGCGACGGCGGCGACGCTGACGGCCGACTTCGACACGTCGGCCCTGCAGTTCGACGGGACGATCGCCGACGGCACCGGCGCGCTGGCGCTGACCAAGGCGGGCACCGGCACGCTGACCCTGACCCGCGCCAACACCTATTCCGGCGCGACCGCCATCAATGGCGGCACGCTGGCGCTTTCCGGCGCCGGCTCGATCGCGTCGTCCTCGGGGGTGACGCTCGCGGGTACGGGCGCGCTCGACATCTCGGGGCTCGCCGGCAGCGGCACCACGATCAACTCGCTGAGCAGCGCGGCGGCCGGCACCTCGGTCGTGCTCGGCGACAAGGCGCTGACGGTCGGCGACGGCAACACCACGACCTTCGCCGGCGTGATCGGCGGCACCGGCTCGCTGATCAAGCAGGGCTCCGGCTCGCTGGTCCTGACCGGCGGCAACACCTATACCGGCGACACGGTCATCAACGGCGGCACGATCGAAGTCAGGGGCGGGATGGCCCTCTCCGATTCGACCCGGGTGGTGCTGGCGAATACTGCCGGTGCGGGCCTCGTCGTGACCAACACCGAAACGATCGGTTCTCTCTCCGGCGGCGGCACGAGCGGCGGCAATGTGTCGGTCGCAAGCGGGCAGAGCCTCTACATCGCGAACGGCGGCGGCAACACCTTCGGCGGCGTCGTTTCCGGCGCCGGCACCCTGCGACTGCAAGCCGGCACGTTGACGCTGACCGGTGCCAGCACGATCACGGGATCGGTCCTGCCCACCGGCGGCTCGACCCTGGTGCTCAGCGGTGACGGCTCGCTCGCCGCGGCGCGCGTCCAATTCGGCCCCGGCAGCACGCTCGACATATCGGGCGTGAACGGCAGCGGGACGTCGTTCAGAGCCATCCACGCCAGCCCGTCCGACACACGGATCGTTCTGGGCTCCAAGACGCTGTCCTTCGGCGGCAATCCGGTCGCCGACCAGAAGGGTTCCAACTATGCCTTCAGCGGCACGATCTCCGGCACCGGCGGCATCACGCTGACCTCGGGGGGATACCGCCTGAACGGCAACAACACCTATACGGGCGCGACGACGGTCGACGGCGGAATTCTGTGGCTCCTCCCGAGTACGAACACGTCGATCGCGTCGTCGAGTGGTGTGGTTCTCAACGGCTCCGGCGGCCTGTCGTTCGCGCTGGCGGGACACCTCATGGTGCCGCAGATCAAGACGCTGACCAGTTCGAGCGCCAACTCGTCCGTCGATCTCGGCGGGGTGACGCTGAACCTCACCGCCGCCAACAGCAGTTTCGCGGGCGTCATCTCCGGCACCGGCGGGTTGCTGCTCTCCGCCGGGACCGAGACGCTGACCGGCATCAACACCTATACCGGCGCGACGACCATCGACGGCGGCACGCTGGCGCTCGCCGGCGCCGGCTCGATCGCGGCCTCGTCCGGCGTCACGCTCAACGGCACCGGCGTCTTCGACATCTCCGGCCTGACCGCGGGCACGACGGTCGCGGCGCTCGCCGGATCGGCGGCGAGCACGGTGAACCTCGGCGCCAACGCGCTGACCTTCGGCGGCGCCTCGACCGTCGCCTCCAGGCTGACCGGCAGCGGCGGCAGTCTCGTCGTCACCGGCGGCACGGTGGCGTTGCAGAACAACGGCAACGACTTCTCGGGCGGCGTGACGATCGGATCCGGCGGCACGCTCCGGATCGAGGCCGACAACGCCGCCGGTACCGGCACGATCACCACGACCGGCTCGGTGATCGACTATGCCGACGGCGTCACCGTCGGCAACGCCGTCGACGTCAATTCCAACACGACGCAGTTCCAGGTCACCACCGGCACGGCGACGCAGGCGGGCGCGATCGGCGAGACCGCCGGTCCGCGCCCGATCGAGAAGATCGGCGCCGGCACGCTGGTGCTCTCCGGCACCAACACCTTCACCGGCGACGCGACCGTCTCCGCCGGCGTCCTCGACCTGCGCAACGGCGCGGCCCTGGCCGACGCGGTCAAGGTCACGCTGGCGAACGTCGCCGGCACCGGTCTCGCCGTGACCGACAGCGAGACGATCGCCGCGCTCGCCGGCGGTGGCACCACGGGCGGCACGGTGTCGATCGCCGACGGCCGGGTGCTGACCCTCGCCGCCGGCGGCGGCAACACCTTCGCCGGCACCATCACCGGTCTGGGCGCCCTCGCGCTCACCGGCGGCATCGAGATCCTGTCGGGTTCCAACACCTATTCCGGCGGCACCACCATCGGCGCCGGGGCGACGGTGCAGGTCGCCTCCGACAACGCGCTCGGCACCGGTACGCTCGCCAACGCCGGCACGGTCGATCTGCGCGACGGCACTGCCGGCAACAGGACGCTCACGGTCGGCGGCTACACCGGCTCGGGTGCGGCGACGGTGCGGGTCGACATCGACCGCAGCGCCGGCGCCACCGGCCAGCGCGCCGATCGGCTGGTCGTCGCCGGTTCCGGCTCGTCGGGGGCGACGGTGGTGAGCTTCACCGACGTCGCCGGCACGACGCCGGGCCTCTTCGCCACCCCGATCACGGTGGTGACCGACGCCGGCAACGCCACCTACACCGCGACCGGCCTGACCCCGTACGGCCTGATCCGCTACGCCTTCGGCAAGGTCGGCGTCGACTGGCAGGTGTCGTCGTCGCTGTCGCCGAGCGCCTCGGGCTCGATCGCCGCGAGCACCAGCGCGGCGATGACCGCGATCACGACGGGCTTCGCCGAACCCGCCAGCGCCTACGTTCCGGCGCCGCTGGATCCGGTGCAGGACCAGTTGTCGCTCGGGCTGTGGACCCGCGCCAAGGCCGGGCGCTACGACATCACGAGCGCGACGACGACGACCGGCGTGACGGCCCAGTCCAAGTTCCGCACGAACTTCGACGGGTTCCAGGTCGGCATCGACGGCGCGATCTCCGACATCGGCGGCTCGGGCTGGAGCGCCCATCTCGGCGTCACCGCGGGCGACGTCCGGGTGTTCGCGGCGGATCGCCTGTCGGACGCGACGTCGAAGGCGGGCGTCGACGCGCCGTTCTTCGGCCTCTACGGCGCTCTCGTCGGCGACGGCTACTTCCTCGACGCGCAGATCCAGCGCAACTGGTACGACATCAGGCTCACCGCCGGATCGGCCGGCATCTCCGACCAGAAGGTCGCGGCCCAGGGCTGGTCGGTGCAGACGTCGGCCGGCAGGACGATCCCGCTCGGCGCGGCCTGGTTCGTCGAGCCGTCGGTGGGGCTGAACTACACGACGGCGTCGATCGGTGCGGTGCCGACGCCGGCCGCCATGTCGGTCGGCGCGCGCGACATCGACAGCCTGATCGGCTCGGCACGCCTGCGCGTCGGCACCCGTTTCGCGGCGACCGACAAGCTGATCCTGAACCCGTCGGTTCAGGCGTCGGTGTGGCGCGAGTTCGCCGGCAACGCGACGGCGGTCGCCGACGGTGCGGGCTTCTCGAACGAGGCGATCGTCACGACGCGGGTCGGCACCTTCGGCCAGCTCGGCCTGGCGATCACCGCCCAGTCGGTCGACACGGGCCTCTCGGGCTTCGTCCGCGGCGACCTGAGCTTCGGCGACAAGATCGCCGGCGGCTCGGTCACCGCAGGGCTGCGATACCAGTTCTGACGCCGGTGGAGGCGGGCGGCGAGGGGGCGGGCGTCGACCCCGGCGTCACACCCGCATCAGGTCGATCATCCAGTCGGCCAGGGCGGCCCCCGGTTCGCCGACCGTCCCGTCGCCTTCGTCGCGCCGGCGCTTCAGCCGCTCGGCGCCGGCGAGACGGGCGTCGCTCGGCGAGACGTCGAAGGCGGCGCGGAAGGCGCGGCTGAACGAGGCTTCGTTGGTGAAGCCCCAGCCGAAGGCGATCTCCGAGATCCGGCGGGCGCGGTGGCGCGGGGAGACCAGTTCGCGCAGGCACTGATTGAGCCGCCGCTGCCGAATGTGCGCGGCGACACCGCCGAGCGGCTCGAACAGGCGGTAGAGCGCCGAGCGCGACAGGCCCATCTGCTTGCAGATCACGTCGGCGTCGAGCGTCGGATCGCCGAGATTGCGTTCGATGAAGCTGCGGACCGCGGCGAGCTTGGCCGGGTCGATCGCGGGCGCCGCGGCGAACCGTCGCTCCGCCGAGGTGCCGAGGCAGGCCGCGGCGAGCTGGATCGTCGGCTCCACGAGTGCGAGCAGGTCCTCGGTCGCGGGCCCGGCGGCGTGATCGGCCATCTCCTCGACGTGGCGGCCGAGCAGCCGAGCCCGCGGGCTGCCGGCGGGCAGGACGAGCCCGTGCAGCGCGTCGTAGTCGGCGACCAGCGGCTCGATCACAGACCGCGGCACGATCAGCGTGGTGTTGCGGAAGTCGGGCGAGACGGTGCGCGCCGGCCGCGCCAGATCGAACACGCAGACGTCGCCGGACCGGCCGCGGATCGGCTGGCCCTCGACGTCGCCGTCGAGGCCGCCGTCGCCCTGGATCTGGATCATCAGGTGGTCGATGCCGCTGCGCGCCACCGTGCGGCGCGAACGTTCGAAGGTGTGGCCGCGCGCCTTGCAGCGCCCGATCACGGTCGAGCCCAGGACCCGGCTCTCGAAGCCGAATTCGAAATCGGAGACGACCTCGCGCGGCGCCTCGACGTCGAAGATCGGCGCCAGCATCTCCGCCCAGACCTCGAAGCCGCGCCGGCTCGTCACGGCCCCGAACGGAACCGCGATGCCGGGCACGCTCGGGCCGGCGGGGTCCGGTCCCATGGAATGCGGCGCTGTCTCGGGCACCCTGCACCTCCCTTGCGAAATTGTAGGCGGGAAAATCCGATCCGGTCAACGTCGCGCGGAGTGCTTTGCACTCCGTCCCAATCTTCATGCAGGTCGTTTCCTCGTGTCGAGCGGCAATTGCACGCTGCAACAAGCGATTTCATCCTCGATACGACCGCCGTCTCCAAGAGCCGACGCGCGGCGTTTCAGTCGTATCCGAGGAACTGGACTTGGCCGTATCGTCGAAACGAGCGTTTTCTTTCGGAGATCTTCGTGAAGACCGGTTGTCCTCGGGCGATGGCCATACCGCTGCGCGTACCACCCTGATCGATGGCGTGATCGGCCTGTGCGCCCATCGCGCCCATCTGAGCCGTCTGTGGCTCGAGATCGGCCGCTGTGTCTGCACCACGGCCATCCTCGGGCTGCACGCCGGGCTGGAGGAAGACGACCGCGCGACGTGGTCGACGCTCAGCCGTCTCCACGCCACGGTCGGCCCCGTCGGCGTCGTCAGCCGCAATCGCGTCGACAACTTCGTCGCCTATCTCGAGCGCTACGGCTTCGTCGAGAAGCGCCGCAGCGCGCGCGACCGGCGCGTCACGCTGCTCACGCCGACGGAACGTCTGACCCTGGTCGATGCGGCCTTCCTCGGTGTCCTCGATCGGGCGGCGCGCCTGATGCGTGGAGAGGACGACCGCGCCGCCCCGGCGCTCCGGCCGGCGCGCCATCTCGCGATCCGCCGCGAGATGATGATGCGGCTGAGGCTGTGGCCCCGGGCGATGCGCCGGCACCGCGACCTGATGCCCTTCCTCGAACGGGACAGCGGCTGCCTGATCCTTCTTCTGCTGCTGCAGGGAGCCGGTGCTCCGGACCGGCTCGATACCTGCCTGCGCTACGACACGGGCGCCGAGCTCGCCTCGGTCTCGCGCACCCATGTCCGGATGCTGATCGAAGAGGCCGAGCGCGCCGGATTGCTCGAGATCGTCGAGCCGGGCGGTCGGCACATCCGCCTGTCGCCCCGCCTTTGGCAGGCGGCCGACCGCTGGTTCGCCGACTGCCTGGACTTCTTCCACGCCTGCGATCGTCGGGCACGGTCCGCGGAGACGGCGGGCGCCCCCGAGGGTCCGGACGGCGGCGGCGACACCTTCACCGACGCCGTCGCCGGCCTGAGTGTCCGTCGGGGCGCAAGCCGAGGGGCGCTCGGCGCACGCGCCTGCTGACGTGCCCGCCTCTCATCGTCTCCTGCGGCTCACGGCACGGGCGGGCAGCCCCATCGGTCGCCGTCGTCGTGGCATACGGCGATCGTGATCTCTGCGGCGCATTCGATGCGTTCGTCCCGGCCATGGCGATGGTTGCCACGTCGTCGACGCGAGCTCGCGCCCGCACACGACAACAATCCCATGTGACCTGCGTGTTCCAGACGATCACCAGACTCCGATGGCGTTTCGGTCTGGCGGGTGCAAAAACAGACAAGGGACAAGGCGAGAAGTTTACGGCCGCAAATCTGCCGCCGATGGAACGGGGATTTCGATTCAACGGGGAAAGATTGGCGCACCCGACAGGATTCGAACCTGTGACCTTTGCCTTCGGAGGGCAACACTCTATCCAGCTGAGCTACGGGTGCATCCGTGTCGTGATCCGAGGGATCACGGCTCGCGTCGAGCTACGCTCGGGACGGGTTCCTCATAGCCCATGCGGTCGGGGGGAGCAACCGTCGAAGATGGGGCCGGCGCGGTTGCCCACGGATCGCGACGGCGGGCATCGTCGCACGGCCGTCGCATCGCCCGTCCAGGGTCCGTCGCGGGGGATCGTCAGGCGACGGGCGGCCGCCTCGGGCCGGGCGAGAGCGTGCTGCGGTCGGCGATCGTAGCGTTCGGATCGGGCGGACGGTCAGCTCCCGCGGCCGGCGCGGCGGTGCGGCCAACCGAACATCGCGCCATAGGGCGAGAAGGCGCCGAAGGGCGAGCGGAAAGCCGGGCGCGATTGCGGAGCGGCGGGCTCGCGCGCCGGCTCGTCCGGCGATTCGGGCTGATCGATCTGGTCTTCCAACCAGGCTTCGAGGTCGGCGGGTCCGAGCATGGTGCACTCCGATGGGTTCGCACGTCTCGCTCTCGCATGGTGCGGAGCAAAACGGTCTGCGTGACGGCCATCCGAACGATTTGATCCGGTCTTCCTCGATTTCCATCGATTGAAGTCGGTTCGGTCACCCCACCACTTTCGCAGTGCAGTGTCAATGGTGCGGTGCATCCTCCCTTCGGTCGGATCGTCGCACCGCGCCTTGCCGTTTCCGGTGGACAGGCGTTTTGTTCGATGGCACGTCCATGTTCGGAGCGAGCAAAGGGGAGACGGCTCGATGCGGTGGTGGAAGGCGGCAGCGCTCGTCGCGGCGACGGCTTGGGCGGCGGCGTGGGCGGGGCCCGCGTCGGCGGCGGGCAAGATCACGATGGACGACCTCAGGGCCGGGCTCGACGCCGGGCGGGTGGTGCTGGTCGACGTGCGCGAGGCGGACGAGTTCGCGGCCGGTCACGTGCCGGGCGCGGTCAACGTGCCGGTGTCGCGCATGTCGCTCGCCGCGCTGCCGCCGGCCGGCGACAAGACGATCGTCGTGATGTGCCGCTCGGGCAATCGCTCGAGCCGGGTCCAGGCGGCCGCGGCCCAGGCGGGCCGCGCCGATCTCGTCGACTATTCGGGCAGCATGATCGAGTGGACCGCCAAGGGCGGGCCGATCGTCAAGGGCCCCTGAGCATCCCGGAGACGACGAAGGCGGCGGAGATCCTCCGCCGCCTCGCGCATCTCGTCGTTCGTCGGCCCGGTGGCCGGCGGGCGTGTCGGATCAGCCGCCGACGTTGAGGATCTTCGGCACGCGGTTGTCGCGCAGGCGATAGGCGTCCGGCATCTTCGAGCCGAGCAGCGGCCGGAGATAGAGGCGGAAGGCGTCGGTGACGTCGTTGCCCGAGGCCGAGATGTACTCGTCCGGCATGTGGCGGGTCTTGCCGGCCACCGCCTCCAGCGGCGACAGCTGGTAGTCGACCGAATAGAAGCCGGTGCGGTGGATGGTCACCGAGCCGTCGGTCGCGCCCCACATGGCGTATTGCACAGCCTTCTCGCCCACCTCGCGCGCCTCGCGCTGGTCGACGTCCGAGACGCAGCCGATGAAGGAGCGCTGGAGATAGCCGAAGGTGTCGCCGCGGACGCGGGAGATCTTCAGCTTCTTCTTGATCTCGTCGCAGAGCAGGTCGGCGAGCGCGCCGGTGCCGGAGAGCTGGATGTTGCCGTGGGCGTCGCGCTCGACCTCGGTGGTGAGCTTGGTGATGATCGGCACGCCCTTCTCGTCGTGGATGCCTTCCGAGACGGCGACGACGCAGCGGCCGTACTTCTCGTAGGTCGCCTTCACGTCGGCGAGGAAGCGGTCGATGTCGAAGGCGCGCTCGGGCAGGTAGATCAGGTGCGGGCCGTCGTCGGGGAACTTCTTGCCGAGCGCCGAGGCCGCGGTGAGGAAGCCGGCGTGGCGGCCCATGACGACGGCGACGTAGACGCCCGGGAGCGCGGCGTTGTCGAGGTTGGCGCCCATGAAGGCCTGCGCCACGAAGCGCGCCGCCGAGGGGAAGCCGGGGGTGTGGTCGTTGACCATCAGGTCGTTGTCGATGGTCTTCGGAATGTGGATCGAGCGCAACGGATAGTTCGCCTTTTTCGCCTCTTCGGAGACGATGCGCACCGTATCGGAAGAGTCGTTGCCGCCGACGTAGAAGAAATAGCCGATGCCGTGGGCCTTGAGGACCTTGAAGATCTCCTGGCAATACTTGAGGTCGGGCTTGTCGCGGGTCGAGCCGAGACCGGAGGAGGGCGTGTTGCCGACCATCTCGAGATTGTGGCTGGTCTCCTGGGTGAGGTCGAGGAATTCCTCGTCGACGATGCCGCGCACGCCGTGCCAGGCGCCGTAGACCAGTTCGACGTTGCGGAACTTGCGGGCTTCGAGCACCGCGCCGACGATCGACTGGTTGATGACGGCGGTCGGACCGCCTCCTTGCGCCACGAGGACCTTGGTCTGAGACATTTTCTCGTTTCCCATCAGAGCAGCGGAGGCACCGACGCGCACCCCCGCGACGCCATCCTGACCAGACGGGAGACGATCTCAAGCGCTTTGTGACGTCGGACGCGTCGATTTTCGGGTGGCTCGCGTTTTTCCTGCGCCGTCGGTCGAACAACTTGCGACGACGCCGGATCGTTGCAGCAAGAACGCATGGCTATCCACCGAAGACCTGCGTTTCGGACGGGGCGACGGGGAACGGGAGAATCGATCGGGGGCGCTTTCCGGCCTGCCGAGACGGGGTGCGGCGGGGTGTTGCGCGTGCGGGGCATCGACCGCGGGCGGCAAACCGTGTATGTCGGCACCAACCCGAGGCGTCGAAGCATCCGCCTCCCACGATCCGGAGCACCTCCCTTGGCCTTTCCCCACGCGAGCCCCGCGCTCGATCGCGCATTGGCGCGCCGCAACTACGAAGAACCGACACCGGTCCAGGCGGCCGTCCTCGAAGAGGCGACGCGGGCACGCGATCTGCTCGTCTCGGCCCAGACCGGTTCGGGTAAGACCGTCGCCTACGGCCTCGTGCTCGGCGCCAATCTGCTCGGCGAGGAAGAGACCTTCGCGCCGCCGACGGTGCCGCGGGCACTGATCGTCGCGCCGACGCGCGAACTGGCGCTGCAGGTCGAGCGCGAGCTCTCCTGGCTGTTCGAGGAGACCGAGGCGCGGATCGTGCCTTGCGTCGGCGGCATGGACCCGCGCGCCGAACGGCGTCGGCTGGGGCAGGGCGCCCATCTCGTCGTCGGCACGCCGGGACGTCTGCGCGACCACATCGAACGCGGCGGTCTCGACGTGTCGCAGCTCGAGGCGGTGGTGCTCGACGAGGCCGACGAGATGCTCGACATGGGCTTCCGCGACGATCTCGAGTTCATCCTCGATGCGACACCGGCCGACCGGCTGACGCTGCTGTTCTCGGCGACGCTGCCGAAGCCGATCGTCCAGCTCGCCGGGCGCTATCAGCGCGACGCGCTGCGCATCGCGGTGGCCGGCGCCGAGCGCGGCCATGCCGACATCGAGCATCGCGCCATCCGCGTCGCCCCCAACGAGATCGAGGCGGCGATCGTCAATCTGCTGCGCTACCACGAGGCGCCGACGTCGATCGTCTTCGCCAACACGCGCGAGACGGTGCGCCACGTCCATGCCTCGCTGCGGGAACGCGGCTTCTCGGCGGTGGCGCTGTCGGGCGAGCTCGGTCAGCACGAGCGCAACCAGGCGCTCCAGGCGCTGCGCGACGGTCATGCCCGCGTCTGCGTGGCGACCGACGTCGCCGCCCGCGGCATCGACCTGCCCAATCTCGACCTCGTCGTCCACGCCGAGCTGCCGCACGACCGCGAGGTGTTCCAGCACCGTTCCGGCCGCACCGGTCGCGCGGGGCGCAAGGGCGTCTCCTGCCTGCTGGTGCCGGTCAACCGTCGCCGCAAGGCCGAGCGCCTGCTCGACGAGGCGGGCATTCGTCCCGAGTGGTCGGGCCCGCCGACCTTCGAGGCGGTGCGCGATCTCGATCGCGGTCGCTTCCTCGCCGATCCGATGTTCGACGAGGCGCCCGGCGAGGAGGAGGCGGAACTCGCCCGCATGATCCTCGAGACGCGCGGGCCGGAGGCGATCGCCGCGGCGCTCGCCACGCTGTGGCGGCGCGGCCGGCCGGTCGCCGAAGAGGTGGTCGACCCGGTCGGCGACCGTGGTCGGCGCGAGCGTCCGACGGGCCCCGCCGCGGGTCCGATGGGCGTGTGGTTCCGTTGCGACGTCGGTCGTCGCCAGAACGCCGATCCGAAGTGGCTGCTGCCGATGCTCTGCCGCCGCGGCGGNNCGATCCGCATCTTCGATCGCGAGACGCTGGTCGAGGTGGCGGAAGGCGCCGCCGCCCGCTTCTGGGCGAACGCCAAGCGTCCCGACGAGGAACAGATCCGCTTCCTGCCGGCCGACGGCGCGCCGGAAGGCGGCGCCGACGAGGGCCGTGGCGAACGGCGCAGCCGTCCCCCGCGCGGCGAAGGCGGCGAGCGTGGCGAGCGTGGGGATC
>DBMN01000066.1:206-3386 GCA_002298965.1 Rhizobiales bacterium UBA697 | reverse complement strand
GCCAGCGCGAAGCCGGCGGCGCTCGCCGCGTCGTCGTGTCCGGCGGCGAGGATCTCGTGGACGGCGGCGCGCGCGAGCCCGCCGCAGCGTTCGTCGATCGCCTCGACGCCGAGCCCGAACCCGTCCGCGGCACGCAACGTCTCGCCCCCGTGCCAGCCGCGTCGCACGGAGCCCATGTCGTGGAGAGCCACTGCGCCACTCCTCATGTTCCTTGTTTGTTCTTTGTAGCAGAACCTCGCGGCGAGGGGAAGAGGGGGGGCGAGAATCGGTTGGGAGACGGGGTGAAGGGACGGGGATTCCGGGGCGGAACGCGTGGGCGCAGGGGCGGGTTCGGACCGGGGAAAGGGCACGAANNGGTTTCGGGCCGGGGAAAGGCACGAAACCCGCCACGGCTCCCCCTTCTTCCGCGGGGGAGAACGGAAGGCTGCCCGCGGCCGGGCGTGCCTGCCGCCCCTTGAGCCGAAGGCCCCCGCGCGCTATCGAGAAGGCCCCTCGACAGCGGAACGCGCGACATGGCGGATGCCTCGACCAACGCCCACGGAGCCGATCTCGGCTTCTCGATCGTCGTTCCGACCTGGAACAACCTCGAGTATCTGAAGCTCTGCATCGCCTCGATCGAGGCGAATTCCGCCTACGCCCACGAGATCATCGTCCACGTCAACGAAGACGCCGACGGCACGCTCGCCTGGGTGCGCGAGAAGGGCCTGCGCCATTCCTTCGCGCCGAAGAACCTCGGCGTGGCGGTGTCGGTGAACCTCGCCGCCTCGCTGGCGACGAAGCCGTGGCTCCTCTACCTCAACGACGACATGTGGGTCTGCCCCGGCTGGGACGTGGCCCTCGTCGCCGAGATCGAGAGGGCGAGGACCGATCGCATCTTCCTCTCCTCCCGCCTGATCGAACCGAAGGACACCGGCGACACCCGCCCGATGATCCTCGACTGCGGCACAGGGCCGGAGAACTTCGACCGCGACAAGCTCCTGGCGCACTACCGCGATCCCACGCGCGGCGACGAGCGCTTCGTCTTCTCCCAGCCGACGATGATCCACCGCACCCTGTGGCAGGTGGTCGGCGGCTATTCGGTCGAGTTCTCGCCCGGCATGTCGACCGACGACGATCTCGTCATGAAGCTGTGGACGGTCGGCTGCCGCGAGTTCCGGCTGGTCGATGCCTGCCGCGTCTATCACTTCGCCTGCCGGTCGACCGGCCGCATCCGCAAGAACAAGGGCAGCCGCCAGTTCCTGCTCAAGTGGGGCCTGCGCTGGAAGCGCTTCCGCGATGCCCGCGGCGGCGAGGGCGCGACGACGGCGACCTTCTCCGATCGCCTGCGCCGCGCGCTCCATGCGCTCAAATCCACCCACCCGATCGAGGATCTCGAGGGCTGGAACCCGAAGGCCGAATGGGACTGGCGGATCGGCGACGACGAGCGGCACTGATCGGCCACCCTCACGCGCTCGCCCGCACCGGCGCCACGCCGGCGGCGGCGGCCGCGCGCAGGTCGCGCACCGCCTGGGCGTAGTCCTTCTTCTTGAAGATCGCCGAGCCGGCGACCACCGTGTCGGCACCCGCCGCCACCACGGCGCCGATCGTGTCGGGGGCGACGCCGCCGTCGACCTGGAGGCGGATCGGTTTGCCGGTCTTCTCGATCCGGGCGCGGACGTCGGCGATCTTGTCGAGCACGTGCGGCAGGAAGCTCTGGCCGCCGAAGCCGGGGTTCACCGACATCAGCAGCACCATGTCGACCTGATCGAGGACGCAGTCGAGTGCCGCGACCGGCGTCGCCGGATTGAGCACCACGCCGACCTCGCAGCCCTTCTGGCGGATGAGCCGCAGCGAGCGGTCGAGATGGCGGCAGGCTTCGACATGGATCGAGATCAGGTCGGCGCCGGCGGCGGCGAAGCCCTCGATCAGCGCGTCGACCGGCTCGACCATCAGATGGGCGTCGATCTTCAGCTTCGACCACGGCTTCAGCGCCTCGAGCACCATCGGGCCGAAGGTCAGGTTGGGCACGAAGTGATTGTCCATCACGTCGAAATGGATCCAGTCGGCCCCCGCCGCCTCGACGGCGCGGACCTCCTCGCCGAGCCGGGCGAAGTCGGCGGCGAGCAGCGAGGGGGCGATGACCAGCGGGTTCATGATGTCTCTCCGGGCTTCCGTTTCGTCGAAGGCTCCGGCCGACGGGCCGAGCCTCGTGAGATGTCCCGGAGGCGGAGAAGCGCGGGCCGACGCGAGCCTCCGCCTCCGGGGACGTCCCTCCTCGTTTGCAGGGACGTAGAGAGTTGCTTGTGAGCGAGATCTTCTCGTTCGGCTTCACCCTGAGGAGCCCGGCAGAGCCGGGCCTCGAAGGGCGAAGCCGTCGACGGGCCGTGCCACTCGGCCCTGCGCCCTTCGAGGCTCGCGTTGCGAGCACCTCAGAGTGAAGGGCCTCTGCACCCAGCCCAATCCTCCCACCGCCTCACAGCGTCGCCAGATGCTCCCGCACCCGCGCGGCGACCGCTTCGGCGGTGAAGCCGAAATGGGCGAGCAGCGCCTTCTCCGGCCCGCTCTCGCCGAAGCGGTCGATGCCGACGACGAGGCCGCGATCGCCGACCACGCCGCGCCAGCCGCGCGTCGTGCCTGCCTCGATCGCCACGATCGGCAGGCCCTTCTGGAGAACCGCGGCGCGTTCGCCCACCGCCAGCCGCTCGAAGGCCTCGACGCAGGGCATCGACACGAGCCGCACCGGCTTGCCTTCCGCCGCCAGCACGTCGGCGACGCTCGCGGCAAGGCCGACTTCCGAGCCGGTGGCGACCAGCGTGGCGCAGGCACCGGCCGGATCGCGCAGGGTGCGATAGCCGCGTCCGTCGACCGCGCCGGCCTGCGGCGGCAGATTCTGGCGCGACAGGATCAGCGCCGAGGGGCCGTCGGTGCGGGCGAGCGCTGCGCCCCACGCGGCGGCGGTCTCGGCGGCGTCGGCCGGGCGCCAGACGTCGAGGCCGGGGATGAGCCGCAGGCTCTCGACGTGCTCGATCGGCTGATGCGTCGGCCCGTCCTCACCGAGCGCAATGGAATCGTGGGTCAGCACCCAGATCACCCGCTGCTTCATCAGCGCCGCCATGCGGATGGCGTTGCGGGCATAGTCGGAGAAGACCAGGAACGTGGCGCAGAACGGGATGAACCCGCCGTGCAGCGCCATGCCGTTGG
>DBMN01000066.1:0-131 GCA_002298965.1 Rhizobiales bacterium UBA697 | reverse complement strand
CCGCCGAAGATCTCCGGCACGTGCTCGGCAAAGGCGGCGAGCGCCAGCTGACCCGCCTTGCGCGAGGCGATCGAACCCGCCGCCTCGCAGGCCGCGAGCGCCGCGGCGGCACCGGCCGCGAAGCCGGGGGC
>DBMN01000029.1 GCA_002298965.1 Rhizobiales bacterium UBA697 | reverse complement strand
CCAGTGGACGTCGGCGAGGCCCGAACGCCCCGAGCCCCGCGAGGGGCCGGGGGGATCGTCGCCCGGAACACCGCGCCCTTCCCTGCCCCGACAGGGAACGCGTCGATACCGTCCCCGCTCCGACCGCTCCGCGACTCTCCCCGGCGCCTCCCGCCGGGGCGCCGATCACACCAGCTGCACCGTCTCCACGCCCGGCAGCGCGCGCAGGCTGCCGGCGACCTGGGGCGAGATGCGGTATTTGCCCGAGAGCTTCACCTCGATCTCGCGCGCGCCCTCGTCGAGCAGCAGGACGAAGCTCACCTCGCCCTCGCCGCGCCCGACCGCCTCGAGCTGGCGGGCGACGCCGTCGACGGGCTTGGCGTCACGCAGGAAGACCCGGAGGTTCTGCTGCTCGCGCGCCGCCAGCGCATCGAGCGGTTCGACCTTCTCGATGCGGACCGAGATGCCCTCGGCGCGCTCCTCCGCCGCCGCATAGACCACCACCGACTGGCCGGTCTCGAGCAGATCGCGGTACTGCGCGAGGCCTTCGGAGAAGATCACCGCCTCGTAGGAGCCGGTCGGATCGGACATGCGGACGATGCCCATCTTGTTGCCGGTCTTGGTCTTTCGCTCCTGACGGCTGGTCACGGTGCCGGCGAGGCGGCCGAAGTTGGCGCCGCGCTTCACCGAGGTCTGGAACTCCGCCCACATCTGCACGCGCATCTTCTCGAGCACGCCGCGATATTCGTCGAGCGGGTGGGCGGAGAGGTAGAAGCCGATCGCCGAATGCTCCTTCTGCAGCCGCTCCGACGTCGTCCACGACCCCGTCGCCGGCAGGCGGATCGGCTCGACCGAGGCGGTGCCGCCGAAGAGCGCGCCCTGCCCCGCATTCATGTCCTCGCGCACCCGCGCCGCCGCCGCGACGATCGAATCGAGCGCCTCGGCGACGCGGCCGCGGTCCTTCTCGAGCTCGTCGAAGGCGCCGGCGGCGACGAGGCTCTCGAGCGTGCGCTTGTTGATCTGCTTGGGGTCGATCCGGTGGGCGAAGTCCGAGAGATCGCGGAAGGGCCTGTCGCCGCGTGCCGCCACCAGATGCTCGACCGCCTGGCCGCCGACGCCCTTCACGGCGGCGAGCGAATAGACGATGGCGCCGTCCTGGACGTCGAAATATTCGCGCGAGCGATTGACGGACGGCGGGATGACCGAAATCCCGAGCCGCATCGCCTCGCGGCGGAAATCCGCCAGCTTGTCGGTGTTGCCCATGTCGAGCGTCATGGTCGCGGCGAGGAATTCGACGGGATAGTTCGCCTTCATCCAGGCGGTGTGATAGGCGACCAGCGCATAGGCGGCCGCGTGGCTCTTGTTGAAGCCGTAGTCGGCGAATTTCGCGAGCAGGTCGAAGATCGTGTCGGCATGCTCCTTCGTCAGCCCCTGTTTCAGGGCGCCGTCGACGAAGCGGATGCGCTGGGTGTCCATCTCCGCCTTGATCTTCTTGCCCATGGCGCGGCGCAGAAGGTCGGCTTCGCCGAGCGAGTAGCCGGAGAGGATCTGCGCGATCTGCATCACCTGCTCCTGGTAGACGATGATGCCGAAGGTCTCCTTCAGCACCGGCTCCAGCAGCGGATGCATGTAGTCGGGCTTTTCCTCGCCGCGCTTGCGCGCGCCGTAGACCGGAATGTTGGCCATCGGGCCCGGCCGGTAGAGCGCGACCAGCGCGATGATGTCCTCGAAGCGATCCGGCTCGATGTCCGCGATCGCCTTGCGCATGCCGGTCGATTCCAGCTGGAACACGCCGACCGTCTCGCCCTTGGCCAGAAGCGCGTAGGTCGGCGGATCGTCGAGCGGCAGGGCGGCGAGATCGACGTTCACACCCTTGCGCTCGATCAGCTTCACGCCGGTCTGCAACGTCGTCAGCGTCTTCAGGCCGAGGAAGTCGAACTTCACCAGGCCGGCGCTCTCCACCCATTTCATGTTGTACTGGGTGACCGGCATGTCGGAGCGCGGATCGCGGTAGAGCGGCACCAGCCGGTCGAGCGGCCGATCGCCGATCACCACGCCGGCGGCATGGGTCGAGGCGTGGCGATAGAGGCCCTCGAGCTTCAGCGAGATGTCGAGGAGCCGCTCGACGATCGGCTCTTCCGCTCGCGCCTCCTGCAGCTTGGGCTCGCCCTCGAGCGCCTGTTTCAGCGTCACCGGGTTGGCCGGGTTCTGCGGCACCAGCTTGCAGAGCCGGTCGACCTGGCCATAGGGCATCTGCAGCACGCGGCCGACGTCGCGCAGCACGGCGCGCGCCTGCAGCGAACCGAAGGTGATGATCTGGGCGACCTGATCGCGGCCGTATTTCTCCTGGACGTAGCGAATGACCTCTTCGCGGCGGTCCTGGCAGAAGTCGATGTCGAAGTCGGGCATCGACACGCGTTCGGGGTTGAGGAAGCGTTCGAACAGCAGCGCGAAGCGCAACGGATCGAGATCGGTGATGGTGAGGCACCACGCAACCACCGAACCCGCGCCCGAACCGCGGCCCGGGCCGACCGGAATGCCGTGGGCCTTGGCCCATTTGATGAAGTCCGACACGATCAGGAAGTAGCCGGGGAACTTCATCTTCTCGATGATGCCGAGTTCGAACTCCAGCCGTTCGCGGTACTCCTGTTCGGTGCGCCCCGGCGCGACGCCGTGGGCGGCGAGGCGGCGGTCGAGGCCGGCGGTCGCCTGGGCGCGCAGCTCCATCGCCTCGGCCGCCTCGGCATCGGCGCCCGAGCCGGTGAAGCGCGGCAGCAGCGGCTTGCGCTTGACCGTGCGATAGGCGCAGCGCCGGGCGATCTCGATGGTCGAGGCGAGCGCTTCCGGCAGGTCGGCGAAGAGCTTCACCATCTCGGCGCGCGACTTGAAATAGTGCTCGGGTGTCAGCCGGCGGCGGTCCTCCTCGGCGATGACGCGGCCCTCGGCGATGGCGATCAGCGCATCGTGGGCCTCGAAGTCGTCACGAACGGCGAAGAAGGGCTCGTTGGTGGCGACCAGCGGCAGGCCGAGGTCGTAGGCGATGTCGATCAGCGCCGGCTCGGCGATCTTCTCCTCCTCGAGACCGTGGCGCTGGATCTCGACATAGAGCCGGTCGCCGAAGATGGCGCCGAGCGTCTCGACCCGCTTGCGGGCGAGATCGCCGCGGCCGCCGACGATCGCCCGGTCGATCGGGCCGGTCGGACCGCCGGTCAGCACGATCAGACCCTCGTGGAACTCGGCGAGATCGTCGGGCTCGACATGCGGCGGCTCGGCACCCTCGGTGCCGGTATAGGAGCGCGAGACGAGGCGGACGAGGTTTTCCCAGCCGCGTTCGTCGCGGGCGATGAAGACGAGGCTCGGCAGGCGCTCGTGCATCACCGGGCGGCGGCCGGGTTCGGCGGTCTGGTCGACGAAATCGACGGCGATCTGGCAGGCGGCGATCGGCTGGATGCCCTTGTCGGTCGCCTTCTCGGAGAACTCCAGCGCACCGAAGAGATTGCCGGTGTCGCAGAGCCCCATCGCCGGCTGATGGTCGGCCTTGGCGAGGTCGAGCAGCTTGCCGAGCGGCATCGCGCCTTCGAGCAGCGAATAGGCCGAATGGCAGCGCAGATGCACGAAGCCGACGCCGGCCTTCGCGCCCTCGGTCGCCGTTCCCTCGGCCATGACACCCTCCTCGCGACGACTCGCCCGCATCCGAAGCGCTCAAACTAACGCCGGGCGGAAGCGGATCAAACCGCGGATCGGCCCGCGACGCCGCGGGTCCGGAACGTCATCCCCGTTATCCCGCGCCGACGGGCGTCGGACCGATCTCGCCCGCGAGGCTCCGCCCACCTCGCGGCCTAGCCGTCCTCACGCATTGTCCGTCTCATACTGCCGTCACACACCGCCGCGTGCGACACCCGAGCCCGCCGCGCGCCCTTTCACGCGGCGAAAGTTCGTGATATGTTCTCAGTAGAAGGCGGCTCTGCCGATCGCTTCGCCCCACATGGCGATCATGGCGACGAAGGACACGACGGCGCCCAGCGAAAAGGCATCCCGAGCGAGACCACGAACAGCGTTTCCCATGTCCATCTCCTCCGCTTTCATCCACCGGATATCCACAACTATGTTCGTGTTTTGTTCCGTCGTCAAGAGGTGATTTTCGAGGGTGGTGTCTCAGTTTGAATTTTCTCCACCCAGCCGCAAAACCCCTTGGATTTCAGTGGAGGGAGACCCAAACACTATGAGGCGCTGCGCAACCTGCGAGAGTCAAATGTATCGTTGACTCGCATTGAGAACGGTCGGGTGGTAAAAATTGATTCGGTGGTGATTCGCCACCGGAAACAGAAATGCCCCCACGTTGGCGCGTAGGGGCATTTCATAGGACCTTTCACCGGGTCGAATTGCAGCCCGATCGGTGAGAAAAGCGGAAAAGCGCTCAGGTCTCTCTTGACTCAGAGCTTGTAACGCACTTCTCCGTTTTTCGCAATCGGTCTGCGCATCATTTCGAGGTCGAAATGAGCGGATACGATGATACCGAACCTACCCTTTTCCCGATGCCGCGCCGTCGGAAGTCACCCAGTGTGACGCCGCAAATGGCTGGTCAGATCAAGACCTTGGTTTGGGTCTATGGGTGGATGCAGCACGATGTGGCCGCCTTCTTCAAGATCAACCAGGGTCGCGTCTCAGAGGTCGTCAACGGGATGCTGTACCCCGATGAGCCTCCGGCACCGGTCGCGGTCTGATTCTCGCCAATGGAGCCCCGGTCACTCGACCGGGGCTTTTTTCTTATACGGCCCGCGCTTCTTCGGCTTCTCGTCGGCCGCGTCCATGAGGCCGACGATCTCCTCCCAATCCCACAGGCGATCCGAGATCCCCGCCGCCATCGCAGGCGACATGCGCAGCGACTTGTGCATCCGAATGAAGTTGTAGAACACGAAATAGATCGACAGCGCGTGGCAGTGGTTGTCGATCTTCTTCGAGAACGCGTTCGTCAGCCGCGTGAACCGGCGCATGGACATGCGCATCGTGAGGTTCTGGCGCTCGACGTGCGAAGTCGAGACGTGCGCCTCGTCGGGGTTGCCGGTGATCCGCTCCTTGCGCGAGCCGACGTACTCCGCAGGGCTGTAGCGCCGCTCGGCGCTCTTCTTCTCGGGATCGCCGTAGAGCTTCACCAGCATGGCGTAGTCAACGCCTGTCTCGTGGAACGAGGCCGCAATCGCGTCGAGGTACGCCTTGTGTCCGTCCGTCGTCAGTTGGACGCGGTTCGCCAGACGCTCTTTCAGATCCTCGATGAAGAACGCCGCCGTCTCTGCGTCGCGGTCGCCGACCATGAACGACAGGATGAGCTTGCTATCCGCGTCGATCGCCGTCCACGTCCACACGTTGCCGGCATCGAACGGCGCGGCCTTCGCCTCGGCGACGTTCTTCTGCTTGGCGTAGCAGAACGACCAGATCTCGTCGCACTGCACCCGCTTCGCAGCGACGCCACGGACGCGCTGGTGGTGGAAGCGAGCGCAGCACTCGCCCGCGTCCACCAGAAGCTTCGTCACCGTGTTGATGGAGACATCGACCACGCGAGAGATCGACCGGAGCGACGAGCCCTCGCAGAGCATGTTGAGGATCTGGACGCGCTTGGCGATGGGCAGCTTGTTCATACATCTGTTCTAAATGAACTAATGCATGATATCAAGCATTTTTTTCACTCTGTCTCATCGGGCTTCGGGACACGCCCCATCAGCTTTTCCAGCCATCGCTCGATATACGGAGCGATGAACGGCACCTCCAGCCATCTAGCTAGACCAAGCGCAAGCATCAGTGAGAAAATAAGAAAAACCGTTGCGGCGATCCCGGGCGCGAAAGACGAAACTATAACGTTTGTCAGGGCTATTGTGCTAAATGACCAAAAAAATCTCTCCGTACATCTTTCTGCACGAACCTTCTGTAGCTCTCCTTCGAGAGCACCAGCTGCTTTTTCGAGCGCGTCCACGCGGTCTTGGCTATGCAGTACCTTTGCCGTTTCGTCAGGAACTAACGCGCCTGTGGTATTCGTTTTTAATATCGTCGTCAGGGATTTCGATCCCTCTGATTCCTGGGACATAGTTTTTCGCCCACGCTCCAAGATGCCAATGCGTAATATCTACAAGCTGCCCTGGCTTGTAGGAAAGTAGCTCGCGGCAGACTTCATCGAGTGTATCTTTTCGCGGATCATCGTCTTTAAAAGGGCGAGCGGCGAAAAAGACGTCCTTGATAGGTCCCGAACCAAACATTCTGACCCTTGAGTATAGCTCTGGAACTACCGGCCCATAGTCCCACGCTTGGAACGTCGCATCAACAAGACGCGCCCCATCATGCTGACCCATATGCACCATTTGAGCCATGTAAATGAGCTTTTGGAGCTGCAAGTTACTGACCTTCCAGCCCCCCCTCTCACAGATATACTTAGCGACAGAATCCAGTCGGGCAGCCATCACATCCACCTCGCCGCTGCGGCCTTCTTGGCGATTGCCGAGCGTTCCTCTGGAGTGAGTTTCTTCGCCCGCGCAGCAGAACCGGCCTTCCCGCTGCGGGTCTTGCCGGTTTTCTTCGCGGGCTTCTCTTCGATCTCTCCGGTTGCGATGCGCGCAACCATGACGGCGGCACCGATCACGTCCGCCGGTCTCTTCTGACCGTTCGGGCCTGTGGGCATCTTCGCTGTCCTCATGTTCGGGGCGCTATCCAAACCACCTCCTTGCGGTCAGGAAACGCCACGCCTTCGCGGCAAGGGTACCACAGAATTCGATTCTGTCGGAAATTTCCGACATGCGGTTTCCGATGAAACGTTGGGTGATCCGGTTCATTCGTCAACCCCACCAAATTTCAAACTGAGACACCACCTTTTCGAGAGGAATGGACCGGCGAGTCGCGCCGGGGTCCGGCGGCGGGACAGTGGCCTCGACAACGGGACGCCGGCGTCGATGGTGGGACACCGGACCCGGTGACGGGCCCCGGCACGGAGACGGACACACCGGCGCGGCGGACGCCGACGGAGACAGACACCGGGCGCACAGACGGGCACCCGCAGCGGTGGACACCGGGCACGGAGACGGACATCGGCGAAGGCGTACACCCGGCTCGATATGCGGACTTCGGACTGGGTGATGCCGACACAGGGACTCCGAGATGGGGTCCCTCGCATCGAGCGACGGTGCGCCGGCCTCGGCGACGAGACCTCGGACTGGGCATCGGGCGCCGGACCGGGCAATGGGAGCGCCGGGGCTCGGCGAGCCGGGCGCGGCGTCTGCGGTGGATCTCGGCGGGCGGGACCATCGAACGCGTCGCGGTGGCTCGATGGCAGGGTGTGCGGCGGTCGCTCGGGCGCTTGCGAAGCGGGCGCGTTCGGCGCCGCGCGGATCGGAAGACGCCGTCGGTGTCGGCGGCGATCGAACGGACCGACGCACGGCGTGAGAGCGGCTCCGCGGAGATCGGGCGACGCCGTCGTCGCCTATGCGGACGGGTGCACGCCGCGGAGAGATCGACGGTGGTCGGCGCGACGACACGGGGTTCCGTCGTGCCCCTGCGGCGGCAGGGCGGCGGCAGGCACGGAACGGGCGGACACGAGCGCAGGAGATGGACATGACGCGCAGGCTTCAGCAGTGGGCGGTCACCGAGCGGGCCTTCCTCCAACGCGAGATCGAGGAATACCGGGCGGGCGCCACGCTGCGGTCGCCGAGCGGCGAGGACGTCACCGCAGCGAGGCTCGACGAGCTCGTCATCCGGCTCGAACATGCGACGATTGTCGTCGAAGACCTCGAGAACGACGGGAAGCCTCGGGTTCCGTGAGCCGCAGGCTCCGCTCGGCGGCGAGGCTCTCCCCTCACCCGCCGCGCAGCATCGCCACGCCGGCGACGACCACCGTCACCGCGGCGAGGTGGATCCAGCCGAGGCGTTCGCGGAAGAGGACGCGGCCGAGGATCAGGGCGAAGACGATCGAGGTCTCGCGCAGCGCCGCCACCAGCGCCACCGGGGCCTGCGTCATCGCCCAGACGGCGACGCCGTAGGAGACCATCGACGCCATGCCACCGAGAAGGCCGATCGCCGCGCGACCGCGGAGTGCGGCGAGGAGCAGTGCGGGTCGCGTCGCGACACTCCAGCCGACCAGCGGCAGGGCGGCGAGCGCCGCGCCCCACAGCGCATAGGCGATCGGCGAGCCGGAGAGGCGCACGCCCTGGCCGTCGGTGATGGTGTAGCCGGCGATGAAGAGCGCATTGAGCAGCGCCAGCGCGATGCCGCCGAAGCTGCCGCGGCCACGACCGGCGAAGACCAGACCGCCGATGCCGGCGCCGACCATCACCACGCCGATCCAGCCGGCGGTCGAGGGCACCTCGCCGAAGACGCCGACGCCGGCGATCGCCACGATCACCGGGGCGGCGCCGCGCATCAAGGGATAGGCGACGGTCAGGTCGACGAGGCGGTACGCCCCCGCCATCAGCGAGAAATAGACCACCTGCAACACCGCGGAGGCCGCGAGCCAGGGCCAGGCGGCGGGTGCCGGCGGCGGCAGGAAGGGCGCGACGACGAGGCCGAGGAGACCCGAGCCGGCGGCGACCAGGACGGTGGTCGTCGCCTTGTCCTGCGCGCTCTTGACGAGAGCGTTCCAGCCGGCGTGGACGGCGGCCGCGGCGAGCACGGCGAGGAAGACGAAGAGACTCATGGCTCTTCGTCACCTCGTTTGCCGGCAAAGACAAGGGGTCAGGCGGCGTCTTCCGTTTCGGCCAGATCGTCGTCTTCGAACTCGAGATGCGGGCGCACCATCGAGGCGGCGAGGTCGACGAAGAGGTCGGCCGGGAGCGCGGGGGCGAAGACGTAGCCCTGTGCCGAGGTCACGCCCTTGGCGCGCAGGCGCTCGAGCTGTTCCTGGGTCTCGACGCCCTCGGCGACGACGCCCATGTCGAGCGAGTTGGCGAGTTCGACCAGCACGTCGACGATGGTCGAGGCGCCGAGATCGGCGCCCATGGCGTCGACGAACATCTTGTCGATCTTCACGATGTCGATGCCGAGCTGCTGGATGTAGGCCAGACCGCCGTGGCCGGTGCCGGTGTCGTCGAGGGCGACGCGGCAGCCGAGCGTGTGCATCTCGGCGATGATGCGGCGGGCCTGCGGCACGTCGCGCAGCGGATAGCGCTCGGTCACCTCGAAGACCAGCTGGTCGTAGGCGATCGGCCCGTCGCCGAAGATCGCCTCGATGTCCTCGATAATCTGGTGATCGTCGAAATGGCCGGCGAAGAGGTTGATCGACAGCTTGAGCTCGGGGTTGGCGGCATAGAAGGTGCCCAGCGCGGTCAGCGACTTGCGCATCAGCTGGCGCGTCATCTCGAAGACGTGGCCGGAGCTCTCGACATAGGGCATGAAGGCGCCGGGCGAGACGGTGGTGCCGTCCGGCCGGATCCAACGCGCCAGCATCTCGCAGCCCTCGATGCGGCCGGTGTCGATGTTCATCACCGGCTGGAAATAGGGCTCGAACTCGGAACGTCCGAGCGCCACGGCGATCTCGTCGTCGACCTCGGAGGTCGGCTTGCGGAAGAGCCAGAGCGAGAAACCGATCAGCACCACGGTCGAGGCGATCGAGCCGATCGCCAGCGTCGCCTCGAGCGGACGGACGAGTTCCATCACGCCCGAGCGCGAGACCTCGACGCGGATGGTGAGCGGGAAATAGTCGGAGTGGGCCTCCGCGACCATCGCCTCGCCCTGGTCGGTGCGGCCGCCCCAGGCGGCCCAGACACCGCCGCCGAGTTCCACCGTCACCGAGCGCGAACCGCGGAGGTAGGCCGCGCCACCGTCGAGATCGAGCATCGAGGGGGCGATCTCGGCGATCAGATGGACGCCGACGGCGGTCCGCCAGGCGACGACGACGGTGCCCTTGGCGGCGTCGGGCACCACTTCGGGGTCGAGCACGGCGAGCGTCACGGCGCGGGCGGGATCGGGCCGGAAGAGCGCGGCGCCGCGGCGGCGGGCCGGCGGCGGGTCGAAACACATCGGCAGGCCGGTGGCGTCGACGATGCCGATGCGGCGGATGTACTGCGAACGCGCCGCCTTCTCGCCGAGGAGAGCGAGGTCTTCCGCCCGGCAGGTCGACAGGCCGGCGCGATCGGCCTCGCGCAGCACCGAGATCGCCTCGGCGACGACGACTTCGGAGCGCTCGAGCTGGCGGGCGGCGACGGCGGAGATCTCGTCGCGGCCGATGCGTTCGGCATGGGTCATCAGCACCCAGTGACCGAGCACGAAGGGCGCGACGCCGATGATCACGGCAATGCCGATCGCCGAGAGAAGAAGAAGGCCGCGACTGGTCACCGTTCGATCCGATCCCCGTTCGACGGCGAGTTTGGACGCGCGTGGTAAACAGGGGCTGAACGCGACGGGCGAACCGCCGGAATGCGCCGAATTCCGGGGCTTTACGACGCTCGGCTCGATTGCTTTCGGACGCGATGCGGTTCACGCTCGGCCGAATCGCAATTCCGCCACACGGCACGGGCACTCGATCGTCCGCGCCGATTTCCGTCGTTCGTTCTTTCGCTCTCTTTCAACGAGGCCTGGCCATGTCCACTCCCCGTCGTTCCCTCCGCCTCTTCGCGGCCTCGCTGGTGATCGGCGTCTCGCTTCCCCTCGCCGCGCCGGCGCTCGCCCAGAGCACGCGCGACAAGATCATCGAGATGACGACGCAGTCGCTCAAGGCGAGCGGCGCCAAGGAGATCGTCTTCGGCAAGGTCGAAGGCGACGATGCCCGCTTCGTGATCTCCGACACCCGCATCGCCTCCGAGGTCGAGGGCAAGAAGACGGCGATGACCTTCGCCAAGACCACCTGGACCGGCGCGGTGCCGACCGCCGACGGCGGCTACGACGCCGCCGAGATCATGGTCGAGGGCATGCGCGTCGAAGGCGACGACGCCAAGGTCGCGGCCGAGAAGCTGGTGCTGACCAACTATCACGGCGTCGCGCCGACCAAGGTCGTGCCGGGCAAGATCACCGGCGAGCGGGTCGAGAAGGCCGTCGCCACCGGCATCGTCGTCGACACCGAGGACGGCAAGAAGGTGCCGATCGCCTCGGTCTCCTTCGCCGCCTCCGACTACGTCGGCGACACGCCGCGCAAGGCCGCCTTCGATCTCAAGGGCATCGAGGTGGTGCTCGATCCGAAGGATCCCGACCTCGCCCCGGCGCGTGCGCTCGGCTACGAGAAGCTGTCGATCGACGCCGGCTTCGCCGGCACCTGGGACGACAAGACCGGCCGTCTCGACATCGCCCGTATCACCGTGGGTGCGGCGCAGGCCGGCGAACTCCAGCTCTCGGGCGTGATCGGCGGCCTGACGCCGGCGACCGTCGACGCGCTGAAGAAGGCCGACGGCGACAGCGCCAAGGAGATGGAGATCCTCCAGGGTCTCACCGTCGAGAAGCTGACGCTGCGCTGGAACGACGGTTCGCTCACCGGACGCGTGCTCGACATGCAGGCCAAGGAGCAGGGCACCGACGCCAAGACCTACGCCAAGCAGCTCAAGCTGCTGATCCCGGCCGTGCTGTCGATGATCGGCAACAAGGACTTCGAGAAGAAGGTGGCGTCCGCCGCCGGCACCTTCCTCGACGCGCCGAAGTCGCTGACCATCGCCGCCAAGCCGGCGACGCCGGTCTCCTTCGGCCAGATCATGGGCACCGCCATGACGGCGCCGCAGGCGCTGCCGAACGTGCTGGCCGCCGAGGTCACCGCCAACGATTGAGCGGACGACGACCGATCGTCACGGGGGCGGCCTGGTGCCGCCCCTTTTTTCGCGGTTTTCCGCCGTTTCGGCGGCGGCGCCGCGGGGCGGGCGGCGCGGTGGTGTTTACGCCGGGCGCCAAATCGACTAGGTTCCGCCACCGACGCAACGACAGGGTCCGACGCATTTCCCGACGGGAGGCGCGGCCGTTTGCCAGAGCGAGAGCCCCGAGAGCGCATGAGCCGACAGCCTGCCACTTCGGACAAGGGAATCCGCTCGATCTTCGCGACCGCGCTCGACATCCCGCCGCCCGAGGCGTCGGGGGTCTTCGCACGTCTGCGCGAGGCGATCGGGCATGTCCATGTCGGCCACGCGCTGGCCGGCGGGACGCTCGGCGCCGGTGCCGCTGTCGCCGGTTTCGTGCTGCTGGCGCTGTCGGCGCCGCGCTCCGTCTCCGCCGACACGACGGCGTTCCGCGAAGAAATTCCGATCGCCACGATCGCCAAGGGCGACCGCATGCCGATCTTCGGCCGGCGCTTCGCCGCCTCCGCGACCGCCTCGGCGACCGAGATCGATCTCGGCGTGCCACCGTCGGAAGGCTTCACCGGCTCGGCCATGGCCTATGCCGCGCTGCCGCTGTCGGGCTCGTCGCGCGGTGCGCGCGAGGCGATCGACGCCAACATGGGTGCGGGCACGCAATATGCCTCGCTCGGCCAGCAGACGCTGATGGTGCCGGGCGCCGCCGCGGCGGCCGCCGACGCCAACGAGGGCGAGGACGACGAGGGCGACGATCAGGTCGTCGCCATTCCGCGCGCCCGTCCGCCGCATCAGGCCGAGGCCGCGCCGCCGATGCCGCGGGCGCGCCCGCACTACGCCTCCGTGGCGCCGCTGTCGATCACCGGCAATGCGCCCGAGCAGCAGGCCGAGGAAGACGAGGCCCCGCCCGGCATCGCCGAGCGCATGGACACGCAGCAGCCCGAACCCAAGGCCGCCCTCGGCTTCTTCTCGAGCCCGACCGACCCGGTCAAGGCGCCGCCGCGCATCAAGATCGACACGCCCTTCGGCATTCCCTACGTGCTGCAGACGGCCTCGGTCGAGACCGCCTGTCTCAAGCCCGACATGATCGAGCTGCTGCACAAGATCGAGACGAAATACGGCGAGAAGGTCGTGATCACCTCCGCCGCGCGCGATCGCGGCCGGCGCGGCTCGATGCACCGCCAGTGCGCCGCCGCCGACATCATCGTGCCGGGCGTCTCGGCCGAGAAGCTCGCGGCCTACGCCCGCACCATCCCGGGCATCGGCGGTGTCGGCACCTATTGCCATTCCGAGCTCGTCCACATCGACACCGGCACGCCGCGCGACTGGAAATACGGCTGCGGCTCGTTCTTCGCGATGCGCGGCGCACCGGGCAAGTGGGGCAAGGTCCCGGCCGCGCTCGCCGCCTCCCAGCCGGCCGGCGACGCCAAGATCGACATGAGCCAGATGGCGGACTGATCGCGTCGACGCGAAGGTCGTGCACATCCCGCGCGCGGATTGCGCCGATCGCAGCCTTTACACGAACACGTCGCGAAGGCACGCTCGAAGAATGAGTGTCGATGCCAATTTCTCCTGAGGATTCGCGATGTCTCGGCAAGCTGCTTTCGCCCACTTCGGCGTGACATTGAAAAATCCTCGATGGAGTTGGTCTGGCCGCACCGAAGATGGAAAGACCGTAGTCTTACAGCTATGGAAAGATCACTTCGCAAGTTGGAAGCCGATCGTTTATGCCGAAAAGGTCGAACCAGCCCAGAGCGACTGGATACATCGCCCTGGAAACAAGGAAAGAATTGAAAACATCGTTTGGGCCATGGAACACTGTGGCGGCCACTTTCGTACTGTCATCGGCGTTGCCGAAGATCCGAAAGCCGATCCGAGGAAAACGAAATCCGTGTTCCCCCAGACGGCACTCACGATGAAGATTACGTCGTTCGACAGTGCCACCGGTGAATTCACCGCCACTGCGGTCGACACTTGAACCGCGCTCACCATCCAAACAGAAAAAGGGGCCCGAAGGCCCCTTTCGCATGTCGGTTCGCGTCCCGCCTCAGTTGGGCAGGTTCAGCTTGATGTGCAGTTCGCGCAGCTGCTTCGGGGTGGCTTCCGCCGGCGCGCCCATCAGCAGGTCTTCGGCGCGCTGGTTCATCGGGAACAGCGTGATCTCGCGCAGGTTCGAGGCGCCGACCAGCAGCATCACGATGCGGTCGACACCGAAGGCCATACCGCCGTGCGGCGGGGCGCCGTACTGGAAGGCGCGGTACATGCCGCCGAACTTCTCTTCCACCACGTCCTTCGACATGCCGGCGATCTCGAAGGCCTTGACCATGGTCTCCGGCGAATGGTTGCGGATCGAGCCCGAGGCGATCTCGAAGCCGTTGCACACCATGTCGTACTGGAACGCCTTAATGGTCAGCGGATCCTGCGACTGCAGCGCCTCCATGCCGCCCTGCGGCATCGAGAAGGGGTTGTGGCAGAAGGCGACCGCCTTCTCTTCCTCGTCCCACTCGTAGAAGGGGAAGTCGACGATCCAGGCGAGCGCGTAGGAGGCCTCGTCGACGAGGTTCAGTTCCTTGCCGACACGGGACCGCGCGTCGCCGGCGAACTTGACGAACTTCTCCGGGCGACCGGCCACGAAGAAACAGGCATCGCCGACGCCGAGGCCGAGCTGGGCGCGGATCGCTTCGGTGCGCTCCGGGCCGATGTTCTTGGCGAGCGGGCCGGCGCCGCCCTCTTCACCTTCGCGCCAGAAGATGTAGCCGAGGCCGGGCTGGCCTTCCGACTGGGCCCAGCCGTTCATGCGGTCGCAGAAGGCGCGGGAGCCGCCGGTCTTGGCCGGGATCGCCCAGATCTCGACCTTGGGGTCGGCGGCGATCATGCCGGCGAAGACCTTGAAGCCGGAGCCGGCGAAATGCTCGGTGACCGCCTGCATCTCGATCGGGTTGCGCAGGTCGGGCTTGTCGGTGCCGTACTTGCGCATGGCGACGTCGTAGGGGATGCGCGGCACGTCGCGGCGGACGGTCTTGCCGTCGGCGAACTTCGCGAACGTGTCGAGGATCACCGGCTCCATCGTGGCGAAGAGGTCGTCCTGGGTGACGAAGCTCATCTCGAGGTCGAGCTGGTAGAACTCGCCCGGCAGACGGTCCGCGCGCGGGTCCTCGTCGCGGAAGCAGGGCGCGATCTGGAAATAGCGATCGAAGCCGGCGACCATGAGCAGCTGCTTGTACTGCTGCGGCGCCTGCGGCAGGGCGAAGAACTTGCCGGGATGGATGCGGCTCGGCACGAGGAAGTCGCGCGCGCCCTCGGGCGAGGAGGCCGTCAGGATCGGCGTCGAGAACTCGTTGAAGCCGATGTCGTTCATCTTGTTGCGCAGGGTCGAGATGACCCGGGTGCGCGTCATGATGTTCTTGTGCAGCGTCTCGCGGCGCAGGTCGAGGAAGCGGTACTTGAGGCGGATGTCCTCGGGGTACTCCGGCTCGCCGAAGACCGGCAGCGGCAGTTCCTTGGCGACCGAGAGCACCTCGATCTCGCGGGCGAAGACCTCGATCTCGCCGGTCGGCAGGTTCGGGTTGATCGTCTCGGGCGTGCGCTTCTTCACCTCGCCGTCGAGGCGGATCACCCACTCGCCGCGCACCGCTTCCGCGGTCTTGAAGGCCGGGCTGTCGGGATCGCAGACGACCTGGGTCATGCCGTAGTGGTCGCGCAGGTCGATGAAGAGGAGGCCGCCGTGATCGCGCACGCGATGGACCCAACCGGAAAGCCGGGCGGTCTTGCCGGCGTCGGCCGCGGTGAGCTGGGCGCAGGTGTGGGAGCGGTAGCGATGCATGGCGCGATCTCGTGATCTTCTGGGTCCGGGGACGTCGGCCGGGCGGCTCGCGAGGCCCCTCGCCTCGTCCGGCGAATCCTTGCGGGCGATCGAACCCGACCGGGTCCGAAAGTGGCCGCACAAGCGCACGCGACGCCCGCCTTGTCAAGATTTCCCGACGGGTCCGAGGGGGATGCGGGCAGCCTTGTGGCTCGGTCTTGGGAGAAGACGGGGCGACGACGGGTGCGCGATCGCCGTCGTACGCGCGGACGGCTCGGGCATCGGCTGCAACCGCTCCCCCTTCGCCCCTCGAGGTATCGTTGCGCAGTTCCGAAGAAGCGCGCCTCGGCGTCCGTGCGCGATGCTTCGAGACGGCGTTCTCCGAACGCCGCCTCGGCATGAGGCGTTTGTTTTCATGCGGCAAATCACGAGAGCCTCGTCCCGAGGAGCGCCGCAGGCGCGTCTCGAAGGATCGCACACGGATGTCGCCCCCCCCTGCGCAATCGCGCGGAGGACACTCCCTCGCTCTGTCCCACGCCCTCCCCCCGCCGCCTCCGCATTCCTACTCTTGCGAATGGTTCTCGCTTGCACATATGATGCGTCGATCGATCCGCTCGACCGGGTCGGCGGACGAGCCCCGGCTGCGGCACGGGGCTTGCGAGACGGGAAGCGGATGGCCCGGTCCGGGGGACGAACGTCGCGAAGGCGACACGGACGGCGGGGCGACCGGAACGAAATCCGACGTGGCGGGAGGCCCGAGTGATCGTCTGTTCCTGCAATGCCCTTTCCGACCGGGCGATCCGGGGCGTGGTCGACGAGACCGGCGGCTGCGGCCGCATGTCGGAGGTCTTCGGTTGTCTCGGCTGCCGGCCCCAGTGCGGCCGCTGCGCGCCCACCGTCAAACAGATCATCCGCGAGGCGGCCGACCGCGACTGCGACGCCTGCCCGGCGGTGCTCGACGACTTCCCCGTGGCCGACGCCGGCGCCGGTGCGGAATGGCAGGTCGCCGCTGAGTGACCCGGAAACGCGACGAGCCCGCCCCCGGGTCTCCGGGAACGGGCTCGCCTCGATGTCGGATACGGCGCGGCTCGGGAGCCGCTTCGATTCCCCTTTCGGCGCGGCTCAGGAGCCGCTTTCGCCGATCTTGGTCTGCGTATAGAGCTCGAGGCCGATGCGCTCGATCAGCGACAGTTCGGTCTCGAGGAAGTCGATGTGGCCTTCCTCGTCGGTCATCACCTTCACGAACATGTCGCGGGTGACGAAGTCCTTGACGCTCTCGCAATAGGCCGCGGCCTCCTGGTAGAGCGCGCGGGCGCCGAGCTCGGCGGCGAGGTCGGCCTCCAGCACTTCCTTCACCGTCTCGCCGATCCTGAGCGGATCGAGCGTCTGCATGTTGGGGAAGCCCTCGAGGAAGAGGATGCGCGCCGTGAAGGCGTCGGCATGTTCCATCTCCTCGATCGATTCCTTGCGCCAGATCTTCGCCATGGCCTTGAGACCCCAATTGTCGAGGATCCGGTAGTGCAGCCAGTACTGATTGATCGCCGTCAGCTCGCTGCGCAGACCGCGGTTGAGATAGTCGATGACCTTGGCATCACCCTTCATGGTGCTCTCTCCATGCGAAGGCGCTGGCTGGGTTCGGCCGCCGACCGGCGGCTCCACCGCTGGCGATGCGCGGTTGGAATTGTTCCAGATCACGTTACCGCGAAAGCCGAGCGAGGGAAACCGGCGCCGATGATCGACGCCGCGCGCGGCGGGTGCGGCGACGGCGCGGAAACGATCGGCGCGCATGCAGGCGACAAGCCGGAAAAACCGCGCTATAGAGCGCGTCCATGCACCTGATCACGACCACCGAAGACCTCGCCGCCGCCTGTGCCCGTCTCGCCGCTCACGATTTCGTGGCCGTCGACACCGAGTTCCTGCGCGAAACCACGTTCTGGCCCAAGCTCTGCGTCGCGCAGCTCGCCGGGCCCGACACCGCCGTCATCGTCGATGCGCTGGCTCCCGGGCTCGACATGAAGCCCTTCCTCGACCTGATGCGCGACGAAAACGTCGTGAAGGTCTTCCATTCGGGCCGGCAGGACATCGAGATCGTCTTCAATCTCGGCGGCTTCGTCCCCCATCCGGTGTTCGACACCCAGGTCGCGGCGATGGTCTGCGGCTTCGGTGATTCGATCTCCTACGATCAGCTGGTGCAGCGCATCAGCGGCCACCACATCGACAAGTCGTCGCGCTTCACCGACTGGACCCGCCGGCCGCTGACGCAGAAGCAGTACGACTACGCGCTGTCGGACGTGACGCACCTGCGCGACGTCTATCACTTCCTGAAGAAGCGGCTCGAGGAGCAGGACCGCGCCCATTGGGTGGCGGAGGAGATGGAGGTGCTGACCTCCGTCGAGACCTACGACCTGAAGCCCGAGAACGCCTGGGAGCGCCTCAAGCTCCGCATCAGGAAACCGATCGAACTCGCTGTTCTGAAAGAACTCGCGGCGTGGCGCGAGCGTGAGGCCCGCAATCGCGACGTGCCCCGTTCGCGCATCCTCAAGGACGACGCGCTCTACGAGATCGCCGCCGATCAGCCCAAGGACGCGGCGGCGCTGTCGAACCTGCGCTCGCTCTCCAAGGGCTTCGAGCGCTCGCGCGCCGGCGAGGAGATCCTCGCCTGCGTCGCCCGTGCCCAGGCCATCCCGCGCGACAAGCTGCCGCCGGTGCCCAAGGGCAAGCCGATGCCCGACGGGGCGAGCGCGGCGGTCGACCTGATGAAGGTGCTGCTGAAGCTGGTCTGCGAGCAGAACGGCGTCGCCTCCAAGGTGGTGGCCACCGTCGACGAGCTCGATGCGATCGCGGCCGACGACGAGGCCGACGTCGGCGCGCTCAAGGGCTGGCGGCGCGAGCTCTTCGGCGAGCGGGCGCTCGAGCTGAAGCACGGCCGCCTCGCCCTCTCCTTCGACGGGCGCAAGGTGATCGCCATCGAATGCGAATCGATGCTGCGGAAGCCGGCACCGAAGAAGGCGTGAAGCCTCCCCCGGCGCGCCAGAGGCGCGCCGTTCTCTACTCGATCAGGCGCTCACGGCGCGCGGGACGCTCCGCGCGCCGCTTTCGTGCGACCGGCCGCGCCACG